>CAZBVH010000056.1:0-9219 GCA_964495315.1 uncultured Candidatus Bathyarchaeia archaeon | reverse complement strand
ACCTTATCCCTCTTGACACTCGCCATTATAGGTGTAAGCATCCTCAGAGGGCTCTTTAGGTTCATACAGGGGTACACTCAGAGCTACATCGGTCAAAGGGTAATCTTCGATATCAGAAGAGACCTCTTCCAAGCCCTCCAAGAGAAGTCCTTCAGCTTCTACGACGAGATACAGACAGGGCAGTTGATGTCTAGAGCTACAAGCGACGTGGAGACCGTGAGGGTGCTATACTCTTGGTGGATGACGGCAGTCACCACATCAACATTGACCGTGATCAGCACAACCGCAATACTTGTCTCACTGAACCCGAGGCTCACACTCCTCTCAACAACCATCGCACCGCCCATCTTCGTCTTGGCCTACGTCTTCTCAAAGAGAATCCGCCCGAGATGGAGAGCGACACGCCAATACGAGGGAGCGATGACAGCGATCCTACAGCAGAACCTAGTGGGAGCGAGGGTTGTCAGGGCATTCGCTCGAGAAGACTTCGAGAAGGAGAAGTTCAAGAGAGAGAACGCCGGATACCTTGAGAATGAGCTGGAAGCAGAGCGAATCCGCGCCACCTTCAACCCTCTCATGAACTTGATTCTGAACATCGGAATCGTTGCAGTCTACTGGTTTGGCGGCGGAGAAGCCATCAGAGGGGAGCTGAGCATAGGGACACTCGTCGCCTTTGCCACCTACCTCACCATGCTGGTAAACCCTGTCAGATATCTCGGATTCCTGGTAACATTCTACACAAACGCGATGGCAGGCGGAGAAAGAGTCTTCGAGATAATGGACTTCCAGTCTGCAGTCAAAGAGAAGCCGGAAGCCGCCGAACTGCCACAGATGAGGGGAGAGGTCAGATTCGAGCACGTCTACTTCGGATACACCCCGAACAGACCTATCATCAAAGACATGGACCTCACCGTCAGACCGGGGGAGACCGTTGCACTGTTGGGGTCTACCGGTTCAGGCAAGAGCACCGTCACACACCTCATCCCGAGGTTCTACGATGTCTCTTCCGGCCGGGTCCTCATAGATGGATTCGACGTCCGGGACGTAACCCTGAGGTCTCTACGGGATCAGATCGGAATCGTGCCTCAAGAAACCTTCCTCTTCTCCACAACCATACGCGAGAACATCGCTTATGGTAAGGCGGGTGCTACGATGGAGGAGATAACAAGAGCTGCGGGGATAGCGAGAGCACACGACTTCATAATGTCGTTTCCAGAAGGATACAAGACCGTCATAGGTGAGCGAGGAGCCACGCTCTCAGGCGGGCAGAAGCAGAGGATCGCGTTAGCGAGGGCGCTCCTGAGAGACCCCAGGATACTGATCATGGACGACTCCACCTCAAGTGTAGATATCGATACAGAACATGAGATACAGGAAGCCATGAAGAGTGTTCTGAAGAATAGGACTGCCTTCATCATCACCCAGCGGCTCTCCACAATGAAGAACGCTGATCGGATCGTTGTACTGGAAGACGGACAGATTGCAGAAGAAGGAACCCACACGCAGTTACTGGCGAAGAACGGGATCTACACCAGGATATATCAGACACAGTTCGCTGAAGACCCTTCCCTGAAGAGAAAGAGACGTGGGAGTCGCCTTGGACGGAGGAAGGGCTGATGGCGCACTACCACCTTGCAGACCTATTCGAGGAGGATGAGGAGCCCGAGCGGAGAACTCCGGACAGAGTCCTCCTGGGAAGGTTGATCGGCTACCTCCTCCCCTACAGAGGGGAACTAGCAGTCATAGCTATGCTGCTTCTCTTGGAGTCCCTTACGAATCTGGTTGGTCCTTATCTCCTCCGAGTCGCCATAGACGTATACATTGCCAACCGTGACCTTCAGGGACTCTCCTGGGCAGCTGTAATCTACATCGTGGTCTTAGTCGTTGGATGGTTCTGTGATCGAGAAGACGCGATCAGGATGAACACCGTTGGGCAGACGATCATCTATAGACTGAAGGAGGATATGTTCTCGAAGCTGCAGGCGCTCTCCTTGAGATATTTCGCAGAACGAGAGACCGGGCGCATAATCTCCAGAGTGACCAATGACGCCGACTCCCTTGAGGAGATCCTGACCGGCGGACTGATGAGCATACTCACCCAGGTGGTGACGATCATCGGGATACTCGCCGTCATGTTCTCCATGAACGTGAAGCTGGCAGCGGTATCATTGATCGTCTTCCCCTTAGTCGGAGTAATTCTCTGGGGCTTTCAAGGCAGAGCCAGAAGGGCATACCTCCTAACTCGGCAGAAGATAGCGGGAGTCACCTCAAAGCTTCAAGAGAGCATATCAGGAATTAGGGTGATTCAGTCCTTTACCAGAGAAGACCAGAGCATGGATAGCTTCGGGCAGGTGAACGTGGAGAACCTAGAAGCAAACCTCCAATCATCCAGGCTATCCGCCATCTTCACACCGCTGGTAGAGGTCGTCGGAGCCATAGGAACAGCCACCGTGCTCTGGTATGGTGGACTTCAGGTCATGAGCGGAGAAGCGACCGTCGGGGTAGTCGTCGCATTCTCGCACTACATCATCATGATCTTTCGACCCCTCTTCACCCTCGCAATGTTCTACAACAGCCTCCAAGGCTCGATGGCCGCATCCGAGAGAATCTTCGAACTACTTGACGCCCCAGTCGAGATACCTGAGACCGAACAAGCCATCAGACTCCCCCAGATAAAGGGCAGAGTCAAATTCAAGGACGTCACCTTTGGCTATGACCTCAGAGACCTCGTCTTAATAGACATAAACCTGACAGTCCCGGCGAAACAGACGGTTGCAATAGTCGGTCCGACAGGGGTCGGGAAGACCACCATAGTCAACCTCCTATGCAGGTTCTACGATCCAAGCGAAGGAACGGTCAGCGTCGATGGACATGACCTGAGAAAGGTATCCCCCAAATCCCTTCACACCCAGATGGGAATCGTACTCCAAGATCCCTTCCTCTTCTCGGACAGCGTCATGGAGAACATACGTTACGGACACCTAGACGCCACAGACGAGGAAGTAGTTGAGGCTGCGAAAGCAGTCAACGCCCACGACTTCATAACCCGCCTGCCCAACGGATATGACACGGAGATAATGGAGGGGGGAAGCAACCTCTCCATGGGGCAGAGACAACTCATCTCCTTCGCACGAGCACTCCTAGCCGACCCCAGAATACTGATCCTGGATGAGGCAACATCAAGCGTCGATCCCTACACTGAGATGCTGATCAAGGAGGCCCTTGAGAAACTCCTCCGGAACAGAACATCATTCGTAATAGCTCACAGGCTCTCAACCGTCAGAAACGCTGACCGCATAATCGTCCTAGACGAGGGGAGAATCGTGGAGGAAGGCACCCATTCAGAGCTAATGGAGAGGGGAGGACTCTACAGCCGGCTCTATAGGGCACAGTTCAAGACCGCCCCGATTCTGAGAACGAAGAGACGATCATCTGAGGCTCATCAACAGAGAGCGTAAAGTAAATTTGGATCTAATCGTCGATGAGAACGTTGTGGTCACCGCGAAAAGCATAACACCACATACACTGCAAGGATACTCATAATCACAGCGAGAAAATTTAGAGTGGCATCGAGGTGATTGCGGATGGACCTTAAGAGAGCAATTGGGTTTTCCGCCTCTGCGGTACTCATTGTTATCGGACTAATCTTCGCCATCGCTTCAGTGGAGCATGCCTCAAGACTATGGGTAAGCGCAATCATGCTCGCCTGCGGCTTCGGTCTTATCTACGTTCTTATGAGGAAGGAGAAGACGATCGTGGTCGAACAATCGATCCCCGGCAGAGTCGATGTACAAATGCTGAGGTGCCCAAATTGCTCTGCACAACTCGACCCCAGCGAAGCAAAGATGAAGGCAGGCATCCCTGTCATAGTATGCCCTTACTGCGGAGCATCACTTGAACTCACGGAGGAACCAAAGTGGTAGAGGAGCGAAAGATCCTCCTCGTTCTCCTCATCCTAGTGTTAGCCTCAGTCTCGCCAGCCTTTTTTCCAAACGTTTCTCAGGCAAAAGGAGCCAGCATCGAATACCATCTGAGACATCAGTGGGCGAAGATCTGGATCCTCCCCGATGGAACAATAGACCTACTCTACGACTTGGAGATCACCTGCGATCAGGGAGAGATAAGACGTGTAGACGTCCTCCAGCCAGCCGAAGGCTTCACGATCAGAGAAGCGAAAGACAGCGAAGGGCGTATCCTACGAACGGAGAGCATAATCGAGGGAGATTGGTACGCTGCCAGAGTCTGGTTGAGTGAGACAGTCACCGCACGATCCACGGTCAGATTTACGGTCGTTTCCAACGTCAAGAAGATGATTTGGGAGGACGAAACGAATCAGGGTAACGCGGGTATGCAGTTCATTCCCGCAACGTGGAAAGACACGACCAGAAGAGCCGAACTCAGAGTTGCCATAGTTCTCCCTAAAGGCGTCACAACAGGCAATGTCAAGACTACGAAGACGCTCTGGGACAACGCGTACTACGACGGCGCAGAGGAAAGCAAGCTCGTCCTGTACTGGGAGAGAAGGGACTGGGACCCCGGGGAGCGATTCGAGTGTGGCGTCTCATTCCCAAAGGAATACGTTCAGCACTATGAGAGGAAACAGGGATTCTTCGATTCAGCGGTCGCCTTCTTGACAGGGAGCACAGAAGTCATCCTCTCTGCCCTGCTGATTACCGGGATAATCGCCCGAGCGGCAAGGTCAAAGAAGAGCTACTTGCGACCGGTCTTGTCGATAGAATCCCTTGGCGTAAGGCGTGGGCTTACAGCCGTGGAGGCAGCCGTGCTCCTCGATCTTCCTCCGCCAAAGATAGTCACCCTAATGCTCTATGGGCTGATGAAGAAGCAGGCGGTCTGGGTCATCGAGCCAAGACCGACACTCAAGCTGAAGGTGACGGAACCCCTACCTGAACCGCCCCACTACTACGAGGAGGAGTTCATCAAAGCAATCGAGAGCGATGGAAGACTGAACGAGAGGCGTCTCGCCGAGGCGATAATGGTATTGAGATCAGGCGTCCAGCGGAAGATGGCTGGATATTGCAGAAAGGACACGGTGGACTACTATCGGAACACGCTCAACAAGGCTTGGGAGGAAGTGCGAAGTGCGCAGACAGCGGAACTGATGTCCAACGCTTATGATGAGAGACTCCTCTGGCTCTTACTTGACGAGAACTTCCAGGAGAAGACCGAAGAACTCTTCCGAGATACCAGCTTCCTCCCCAATCCTAGCTGGTGGTGGTATCGGTACAACGATGGCTACTACTCCTCTTCGCCAAAAGATAGAGTCGAGAATCCCAATGAGTCCTTAGATCTTAGAGAGATTCCGGGAGTCAGGTTCGCAGATACCGTAGCCTCAGCAATGGAGCAGACTGCCCAGAGGTTCGTCTCAGATATCGAGAAGTTCACTAACTCAATAATACCGGAGCCGCCTCCCTCGGAAAAGGCCTCTCAAGAATCCGTCCACCACAAGTCCGGCTGCGTCTGCGCATGTGCCTCCTGTGCCTGTGCTTGTGCCTGCGTCTCATGTGCATGCGCCTGTGCATCGGGAGGAGGCGGCGTCGGCTGAGGAGGGAACCTTATTGCAGATGAGAGAAATATGGGGCAAACTGGCAGGGAAGGCGCCGGAAAATCCTGTAGGGATATACAATTATAGGGGTGAAGGACAGTTCGCTGGGCTTTCACTGCAACTACGCATTGAGAAGGGAGGGAACGGTCTCCTCCTCATAAATGCGAATACCGTGTTGTATCTGAACGAGACGGCAACCGCTCACGCCCACTTCTTTGTGAAAGGGTTGTCTACCGAGGAAGCCGTCAAGCAACTCAGAAAGACGTACCGAATCGGCGCGGAGGAAGCCAAGAAGGATCATGAGAGGACCATATACACGATCAGCACACTTGCCCAGACGGAAGAGATCTGCCCAATATCCTACTTGGATGTGCGACAGGTTGAGCCGTTCAGCCAGGAACTCTCCGCGCCGATAAGAGTGGATCTGGCACTCACCTTCAGATGCCAGAACAAGTGCGTGCACTGCTACACCGGTGGCTCCAGAGAGATCGAAGAGTTAACCACTGAGCAATGGAAGAAGACGATGGACAAGCTCTTCAGCTTAGGCGTATTTATCTTCACCTTCACAGGAGGAGAACCTACACTCAGGGAGGATCTTGCAGAACTCCTCAGTTACGCCCAGAAAAAAGGGGCGGTAAGCGGGTTGATAACCAACGGGCGGAGACTGTCAGACCCAGAGTATGTCCAGAGACTGGCGGAAACTGGACTGGATTTCGCCCAGGTCACGATCGAATCACACAAGCCTAGTATTCACGATCGAATAACCGGCGTCAAAGGAAGCTG
The DNA here is from genome assembly GCA_964495315.1 of uncultured Candidatus Bathyarchaeia archaeon. GTDB lineage: Archaea > Thermoproteota > Bathyarchaeia > RBG-16-48-13. The sequence goes on along the minus strand of CAZBVH010000056.1, from coordinate 2,873 downwards.
GAAAGAGACTGTTCAAGCAATAAGAAACATTCTCCCTACACCAGTGTACCTCACAACCAATACCACACTGAACAGGTACAACGCAGACAGCTTCCTAGAGACGATCGCTTTCCTGAAAACTTTAGGAGTGGAGAGGTTTGCCTGTAACAGCCTGATATACTCAGGAAAAGGCCCCGAGGTCTCCGAGAAGTTTTCCCTCCCAGTGGAGCAGCTGAAGGCTCTCCTGCCGAGAATAAGGGCGAAGGCGGAAGAACTCGACATGAAGTTCTCCTGGTATACGCCAACCCAGTACTGTCAGTTGAATCCCGTCTCGATAGGGCTAGGAATCAAGTCGTGCACCGCTGCCAGGGTTAACATGTGCATCGGACCAGATGGGACAGTCTACCCGTGCCAGAGTTACTTCGAGAGCCTAGGCAACATACTGACAGACGCATGGGAAAAAATATGGAACAATCCGCTGGCAGTGAGCGTGAGGAATAGGGAATATGTGCCCTCCAAATGTGGAGATTGCCCAGAGTTCTACGTTTGCGGGGGAGGCTGCCCCCTAGAATTGAGGAATAAGAGCTACCTTTGCACGGGAAGCGGTTAGACACTCACATACTGAGCGATTACGTCAGAGAGATATAGCATACCTGGCGCTAAGGCTCTAGAGTTTCTCACCGCAGTTGTGGCAGAACTGGGCGGCTGCAGCGTTCTCAGAGCCGCATTTCGGACACTTCTTTCCTTGGGCTTGCGCGGGGGCAGTCGAAGGGACTGTTAGGCTTGCACCGCAGTTCGAGCAGAATTTCGATGTAGATGGGACTTGTGCCGAGCATTTGGGGCATATCACGAGAGCAACGGGTGGGGCACCGGCAGCAGGAGCAGGTTGCTGGAAGATTGGGGGAACCAACACCATCCCTGTGCCGAAGCCGGCTCCGGGAGACTTGCCCAGCTCTTTGGCGGCCTCCTTCACGGTCTCCATTCTGAGCACCTCTGAAGGTGGTGCACCTCCTGACCTAAGCCAGAAGAGCCGCTCTCGATACTCGGGTGACGTGTCTATTCCCTCGAACTTCAAGTCAACGAGCTCAAGCCCTATGCGATTGAAAGCGTCAACAAGGTTGCTCTTGACTATGCCTGAAGTCTCATCCAGACGAGTGAATACGGTGAGGAGATCGTATCGGGAGATCTCATCGATCATTCTCTCGTTTATGAAGCCCCTCAGGAAATCGTTCACGTTCTCTGTGGCGTAGGCTCCCTGCCCGCCAACCACCTCATTCACGAAGACTGAGGCGTTCTCCACCTTTACCCAGAAGGTCCCATGAAGCATCAGGGGCGCCAGGTCCGTGGTCTGCGCTTTCGTTCCGTACTTTCCTGCGAATTGCTTCGTCGAGATGAATATTACCCTAGCCTTGAAAGGAGTTTGACCGAAACCGGCTAACCGGGAGAGAATGGGAGTGATTAACGGGAGGTTCATCGTGGTGAGTGTGTGTCTGCCTGGGCCGAACACATCATAGGCTTTTCCGTCCCTGAAGAAGACCGCCACTTCCATCTCGTTGACTATCAGCTGGGCTCCCCAAGTTATATCCTCGTAGGGATATCTCCAGACGATATCATTCTCCTGAGGGTTGACCCATTCGATTACCTGTGGCATACTAATCTACCTCAAGTTCACTCCTTTTATCACGTCTGACCGCCCATTAAAGGTGTCTTGGACTACTCGGATCGTGGATTCAAGGTTCTCGACCCATTCGTCGATTGTCTTGTCCGGGGCATCTCGGGCTATCTTCCTGAACGCTTCGGTTCGGGAGACCAAGTCTTTCATCAGCTCGACTAAGCGTAGATCGAAGCCCAGCATCGCGTCAAGGTCTTCTTCCCGGACCTTTACCGCATCAAAGAATCCGCTATACCCGGATGACGCGTGGTCTATCTCGGAAGAGACCCTGTCGAGCCTTGCTATAAGGCCATCGACTCGACCCGAGGAACTCCTAGCTCCACGCTCTATCAACCAGCCATACACATCTCTGAGGTTACCCTTGGATTGCTTGATCTGGCGACTGAGAAAGTCTCTGACAAGACGATCTGCTTCTCTTCGAAGCTCTTTATTCTTGTAGCCGCTGAACCCAGGAACTGCTAGCTCAATCTTCTCCAGCAGCCCTGCTTCCGCCTCAATCTTCTTGATTAGACCCTCGCCCATCTTCTTTCTCCCTTTGACGCCGATAAAGTGTGGACGTGAGCTTTTAAACAATTGTGTTCTGGAAACGTTGCATGAGGTTAGGTTCCTTTGATGTAGCCTGAGTTATGCGAGTTCCTTGTCCGTTGAGGTGCGACTGGTCTCAGTGTGAAACCTGAAACAGTGGTCTATACTCGTCGTTTAGTGGCGTCGCTCGGGCAGAAGGTTCTTCTTGAGCGGATGCTAGAGCAACTTGAACTCTGTAGGAGGTATGTCTCCTTCAATCACGGAGCCGGTGACAGCGTCCAAGAAGACCACGTAGTTGCCCCCGCGGTACTCGTACGAGAAGAACCATACAGGGGCATGGAGAAGGGTAGGTTCCTCCACGTCAATCTCATGGCTTATCTCGACGATCCGGTCAACATCCTGCTTGGCGAGATATTCATGGTGAAGGCTCACCTCTTGCTTTGCCATGTCTACCGCGTCTGCTTGAGATAGTTCGCTGTTCAGGACTTGGGCGAACGGCTCAACCCGCCTGAAATCAAAAGGTATCTTACCGGTCAGAGGGACATCATATTCTCTCGTTGGAAAGATGGAGCCTCTTCTCCCTAGGACCAGCCAGTCGTAGTTCTTCTCTATTCTGCCCTCTTTTGTTAGGCTGGGTCCCATTCGCTCGAAGATTCCTTTGAAGCTTGTGGTCGCCTTCAGGGGGACTATCCAGAAT
>CAZBVH010000055.1:8681-9305 GCA_964495315.1 uncultured Candidatus Bathyarchaeia archaeon | reverse complement strand
CTTTCTTTCCTGGACAAGATCAGCAGAAATCCTGACGAGAAGACCAGTTATCGAAGGCTGAAACAAGACCCGAGCTTTATGTCGATTCTGAAGAAAGCAGAGGAACTGCGGCAAGAGGATCATCCCAAGGTCAAGGAACTCGTGGGAATCGTCAGAAAGCAGGTTGAAGGAGCCTCCTCATCAAAGGTGCTCGTATTCACCCAGTACAGAGATACCGCCTCCCACCTTGTCGAGAAACTGAGCAATGTGCCAAACCTGAGAGTAGCGAGATTTGTCGGTCAAACTTCGAAAGAAGAAGACATAGGGCTAAGTCAGAAGGAGCAGGCCCAGATACTGTCCGAGTACAGGGACGGAAACTTGAATGTTCTCGTCGCGACCTGCATCGCTGAAGAAGGCTTAGACATCCCGGATGTTGACCTCGTAGTCTTCTACGAGCCAATACCAAGCGAGATTCGCTATATTCAGAGGAAGGGAAGAACCGGAAGGCGACGCGTAGGAAAAGCAATAGTTCTCCTTGCCGAAGACACCGTTGACGTTGCCTACCAGATGGCTAGCTTACGTCGCGTAGAAAAGATGAGGAGAACCATTGAACGACTGAACAAGCAACTCACCCCGGTTCTGAGA
>CAZBVH010000055.1:0-8671 GCA_964495315.1 uncultured Candidatus Bathyarchaeia archaeon | reverse complement strand
GCGTCAGATGTGTATAAGAGACAGAGCCTAGGCCGACCCCTGGACTCTTCAATCCCTCATCGGAGGAAGAAGAGAAACGGAAGAAGATCGAAGAAGAAGGCGCCGGGCTTGACTTACCACGGAAATATCCGCAGAGGAAATCCCTTGAGGAATTGGCGAATTCTGAGGAGACAAGAGGGTTGAGCAGCGTAGAGGCATGGGTATGGACGGAAACAATGAAGTCGGGCAAAGAAGGCGTAGAGATGAGCGATCTCATCAGCCGTTCAGCCGAGAAAGGTTGGAAACCTTCGGTCGTGAAGGCAGCCATCTCTCATCTCTCCTCTTCCGGGGACCTCATGAGGCCGAGCCCGGGCAGACTGGTTTCTCCGTCAAGCCTAGTCCTCAAGAATGAGGTAAGCGAAAAAGGGAAACATGATATTCGTGAGATCCGGATAGAGAAGGTCTTTCCAGAAAGAGCAGTCGTCTGGATAGATGAGAAGTGGAGAGCTCGAATGGATGTGTGGAACTTTGATGGACCCCACAATCTCGTAAAGAGCAATGCCAGATTCCTTGCCAGGATAGAACTCTATCACGAGCCTGATTCACGCGGGGAACGAGTCCTCTCAGTCAAAGTGAAGGAGATCATTCAAGTGCTCTCCTGAGAGAGCTTTCAGCCGTATTCTCGGACGATCTGCTCCGTTACATTCGGTGGTACAACAATATCAGCGACCTCTGGAAACTCTCTCAGGGTAGAGTAGACTTTGTGGCCGTCGATTTCTGTTGCATTAGGGTTGACAGGATAAACCACATATCCCGCCTTGAGTAGACTCGAGAACATCCTGTTCCCATATTTCGTCGGATTCTCGGATGCTCCAACTAGGGCCCAGTTGCGTTGGTTCATGAACTCTCGGATTAGCTCTTTCATGTTGGACTGCATTCTCGTGACTCCACAGCATTGTTCCGGCCAGATGGAAAAGAAACTATCGATCACTCAACACGTTTGAGCTCATATAGATGCGTCTAAGCAAGTGAGCGATCAACTCCGAGCTTGGGGTAGTATCACGCTACTAGACGAGGGAGTGTTCTTCTCGGGTGCGACCACAATGATCAATGAACATAATAGTAGAACTGATTCAGCCTGAGGACATGTTTGTCAACCTGCTTGGGTTCGGTTCCGCGGTTGACAAGTTCCTCAAGAACTCCTGAAATCGTAAGCCTTATACTTTCCATGAAATCGTAGATTGCGTGAGGGATTCACGCAAATGGTCAAGGTAAAGAAGAGAAGTGGAATAATCGAGGAGTTCTCGGAAGAAAAGATAAGAGAGTCCTGCAAGAAGGCTGGCTCAACCGGTGAACAAGCCGCGTGTGTAGTTTTGGAAATTACTGAAAAAATAGCAGACTTGGCCACAATTTCCACGCACGAGCTCTCCGAGATGGTTGAGTCTTCACTCTGAAAAGTGAACGACGGCGCGGCAGACGCATACGCCAAACATAGAGAGTCCAAGTACGGTCATACTGATTGAGACTATCGAGGAGCCGAAATCGGCAACCAAAAGATCTAGTTGGTGACCCAAAATCCTCATGCTAGGGAAGGAGTACGCGGAGATCAAACTGCAAGACTAGTGAGGGACTTGACGGTTCTGCTCTGAGACAGCCTAGAAAGTCAACTCTTTCTGTGTTCCTAAACACTCAAAGTAAGCAGACATGGAGAAGTACAAGTAGCCGGAGTAGAGCTCTGCATTTACCTCCTTGTTCAGTTCACTAAGCATCTTCTCTGATATCACAATCGGATTCACCAAGAAAAAGTGAAAACAGTAAGCTCATTATCTTTCCGGAAATTCCCGGAGAATCTGCTACACTATTGGCTCATGAAACGAGGCTTCCATGACCAAGTATCCGAATGTCTCCTAGAGAGGTCAGTCCAAGACCCCTGGAGCTCTTCTCGACCCCGAACGTCTTGATCTCCTTGCTCCACAGCACTATCGCCGAGACGGTACCTTCGCCTAGTAGTCTTGCGGATAATGAACGAACGTGCCCATCCAAGATGTAGTATTTCTCTCCAGATTCAAGGCAGGCGATGGGAACTCTCGGTTCTCTAAGCGGATATAACCTCTCTTTCTCGATCACCGGTTGTGTTGGCACAAGCTCCTCCATTGGAATATTCAACGTTTTCATCTGGAAAGTAACCTTGTGGATCTTCTCGTAGTACTTTAACAACTTGAGTATCTGCGCCCACGTGTTCAGCTCGGGATCGTCAATCTCGGCGACGTCTCCAATCTCAAGGTAATCCAGGCTAAGCCATCGCCGTTTCGAGAGGAACGGAGAGGGAACAGAGAGCACGAAGCTTCGAATCCTCGGTCTTCCCAACTTCTTACTTATGTAGGCTCGGTGATGCCCATCTATCACGAACAATGCCCCCTCTTGTCTGAGGACTATGATAGGGACCGAGTAGTCTTCAACGATGACCTTTCGAAATACTAGCGCCAACTTATCGTTCTCTAAGAAAGGCTCGGTTGGGCTTAGCTGCTCAGTCGACACCTCTTCTAGGACCGAAGAAACCGGCGTCTCATAGAGCCTTTCGTAGCTATTACGAATATTTTCAAGTCTTGAAGCAATCGTCTCCGCGGTGATGAGCTCGATCGTCCTCAACTTACACTGCAGATATTAGGGCGCATCTCTATATTTTCGGGTTCCGATGCAGGAAACCTAACCGTGATTGTACTGAGGCTGCTTGGAGGCAACTCGAGAGATAGCAGATGTCCCGAGAATAGAGGAGAGAAACGCCTTCTGGGCTAGCTAGACCTTCGCGTGGCAAAATGGAACAGAAATGCGAAACTCAGCAGAAGGAACGCAAGGACCTCGAAAGCCACGGCGAAGTCAAATGTTGCTACGATAAGTCCGGTAAGTACAGGTCCAAACGTCTGTCCGATATCCATTATCATGCTGAGGGCTCCCATAGCAGAGCCGTAGTCTCTTCTGTCCATGTTATCAGAGACAAACGCCGGGGTCGATGAGGTTACCGCGGCAAATCCCAATCCGTAGAGGAGTGACGCCATAGCCAAGCTGAAGAACTCACTAGTCATTGGCATGCTTGCCAACGCCACACCGCCCAGGACAAACCCTCCGAGTATAATCGGTCTTCTTCCGAATCTGTCTGAAAGCCAGCCAAAGATCGGCTTGATCAAAGTCACCGAGACGAGCCCAATACTACCAATTATCCCTATGAGAAGCGCGTTGATCCCCTTGGAGCTAGCGTACAGAACCAAGAAGAACTCGAACGCACCGTACGTGAGGTACTGAACCCCGTCAGCGAATCCGGCAGCCAATACCATTCTTTCGCCAAGTACTCTCTTCAATCCCTCTCTCAGCAGCATGAACTGCTCTCCAATCTCTTGGTGATGGCCTTGTGCTATACCTTCCTTGAGGGGGGTCTTCCACATAACAATCAATCCAAGTCCAAGCGCGGTCATACTGATCAGAGCAACCGCTCCGTAGATGCTCTTGAAATCGGAGCCAGTGCTGAATAGTATCCATCCGCCGAGGAAAGGGGCGATGCTACGTCCCACAATAGTGGCAGAAGAGAAGGTTGATATTCTCTCTGCCCTACGCTCCGGAAACAGTTCGGCGATTGCAGCGTTCGCGACAGGACCGAAAATAGCCGTTGCAAACCCATGGTAGAACCTGACCAAAGCAAGCTGCCAAGGGTTCTCAACGATGAAGTAGAGTAAAGGTGCTGTCGCAAAGAGGACAAGAGAGAACAGAATGACCCTACTTCTCCCGTAGATATCAGAAAGCGTTCCCGCTGGCAGACTCACCAAGATTCCGGGGACCGTTGAAGCGGCAGCTATCAGTCCCAGCTCGGCTCCTCTTGCTCCAAGACTCCTTGCAAAGAGAGGGAGGACAGGGTTCTTGGACATCGTCGAGGTCAATATGGCAAATGCTCCGATGGCACAAAGACCTATGAATGTGAGGTTCCTGCTTGATACAGGTCTCCTTTCCTCAGATATGGATTGTCGCCCTCCTCTAGGATAACCTGATGTCTTTGATATCCACTCTTCTCGTTAAGAGATTGCCCATGGAACTAGGTTAGACGAAAAAAGGGTGTTGTGGCTGCCAATTTACAGAGATCCTGATCAGACGACTTTCTCGAAGAAGTTTTTTGGGACTCCACACTCTGGACAAACCCAATCATCTGGTATGTCCTCGAAGGCTGTGCCCGGTTCTACACCGTGTTCCGGATCTCCCTTGTCTGGGTCATATACGTAAGAACATGCTGTGCATCTCCATTTATCCATGTCCGACAACTCCAGATTACTCCAAGAACTGGTCGAGGAAGACAAAAGACTTTCTGTTCCTAGGAAACTATGTGGCCAGATTAGGCGCAAGCCTCCCGAGTGATACTCCCGTGCTGGAGTTTGTCGTCTTGAAAGCTTCTCAAGGTATTCTATCCCGTCTCAGGAGAGCTGTCTGCTTTTGACCTTGTAGGGCAACCTGGGTCTCCTCTCTTGTCAGCCCAAAAGGTTCAAGGACTGTGCTAGCCGCATTGATCAGCATCTTCAAGTACTCCCTCCCGTCGTAGCGACTCACTGAACCCAAAAACGGGAGAGGTGTAACACGCAGGTTTGAGTTTGAGTTGTCTGCGTCCTTGATCAGATATCGTATCGTTTCCCCTGCATGAATCCTTCCTCCCTCACGGAAGAGCTGCTTCGCAGCTATGGCTTGAAGCAGGCTGCGATCGTACTCCTCCGGGTCTTTTGATAATCTCGTTGCGATGATGAACTCTTCCACGTCCACTCTTCCTGCTTTGAGACGATCAACATATCCCCTTAGGACCCGGATAGCATCCAAGATGAGTGCGGGTATATCTGCTCTGCTCTGGGCCTTAGCGAGCACCTTGATTACCTCGAGCTGAGCATCACAGATAAACTGGGGGGTATCCGATCTACAGGCCTCTATACCTCTCACCTTAATCTCGCCGTTTCTGAAAACGCCGAAGTACCGGTTGAGCACAGGTATGTTCCTGTTTACCTTCGAGGGCAGAAACACGATCCATTTGTAGATCCCCTCGAAACCTATCGGTAAACCTGTATCCTCCTCGATCTCTCGACAGAGCTCCAAGTAGTCTTCCTCGACCGCCCCCTGCTTCCTCAGCCACAGGCAATCGACGATCCCATGCATATTCTCGAATCCACGCCTCTCCGCTATGTGCGCTGTTCTCAGCAGAACGTCTCTGGCGAAAGCACAGACGGCTATGTGGCTGTCGATCTTCCCGAAACGAGCATTCCGGTAACCTAGATAGCCAAAACACGAGACCAGTACCCATTTAAGTGCGCCTTGTCGTAGATCATAGATCCCTCTTCTTGCAGGATCTTGAGTCCTGTTTCTCAGTCTCTTGTAGTCTAGCCGTTTTTCAAGGATCAACTTCAGAACCCTAGGGATCAACCCTACCTGTCTCTCACAGATACGCCAACCCAACTCTGGAACCTTTAACGTTGACTCAGGACAACACTTGCACAGCACGGTCTCTGGGCTGATATTCTTCTTCACCATTAGAGAAGGATACATGCTGGAGAAGTCGATCTCTCCCACCGAATCGAAGACTCCGACCCTCGGCTCGAAGATGAATCCTCCACGGTCGGCTACGATGAGCTCCTTCGCAGTCTTCGCTTCCTCGGGAACACTCTTCCTCGGAGGGATGAGCACTCCATCCTCGCATGCCTGGTAGAGTTGTGCCGAGGACATTATCGTTCCGATCGAGGCTCTAGCCGCGCGGTGGATAGGGACTCTACAGGTCCGTGCAACCTCGATCAACCCCTCCATTCCACAGACAGGATAGATGAAACCGTTCTCAACGTCGATGTGTATCCGACCGAAGAGTCTCCTCATTGGAGCCTTGTAATATACCCGCCCATAGGAGAAGAAGGAATGTCCCTTTTTCTTCGGGGCCGATAAAGGAATGCATTCTCTCCCTAGGATGAGCTGGTCTCTCACTCCGCTTGCTTCAGCTCTAAAACAGAGATACTCTACTAGGAATGAGTCTCCTCCCTCGGTCAGTATGATATCTGGGTCTCGCCTCTGGATGAGTTCGGAGAGTTTGATGAGCTTCTCTGCCTCGCTTCCCCGATCAACCGTGTCCTCTTCGCCGTCGATCCTCAGGCAGATCCTGCTTACTGTGTCGCTGAATCTTGGAACTGGTGTCTCATGCTTTATCTCGACTCTGAGCAGAGCCGCTCGCAGAGGAGGAATAGAATACTCTCTTGAATCAACCGAATCTTTTAGGTCAAACTCCAATCCACGGGGTCCAGTACGCACACTCATTTGGGCTAATGGAAAGATCCGTTTCTCATAGAGGTAGTACTGGTCGAGAGGAATATCCGCATTGTAGACTTCGAGTTCATTGTGGCTCCTCTTATGGACGGTGTCCGTGAAGAACGAGATCTTCTCGTAGTCAGATATCGAGACCTCAAGTACTCTACTCCTCTCCAAGTCTGAGAGGTTTACAAATCTGTCCGCTGAGCGGCAGCCGGAAACCCAATCGCACTCTCGGAGGTCTCGTTCTAGCTCATGTTGAAGCATATGCGTGCCGCGGACATAGATCCTCGGGCAATACTCGTCGGTAAGCCTAACCTTATCGCCTTTCGAGGTAATGAACCATAATATCATGCGATCTCTAAGCGGATAGAGATCCAGCAGCCAACCTGAGACGCTACTTGGCCTCTCCGACCTGCTTCTTGATGTATTCAAGCTCCTCTCTTAGCCTCTTGATCGCTTTCTGCTGCTCGAGAAGTATCGAGATCAACATGCTCTCCATCAGGATGGGTCTACTGCTCATACTTCCAGCGGAGGCGTGTAGGTGGCAGGCGTCGAGCATCTCGTCGAAGGCTTGGCGCTCATCGAGTCGAAGGGCGTCTCTGAACTTACTCCACTCATGGATCTCTTCCTTGAGGGCCATGCGGTATGAGGGAACGGTTCTACCCAGCCTTATTCACCTCTAAGAAATCTTGAAGGAAGAGGCCCCGGTCGAGATCACTGAAGGGGACGTCTACGAAACCAGATTCTGTTCGGGGGTGCCTTTCCAATGTTAGCCTGAGATGATCTCTCTTCTCCTCGAGTTCCGCGATTATGTCTGCCCTGGACTTGAGGAGTCTCAGCAGGGTATCCATCTTTGGTGAAGCATCACGGTAGGGAACCGCGACTAACATGGCTATCTCTTCTTCCAGAACTAGTTTCGAGAGGAACTTGGATAAGTTATGGAACGATGTCAGTAACTCTTCTCTCGGGATATCCACATCGGTGAAAAGTTCGAAAAGAGCTGAGATGATCACGAGCCTCGCATCATACTCTTTTATCGCTCTTGGAAGCCACTCATATATCAATGAAGACAATTGATACACGGTGAACGCCCTCGACAAGTAGATTCCTTCCAGAACATCTCTCGAATTCATCCCCTGTGATTGGGCAAACGATGAAACCCTGTGAGGATTGAATGAGCAACCGGCATCGACGAGTAGAACAGGAGAGTCGAGACCATGCTCATGAAGAGGTAGCTGTGCCCTTACTGCTAACAGTTGAGAGAGCGTTAAGGCATGCCTTGAGCCATAGAGGACTACAAGGTCATGGAGTTTGAATCCTCCGACACTATTGTCTAGGCTCCGAACTCCGAAGCATAAGCCTGAATTGTGGCCTGACTCCAGTCTTTTCAGTCGAAGCCTAGTCCTGTTTTCTATGCCTTTCGAGACGAGCATACTGGCAGGAATAAAAAGGGGCTTCCCGTAGCAGGTTTGTTCTTTGTTTCTTGTCGGAGGTGAAAGTGTAGGTCTCTCCATCTTCAGTCTGAGCTTTAGGTGTCGGCTTACTATTTATGGACTGGAAGCTTCAGATAGAGCACTCTGAGACATTGCTGAAACTAATCTTCAGACGGCTAGATGCCGAACCCTAACCAGTTCTCTGTCTTCGGTCTCCTACTCCTGTAGATCTGTTGGGGTGGTGCGATAAGGATCTGCATTCCAGAGGGAATCGATGAGGTTATCCAGACGTTCCCCCCAATGATTGCATCCTTCCCTATCACTGTCTTTCCTCCGAGAATCGTTGCTCCAGAATAGAGGATTACGTTGTCCTGCACGGTCGGGTGTCTCTTCACTCCCCTGACCAGCTTTCCTTTGGCGTCCCTGGCAAAGCTCATTGCGCCAAGCGTGACACCCTGATAAATCCTTACATTGTCTCCGATCTCGGTTGTCTCGCCTATTACGACCCCTGTCCCATGGTCTATGAAGAAGTTCTTTCCAATCTTCGCCCCAGGATGAATATCGATTCCTGTGATCGAATGGGCGTGTTCTGTCATTATTCTAGGAATAAAGGGAACTTCTCGCAGGTACAGTTCATGGGCTATCCGGTAGGTCGTTATGGCGTATGTCGCGGGGTAGCTGAGGATGACTTCGTCTGTGCTTCTAGCGGCTGGGTCTCCGTCATAGGCTGCTTGCACGTCTCCTCCAATAGCAGCTCTGATCTCCGGTATCTGTTCAAGAAGTTCTGTGACTACAAACTCAGCTCTCTCTCTGCAAAAGTCCTCTGGGCACTTCAAGACTCTTCGGCAAAGGTACTTGAGGCTCCTCTCGACCTCTCTGACCAGGGAACTGTGTATGGACTGCAACCTCTCCTCCACATACTCCCGGGTATTGGACTTCGTGAGCGC
>CAZBVH010000054.1:1868-9476 GCA_964495315.1 uncultured Candidatus Bathyarchaeia archaeon | reverse complement strand
TTGGGTCAAGGACTACGCTCGGCCAAGGAGCGGTGGTTGGGGCTAAATGTCAGATTGGCAAAGGTACAACCATCAGCCCCTACACGAAGATATGGCCGTTAACGGTCGTCGAAGAGAATTCTGTGATTCAGGGAGTAGTAAGGTAGTAGAGGACAGCGACCAAAGAATCATCCTCAAATATTCTCCAAGCTTCCTAACTGTCTCTCGATGCAAAGAAAAGGATCCACAGCCAATAGTCTAAAGCAGGAAAAGCGTCCATGAGTTAGGCATAAGAAAGCATGGCAAGTAAAGAGGAAAACCGGTTGTCTCCTCTTATCAGGAAGGGGGATACCGAGATCAGATGGCAGAGAGAGAATCCTATGGCGCAGGGAACCTGCAGAAGGAACTGTTTGACCTGTACAGGAGCAGGCGAGAGGAGATTAGAAGGAGACTGGAGGAATTCAAGGCTGTATGCAAAGATTCGGAGGATAGGATCTTCGCTGAACTGTGCTTCTGTATCTGTACGCCGCAATCCTCCGCACTCATTTGTTGGGAACGCATAAAGGATCTCTCTGAAAGGCGAACCCTCTACCAAGGGAGTGAGAAGGAGATTGTAGCTGGTCTAGGAGGAGTCAGGTTCAAAGAAAACAAGGCCAGATTCATAGTTGAGGCTAGAGAGCGCTTTTCCACGAATGGCAAGTTGACTTTTCGAAGCAAGCTTGAGCAGATGGCGGGAGAGAGAAGCAAAGGATCAATTCTATCATATTCCTATGGAGGGGAGAACAAGCGGAGTTCAGGCAGCCAAGAGGCGGCGGATCTGAGAGAAGCGCTTGCGAAGGAGATCAGAGGACTCGGGATGAAGGAAGCAAGCCACTTCCTGAGAAACATAGGAATCGGGGGAGACCTAGCAATCCTAGACAGGCACATCCTCAGAAACTTGGCCAAGTACAGGATAATAGACGAGGTCCCGAAGGTTCTTTCAAGAAAGGCCTACCTAGGGATTGAAGAGAAGATGCGTTGCTTTTCTCGTAGTATAGGAATCCCCATGGATGAGCTTGATCTGCTTCTATGGGCGAAGGAGACGGGAATAGTCTTCAAATAGTCCTGTTGAGAGACCCGACGCATTGAGGTTTGAAATACCCGTCACCTTGAAGACTGTCTACCTTGAGTCCACTATCTCACGCGATGGAGGATCCTACGGGCGTACTCGCCATACGCTTGAGACAGATCTCAAGAAAACGAAGAAGGGGTACAGGAGCCCCAGGATGCTATCTAAGACCAGCCTTGAATCTACCGTTCTCTTGGACGATCTTGCCGTCGAGTTCTATCCGGCCAGGCTTCAAGGTCTTGATCATATCCCAGTGGATTGCGCTCCTGTTTCTTCCCCCGCACTCCTTGTAGGATTGCCCGATAGCTAGGTGAATCGTTCCACCGATCTTCTCATCGAGAAGTATGTTTTTCGTGAACCGGGTTATCCCCCAGTTCACGCCTATTCCCAGTTCGCCCAGACGACGCGATCCTTTGTCTGTCTCGACCATTGCCTTGAGAAGATCGCTGTTCTTTCCAGCCGAGTAGTCGACGAGTGCACCCTTCTTGAACTCAAGTCGGATGTCTTGAACTTCCTTTCCATAGACGACCGCAGGCAGGTCGAAGTATATCTTCCCTTCTGCGGAGTCTTCCAGGGGGGCCGTGAAGAGTTCGCCGCCAGGCATGTTGTGAGCGCCGTCGTCGACGATCGTCGTCCTTCCGGCGATGGACATTAGTAGATCCGTCTACTCCCCAACGATGCGGACTTCTCTGCTCCTGTCGAAGATGTCTTTCAGCTTTCTCATCTTGACCCCTTCGCTCTTCCAGTTTCTGAGCATGGCACCGTACACAAAGTCCTCATACTCAGCCAAGGACATCTCGGCGTCCTGAGCATAAGACGCGGTGGGATACTGCACCAGACACCAACGCTTCCTTAACCGTTCGTCAGCGATCTTCTTGGTCGCCACCGTTCTCTGACTGATTCTCTTCGGATCGACGCTCGAGAGCGCTTTCGTGTTCTTCTCCGATCTGATAGATATGATGACATCAGAGGATCTCACCAGCGCATAGTAGTGGGATGGGAAGTTTCGAAGGTATGTCGGGGCTGTCACGTCATAGTAGCACTTCACGACTTCAACTGGGGTCGTCAAAATGAGCGCATTGGCACCTCTGCTCGAACATTCCTTGTGGATCCCGGCCGCAAGGTCCAACCCGTCGTCCGCATATTGTATCAGAACGTTGTCTCTCTTCCTTACCCTTGTCGAGTGAGCCACGACTATTTCAGCCAATTCTCTGACTCGTAAACTCAGAGCAAACACCTCACAACAGTCTAGTTCGACTGGAACGAATATAAAACAGATCATGAGAGGAAAGGAATACTCCTCAAGATGCTTTCTTAGCCCATGGAGAAGCGATGGAGAATGAGCAGGACTCTGATATTCATCCCTAAGATGTTCTCGGAGAAGGAGCTGAAGAATATGGGGATTGCTGTCCCCCACGATTTCGGCGAAAAATCGGGCGAGTTCTGGAGTTACATAGAAGACCGCCTCAGAGTTCTATCCACAAGAATAAGGAGAGTGTATATCGAGTCGGCATCCAGAGGAGGCATAGTTGAGCTCAACAAGATCAAGGGAGCAGATGAGAAGTTTGATCGAATTCTCGATTGGCTTGTCGATCAAGGAGCAGAGATCATGGCAACTGAAGATATCTTGCTCATCCTTGAGACTGAATCCTGGTCAAGCTTGGCGCGTCAGAACACTGGCGGCGCTGAGGAGGAGATGTTGGAGGAGAGCCTGAGAGACAGACGTACCTTCGTCTCTAAGAGAATTGCTGAGACGCTGAAGCAGGACGAGATAGGGATCTTTTTCGTCAACGCATTGAGAGAACTCAGTTTTGATGTGGACATTCGGGTAATTAGAATGATGGCGTTCGATCCGAGAGACTACCTGAATGCATGGCTGATCTCCTCAGAACTGCGGAAGAACCAGAGATGAGCCGCCCTGACTAGAACCCAATCACCAGCACTCAACAGGCAACGCGAGTCTCCCGGATACTGGCCAAGCGCAAACTAGGCAAGGAAGAAAGAGGCTGAAGATATGGTCATCCTATCTGCGTGAACCTATTATACTCTGTGAGAAAAATCATCATCGGGTGGTCTCCAGTGTCCAGGATTCAGAAGATATGTGAACACGTTGAGGATAGGCGTCCGGATATCATCGATCTCCTGAGACAAATGGTCAGGATACCCACTTTCACACCTCCGGGACACAATTACGACAGAATTGTGGACCTAATGTATCCAAAAATGGAGGAGATCGGATTCGAAACAATGAGGGTGGATCTGCCCAAGAAGATCTTCGAGGAAAGATGCCGTTCAATCTACCCTGCAATGGAGGGAGTCAGAAGCAACCTCTTCGCCAGGAAAAAAACCGGCAAAGGTCCAAGCATCCTTTGGTACGCGCACATAGATACGGTACCGGTAGACGAGACGAAGTGGAGCGTACCCCCGTTCGAAGGGATAGTCAGAGACGACAGAATCTGGGGGAGGGGAACTGCAGACGACAAGAGCGGTTGCACAGCAGTCATCTCAGCTTTTCGAGTCCTGGATGAGCTGGGAATAGAACCGAGCCGAGATGCCACCGTTGCCTTAAGTTCCGATGAAGAGATAGGCCCTTACACCGGTCTGATGTATCTGACAGATGAGGGATACTTCAAGGACTGCAAGTTCTTTCATTGCCTTGATGGGAACAGCGAGGGCATAGGGATCGGGGGAAACGGATCCATGACCTGGTCAATCAAGATTAGGGGCAAGAGTGTGCATTCGTCAGTCTCCTATCTAGGCATCAACCCTATTGAGCGAAGCACCGTGCTGTTCGAGGAATTGACCAAGCTGAAGAAGAGAGTCCAGTCAAGGAGAAGTAGAACCCCAATAAGCCCAAAGATCACCCAAGAGACAGGGTTCAAGACCGTGATTCCAGTGCTAAATGTAACGATGGCAAGGGCCGGCATCAAACACAACATAATCCCCCCTGAATATGTCATCGAGGGAGATCGGCGATTCATACCTGAAGAAGAAGCCGAAGACGTGGTCAGGGAACTAGAAGAAGCGGTTGAAGCAGCAAGAAAGAGGGATCCAAAACTAGACTGCGAACTTGAGACACATGTCGTGTATGAGCCGTTCTTTCAGGACCCCAAAGACCCTTGGATACAAAAGATGAAACGAGTAGCCGAAGAAATCTCTGGAGAGAAGAAAGACATCTACGGGTTTTCAGGCTCTACGGACTTAGCCTACACCGTGAACAGGGCGGATCTTCGTGTCGGAATGTACGGCGTGGGAAGAGAATCTGAAGGAAACGTGCACGGTGACGATGAGAACGCCAGGATAAGTGATCTACTAGACCTAGTAAAGGTAATCTGCATAATAGCATCCGAAGGAAAAGACGACTGAAAACTTGAGGAAGAATGCGTCTATTTATTGCTCAATGGGAGGAACGAACTGGAAATGAAGATGGTTGATCTCAGAAGTGATACGCTAACTCTGCCTACCCGAGAGATGCTGGAGTCCATCTTGGACGCTCCGCTGGGGGACGATGCGCGAGACAGAGACCCGACGGTTGAGAGGCTTGAAGAAATGGCGGCTAGGAAGGTGGGAAAAGAAGAAGCGGTGTTGGTGACAAGTGGTACACAGGCAAACCTAGTCAGCCTACTATCCCAGACAAGCCCTGGGGACGAGGTGATCGTAGAGTCGGAAGCGCATATAAACTACTATGAAGCTGGAGGACTCTCATCTGTTGCCGGCTTGATGCCGAGACCAGTAGTCGGCAAACTAGGAGCGCTTAGCCCAGACCAAGTCGAGAGAACCATACTGACAGGCACCCCAAGACGATCTAGAATTCAGTTGATCTGTATCGAGAACACGCATAACCGTGCAGGGGGAACATGCATCTCCCCGTCCCAGATCGCGGACCTCAAAGAGGTCGCTGACAAGCACGGGCTTTCGATATACATGGACGGGGCGAGAATCTTCAATGCAGCTATTGCTTTGAGGGTCGATGTAAGAGAACTGACGAAGAATGTTGATTCAATGATGTTCTGCCTGTCCAAAGGGTTGAGTGGACCTGTAGGCTCCATCGTGCTCGGTACTCACGAGTTCATAAAGAAAGCAAGAGAATGGCGGTCGGTTCTAGGAGGGACCCTAAGGCAAGCGGGAATCATAGCGGCACCGGGGATCGTGGCTTTGGAGAAGATGATTGATAGACTCAGAGAAGATCATGAGAATGCAAGGAGACTAGCGGAGGGACTTGTGGATATACGAGGCATAGTAGTGGACATGAGGACCGTCCAGACCAATATTGTGAAGCTTGACGTCAGCGGCTTGGGATGCGACTGCAACAGGTTCATGACAGAGCTTGAGAAGCATGGGGTCAGAGCCTCGGGGCTCGGTGGATCTATGGTGCGGATGGTTACCTACAGGGGCATCGAGGCTTCGGACATAAATACTGCCCTGGAAAGAATAAGAGCAACTGCTGAAAGCCTAAGAGCTTAAACCGCAAATGGCTCCCTTCATCCTACGAAGCCATGGGCTTAAGACGAGGCTCTCAGGGGGCTCAAATTGAGTGAGATTCTTATAGGAACGGGAGGATGGGCGTACTTCAATGTCTCAGGAGACCCTTTGAGAGTCTACTCAGGAATCTTCGACATGGTAGAGGTCAATTCCACCTTCTACGAGTTCCCCAGCCTCTCAATAGTCAGGTCATGGAGAGAAAGAGTGCCCGACAAATTTGAGTTCGCAGTTCAATGCCACCAAGACCTCACTCATAAACATAAGTTCCACCCGGTGGAGAGCGCGTTCAAGGACTGGGACTACATGATGGACGTCTGCAGATGCCTGAGCTCCGAGATCCTGATCGTGCACACCCCTCCAGGTCTTGAGATGTCCTCAAGCAAGGTCGAGGAGATGAAGAACTTCTTCTCCTCAGTGGAACCGATTGGAATTCATCTGGCATGGAACATAGGAAGCCTGAAGGAAGAAGACAGGAATCTCCTGATCGATTTCATCAGAGATAGGGGATTCACTCACTGCGTGGACTTGTCCGTGGAGGATCCTGCCTTCGAATCTGATGTAGCCTATTCCCGACTTTTTGGGCGGAGCGAATATGCTGCCCACCAGTTCTCTGACGAGGAACTGGCGGAAATCAACAATAAGGCCGAGTCGATGGACACGAAGAAAGTTTACCTGAGCTACCACGGAATCAAGATGTACAAGGATGCCGACAGGCTGAGAGTCTACAGGAAATCTGGACGATTCCCCCCGGTGACAAGAAGCAGAGGGCTCGACTCAGCTATCGAGGTCCTAAGAGAGGATATCAAGCTGCCAACCACGAAGAAGTCACTTATCCAGGACCAGGGATGGAAGATCTTTGACTTGACGGATGAGAGGAGGGTCAGATTGCAGGAGATACTTCAAGCCCTGCCCGACAAGGTCTACGGGAATTTCCGAGACCTCACGACAGAACTCAGAAGACTGGAAATGAGAGCGGATTCTTTGCAGAGTACAGAGCGAGGCAGCTGAAGACGACGAGGGCACGTTGAAGCACATTTTCCTAGGGATGCCTAGAAGAACTTCGTGATCTTGGTCTGGGTCAAGCTGTCTCTTAGCAGTTGGCTGTGTGCTATCCAAACCTTCAGATCGATATCCAGCTGCTTCTTGATCCTTGCCATAGCATCTTCCATCTTATCGAAGACAAGAGGGGCCTGTCTCAACGCATTTCTAACATTCTCTCTGACCTGCCAGACACCTACAGGCATAATATAGTCGGGATGAGCCTCCCGCAGAACCAAGACTGCAGCCTGTCTTCTCTCCTTCTGAAGTTTTTCGTTCACCGCAAGTCTGGCAGCATAGTAGCACCCGCCCATCCCCGCGTAAGACGTTCTTCCCTGATAAGGCTCCCAGTCAGACAACATGAAGATCTGACTGGTCGTTGGGTTCCAGATCGTTCCGGGGTACCAAGCCTCCATCGACTCATACTTCCAGGCTTCAGGCATCATCAGGATCTCGAACCGATTGTCAAGGTAAGTTGATTCATATAGCCGGTATTCGTTGATAGCCGGGAAATCTCTGATCTCACCCATCATCTGCTGCGATAGGAGACTGTCAACTGCAGTGATACTCCAACGCGTGGGAACCAACTTACGCTGATCTTTCATGCCGAAGATGCCCATGCTGAAAGCCCTCTGAATCTTGGAGACAGGCACCAGGTCACCGTATAGATCGCGGACTGCCTCAGCAGCCCTGAGATCAGTATCATAATATGCTTTCTCGATCCGTCTATCCGTCTTCCCGCTTGAAGTGATATTCATGTTCTTTATCCTAGCAGACGGCCCCATCGGCTGTATCTCAGAACTGAGAACAAAAGTGTGGCGAGGCTTGCTCGCTAGCAAGAGATGCGTCTCAGTTGAGCCGCTCATAAGTGTCAGCTCTCGTGTGTCATCCAGCATCCTTCCGGAGCCTTCAGGTTTCCTCACGTCAACGCGGAAATTCCCCCGGATCATCTTGAATCGCAGATCGACAATCTCATTCATGCTCTTTCCGAACCAGCGCTC
>CAZBVH010000054.1:0-1858 GCA_964495315.1 uncultured Candidatus Bathyarchaeia archaeon | reverse complement strand
CTCAGGGAGATCCATGACCTCGGTGTTACCGAATACAGGGGGAACCATTGGTCCAGCGTAGACGTACGGGTATCCCATCCTCCCCACGAAGACCCCGGGCGGAGTGCTTCCGGAGATCTCTTCCTTCTCAAAGAGAGGCTTAGTCTTAAGATAGGCATATATCCTCGCAAGGAGGGGGCAACTGCTCTTCCCACAGAGGAGACGGCTGCCCTTGCAACGGTGACACTGGCTTCCACCGGACGGTCTGTCCACGAATTCAAGCGGAGAACTCAGATCGAGTGCTACATCTGCTTTGTCGATTACTTGGGAGATCCAAGGAATCTTCTTCTGCGCCCTTCGCACTATTCTCAGATGCTCACTCGGGGTTAACATCGTGTCCACATAGCCTGTTCTGCGTCTCGAGAATTATGCCTTGCTGTGGGATCATCGATGGATGCAACGCATGGATCTGTCAAGAATTATCTTTGAGCGGGTTACCGGTTACGCTGGAAGGCGAGAGTCTGCAGATACGGTTGCACGGGCTGAGCGAATGATCTCCATAGACATCGACGATGTGAGACCTGAGACCTTTGAGCCAAGATTCTTGCAGCCCGGTATCTAAGACTCAAGTGCCAGGTGATCGCTCAGCATCTGTAGGTCCTGCACCCGACGGGTCGTTCAGAAAGTTCTTAGGTGGGCATTTTCCCATATTGGATGTTTCTTCGCGTCTTGAATGCACAGTGGGCATTCAGCGAAGGAAGAACTGATGCTTCAAATCGCCTAAGCATGAAGGTATTCCAGTGCCAGTGTTCAAGGAGATAAGATGCAAGTCCGTCCTGAGCAGGAGCCAGATTTCGGGAGTCGACTATTCTATCAACCCGTACGTCGGATGCGAGCATGCGTGTGCTTACTGTTATGCCCGCTTCATGGGACAGAGGACAGGGCATTCTGAGGACTGGGGAGAGTTCGTCGACATCAAGATCAACGCTCCGCAAGTCCTATCTAGAGAGCTTACTCGATCGAAGAGAGGAAACGTGCTTCTCAGCAGTGTCACGGATCCCTACCAACCACTGGAGGGACGTTACGAGCTTACCAGAAAGATACTGAAACATCTCCTCGACTACGATTATCCAGTGTCGATTCTCACGAAATCTGCTCTCGTTGAGAGAGACATTGACTTGCTAAGGCGATTCACTCAGTGCCAAGTTGGAGCCACAGTTGTCGCATTGAACGAGAAGGTGAGAAGAGCCTTCGAGCCTCTTTCATCCCCGTCAAGGGAGCGGTTGAGTGCGCTGAGAGAACTGGGAGAGAACGGGATCCAAACCTATCTCTTTCTCGGCCCTATTCTTCCGGGATTTTCTGAAGAGGACCTGAAGGAAATATTGGACGAATGCGAGCGGATTGGAATCGACCACATGCTCATCGACAGACTGAACATAAAGTATGGGAACTGGTCCTCGATCGCCAGAGTCATAGACACCCAGTTCCCAGAAAGAAGAGATGAGTGGGAGAAGGCACTCTTTTTCCGGAGCGGGTACTTCGAACAAGTCAAGCAGGAGGCTACAACAATGGCGAACGAAAGAAAAATACGCTTGGTCTCATGCTACTGAGGAGGCCAACCTGCATAGAGCGACGGAAGGCGAGGATAGAGAGATGGGTACCTTCACCAGGTTGATGGGATATGCAGCCAGGTACTGGCATCTTGTCCTACTCAGCGTCTTCGCTATCATTGTCGCGACAGCTCTTGACCTGGCATCGCCACTGATTGTGAGAGAGGTAGTTGATAGGGTCCTGGTCAAGAAACAGTACTTCACCTTATCCCTCTTGACACTCGCCATCGTAGGTGTAAGCATCCTGAGAGGGGTCTTCAGGTTTGTAC
>CAZBVH010000053.1:6617-9539 GCA_964495315.1 uncultured Candidatus Bathyarchaeia archaeon | reverse complement strand
ACAAGACGACACTCGTTGCAAAGTTCGGCGGGTCGAGCCTAGACTCACCGGAGAGGATCCAGAAGGCTGCCGCCTCAGTTGCAGAAGAGCTTCAAAGAGGAAGCCGTGTCGTGGTAGTCGTCTCCGCGATGGGCAAGACGACTGATAGCTTGCTGAACCTTGCGAGAGTCGCGTCCAACGGTTCGGTATCAAAGCAGGATCAAGACAGCATCCTGTCCATGGGCGAACGGCTGAGCGCAAAGATCTTCTCCGCATCCCTGAGGTCTCGCGGAATTCAAACCCATGTCTTCGATCCTGCCGACGATGACTGGCCGATCATATCTGATGAGTCCTTCACAGACGCCAATCCACTAATCGATGAGAGCCTGAGACTCATTCGACAGAACATCCTCCCGCTCGTGGAAAGATCTGTTGTCCCCATAGTGCCCGGCTTCATCGGAAAGACCAGCAAAGGTGTACCAACAACCCTGGGCCGCGGTGGAAGCGACACCACGGCTTTCTTGCTGGCGCAAGGATTGGGTGCAAGAAGGGTCGTCTTGGTTTCTGACGTGGACGGGATCTTCTCAGCTCACCCAAAACTGGTGGAGAGACCCGTAAAGATCGACAAGATTTCCGTAGCACGCCTCGCTGGGTTGGCTGACTCCGGGATCAAGTTTCTGCACGTAAAGGCGCTAAAATACAAGCAAGATGATGTCGATGTCTACCTAGTGAACAGCTCATTCGGCAATCTAAGAGCTAATGGCACCCTGATATACGGGTCTCTTCCCGACCTGCAAGTCGTGCTCGGGGATGAAAACCCCATCACCTCAGTAACCTTCGTCGGTGAACAGATTTCAGCCCATCCTGAAATATTCCTTGGGATCCTGAGGAAGATAGAATCCCGAGGTACCCGGATCTGTGGAATATCCGGAAACCATAACTCTATGATCTTCTACCTGTCTTCCCCGACTGAACCAGCCCTCTTGAATGCCCTACACAAGGAACTGACTTCGCACCCCGAGACTATCGCGATTGCAGTGAGGCCGGATCTAGCTTTTCTGCAGATACGTGGCCTAGGGTTAGAAGAGACGCCTGGCATAGTTGGGAGAATCTCTGCTCCCCTGAGAGAGAACGGGATCAACATCTTCGGTATCCTGACTGTGACCTCAAGTGTAGACCTCTTTGTTGACTGGAATGAGAAGGAGAGGGCGATCAAACTGATAGAATCATCCCTCTCAGAGGAACCGAAGACGGGAGATTAGGTGCATCACTAGTCAATAAATAGGTGAACTCAGAACTTAGACCTCATGGAGCGTTGAGAGCTGGTGAGATAGTGAGGAGTCCTGGAAAAGTTAAGAGAATGAAACGCATCTTTCGAGGAGACGGAAAGACAGTAATCGTACCCATGGATCATGGGGTCACGCTGGGCCCTGCCAAGGGTCTGGTAGACATGCAAGATACTGTCAACAAGCTGATTGATGGTGGGGTTGACGCCATGGTTCTCCACAAAGGCGTCGCATCAAGGGTGAACACAGGTACAGCCGGACTCATAGTTCATCTGAGCGCTTCCACGCGATTGGGGGCGGATCCCGACAGGAAGGTCTTGGTGTGCTCCGTTGAGGAGGCCCTCAGAATAGGCGCGGACGGCATCTCTGTTCACATAAACGTGGGAGCAGAAACAGAACCTGAGATGCTATATGACTTGGGCATGGTCGCCGACGCGTGCGACGACTTCGGCATACCCCTCTTGGCAATGATCTACCCGCGGGGTCCGAAGGTCACGAGCGAACATGACCCTGAGTTTGTGGCGCATGCAGCCAGAATCGGCGTCGAACTGGGAGCCGACGTCGTCAAGACGAACTACACCGGAAGTCCGCAGAGCTTTGAGAGAGTAGTGAAGAGCTGTCCAGTTCCAGTGATAATTGCTGGAGGTCCAAAGGTTGAGACCACAAGTGACTTCCTCAAGATGGTCTCAGACTCGATGAAATCGGGAGCTGCAGGAGTATCGATCGGAAGGAACGTCTTCCAGAGTGATAATCCCACGTTGATGGTGCGGGCACTCTCATCGATAATCCACCTGAATGCGAGTGTTACCCAGGCTTTGCAGATCTTAGGTGTCTAGGATGCGGGAACTCTGGATCGACCTCTCTGACTCTATTCTGAGTGAGCTAGAGGAAGGCTTTCTCCGCAAATGTGTAGACTTAGGTGACATCTTGGTCGTCTCCCCGGATGAGATTGAGAATGCCCGGTCGAAAGGTGCCAAGAGGGTGGCTTCATCTGCGATCGCAGACATAGTTCTTGTTCCCGCCTCCTCCGTGGAAAGAATCCGAGACCTCAAGAAGGAAGGATTGACTGTTGGTGCAAGGATCACCCTGAAAAGCAAAGAAGACCTGGACAAGATACAACCTGATTCGGGTTTCGACTACCTCATTGTGGACTGTCCTGACTGGAAGATCATCCCGACAGAAAACCTGATCGCACTGGGCGTAGGCAAGTGGAAGCTCATAGTACGGATTGAAGATCCCGGGGAAGCCAGATCCCTGCTTGAAACCTTGGAGCTTGGTGCTGACGGCGTCATTATCACGACAAGAGAAGAGTTGATTCTAGACCCGCTCTCTGAGACCGTTCGAACCGTAGCCACAAGGCGTGAGGAGATCGAGGTCTTAGCCCGCCTGTCGCTGGTCCCAGGGCGAGTGATAGAGATCAGAGAGCTGGGAATCGGTGCTCGGGTCTGCGTTGACACTTGTGACCTGATGACCGAAGGCGAGGGAATGCTGGTAGGCGCCCAGTCCTCAGGGCTCTTCTTGATTCAGGCCGAGGTTGAAGAGAACCCTCATGTGGCTTCTCGTCCATTCAGAGTGAACGCGGGTCCAGTCTCAAGCTACATAGCGGTCTCGCCAGAGAAGACTCGGTACCTTTCTGAACTCAAGGGAGGGGATGAAC
>CAZBVH010000053.1:0-6607 GCA_964495315.1 uncultured Candidatus Bathyarchaeia archaeon | reverse complement strand
TCTATTCGTCGGCAGCGTCAGATGTGTATAAGAGACAGGAGGGGATGAACTGATGATTGTTGACCGGGACGGCCGGACGAGAAAAGCGATTGCAGGCAGAGTAAAGATAGAACTCAGGCCATTCATTCTCGTTGTTTGCGAGTACGAGGGCAACACATTCAAGAGCTTCGTCCAAAACGCCGAGACCGTCAGGTACGTCACGAAGACTGGGTCAAAGGCTGCTACGGAGATCGAGGAAGGCGATGAACTCCTCTTATGCGTTACTCCGGGAGGTAGACACTTCGGGAGACTAGTTGGACAAGAAACCGTGCTGGAATACTAGGCTTCACCTTGAGGAATCCTTCTCCATATAATCAGGGCTGTCTCGGTCCGAAAAGACTTTAATGGTGGAACGTTTTTGACCCTCCATCTCAGAACCAGGCTTTGCGGGGTCATCGGAGACCCAATAGAGCACTCTCTAAGCCCCGTCATGCATAACGCCGCCTTTCGAGAACTCGGACTCGATTACGCATACTTCGCTTTCCATGTGCCAAAAGAGTCCCTCAAGCCCGCAATCCTTGGCGTAGTCGGACTAGGAATTGTCGGGCTCAACGTCACAATCCCCCACAAACTGCAAGTACTGAGATATCTGGATCACGTCGACGAAGAGGCATCCCGCTTAGGTGCCGTGAACACCGTGATAAACCGTGACGGACGGCTGTACGGGTGTAACACTGATGGCATCGGTGCTTTGAGAGCTCTCGAACAGAACGGAGTGACAGTCAAAGGGAAGAGGTCCACCCTAATGGGTGCGGGAGGCGCCTCAAGAGCCATTGCCTTCAAGCTATCAGAACACGTGAGAAGCATGACTATCCTGAATAGGACCAAGTCTAGAGCCGCCTCACTGGCGAGATCACTGAGGAGATACCGGAACATCGAAGTAAAAGTGAAAGAGCTGACCGAAGAGAACCTAAGCGAGACTCTGCGCGAGACAGATATCCTGATAAATGCCACCCCCATCGGGATGTGGCCCAATGTTGACGTCACCCCAGTCAGAAAGGAACTTCTGCCTTCAGGTCTGACTGTGTTCGACATTGTCTACAATCCTATTCAGACCCGTCTTCTACACGATGCCTCCAAGAGAGGATGCAGAGTCATCGACGGGGTCGACATGCTGGTCCACCAAGGTGCCCCTGCCTTCAAGCTATGGACAGGAAGAGAGGCGCCCATCGAGGTCATGCGGAAGGCCGTGCTGAGAGCACTGAAAAGGAAGTTTGGCTCATGAAAGGAAGATCACTCGTTCACGGAGCTGGCACTATCGTGAACGCGATGGGCACAGGGTTAGGCGCTGCCTTCGGCATAGGTCTCTGGACAAAGGCAAAAGTGGAACTGACCGAAGATCCAGACAAACTCGAAATACTCATTCTAAACGCTCCGGAAGAAGAGACTGCCCTAGTCAAACACTGCTTTCATGTAGTCCTGCACAGGTTTCGCCTCCAAAACCGCCTCGGGGCTAGAATCGAGACCGAGTCGAATATTCCGATAGCGTCCGGTCTGAAGAGCAGCAGTGCAGCCGCAAACGCCGTCACTCTTGCCGCCCTCGGCGCGCTGGGCAAGAAGAACCTACGTCAACTCGAAATAGTCAGGCTCGGCGTCACCGCAGCTCTAAGGGCCGGAGTCACCATCACAGGTGCCTTTGACGATGCTTGTGCCTCATACTTCGGAGGAATAGTTGCAACCGACAACGCTCGAATGAGGATCGTGAAGAAGCTCTCCTTCGAGCAGCAGTACTCCGTACTAATCCACGTCCCACCCACAAAGTCTTACTCAAAGGATGTGAATCTCGCTCGAATCAGACTCTTGTCTCCGCAGGTAAGGCTAGCCTTCAAGGAAGCGACTCGGGGAAGATACTGGAACGCAATGATCCTAAACGGTCTACTCCATTCCTCAATCTTCGGTTACGACCCCTCCGTTGCACTCGACGCCCTTTCCGCTGGAGCGATCTCTGCAGGGCTCAGCGGGAAGGGTCCATCTGTAGTCGCTGTCACCTTGAAAGAAAACCTCGACAAGATCAGAGAAGCCTGGGATGCGTACGAGGGTCGGATAATTGAGACGGTGACGAATGAAAAAGTCGCGGAAGCGGTGGTACTTTCAGCATGAGTACCGTTCTAATATCTGGACCACAGACACTTAGAGGAAGCGTATCCGCACCCCCCTCGAAGAGTGAGACAATACGAGAGGTAGTAGCCTCAGTGCTCTCAAAGGGGGCGTCGAGGGTGATCAATCCTCTCCTCTCAGATGATACGGCGGCAACTCTAAGGTGCTGCCACGCGCTGGGAGCCAGAACAATGGTCAGTCCGGATTCCTGGAGGATCCAAAGCCGCGGCACAGTATTCTCTCCAAGAGCACCGCTAAACTGTCTCGAATCTGCTACGACCCTGCGGTTCCTCACGGCGGTAGGAGCTCTAGCCCCCGGTCCTGTTGTCTTGACAGGTGAGAAGTCCCTTCTAAGAAGACCTGTCGGAGTGCTAGCAGCATCCTTGAGGCAGCTCGGTGTCGAATGCTACACCGAAAAAGGCGATGAATACCCTCCCGTCATCGTCATGGGCGGGGGTCTTGAAGGGGGAGAAACAAGCCTCCGAGGAGACGAGAGTTCACAGTATGTCTCTGCTCTCCTCTTCGCGTCTCCGAGGGCAAGGAGCGCAGTCAAGGTCAAGCTATCCACCCCTCTCGAATCCGCTCCCTACGTCGAAATGACACTCCGAACGCTGAGAAGACGCAGAATACGGGTAGACCCATCCAGAGAAATGGATGAATATACGATCCCTCCAGACCAGTCCTATCAACCTACAAATGTGAAGATCTCCGGAGACTATTCTTCTGCATCCTTCCTCTTTGCGGGAGGAGTGATAACCAGATCAAAGATAACCGTGAACAACCTAGTGCGAGACTCAGGGCAAGCCGATGAGAAGATACTTCAAATCCTCAGACAGATGGGTGTTGAGACCAATATTGAACGAGGTGCCGTATCGATTGTGAACGTGCCCGAGGCGCTGTCTTCAATTGAAGTCGACATCGGGGACTGCCCAGACCTCGCCCCCGTACTATCGGTTCTCGCCTGCTTCGCAGAAGGAACAAGCATCCTCCGAGGGGCAAGGCGCCTGAGGATCAAGGAGTCTGACAGACTATCTGCACTTGAGTCGGAACTCTCAAAGCTGGGTGCCGAGATCAAAGCAAAGGATGATCAGCTTGTCATCGAGGGAACCGGCAGGCTGGAGGGATCCACGATCGACTCGCATGGAGACCACAGAATAGCCATGGCGAGCATCGTCGCTGCCTTGGCTGCGGATGGTGTCTCAAGAGTATCCGATGCCCAAACGATAAGTAAGTCGTATCCGAACTTTCTTCAAGATCTTGGAGCCCTTGGGGCGGAGCTGGATGTCAGATAACACTTTCGGAAGAGCTTTCAAGTTCACCCTGTTCGGGGAGAGCCACGGTACCCTGGTAGGTGTTGTCTTAGATGGATGCCCCGCGGGCTTAGACCTCGATGAAAGAACCATCCAGAAAGAGCTGGAGAAACGCAGACCCGGCCTGCAAGAGATCTCCTCATCTCGAGGAGAGACCGACGAAGTTGAGGTAAACTCAGGGGTCTTCAAAGGTAGGACAACTGGTGCTCCCATCTGTATGACGATCAGGAACAGGGACATCGAATCAAATGCCTATGAGGCAATCAAGAACAGGCCAAGACCGGGTCACGCCGACTATCCGGCTTACGTGAAGTTTGGAGGCCACAGCGATCACCGGGGAGGAGGTAGATTCTCCGGTCGAATCACCGCCCCATTCGTCGCTGTTGGAGCCGTCGCCAAGAGCCTTCTCGCTCTGTGGGGAGTTGAGGTGCTGGCACACACAGTCGAAATAGGCGGGGTCAGCCTACTGAAGACGCCTACAATCGATGAGATCCGGCGGGAGACATATCTGAATGCTGTTCGATGCGCTGACCCCGGCGTTGCGGCCCGAATGGTGGGTACAATTCTTGAGGCCAAGAAGGTAGGCGATAGTGTCGGCGGAGTTGTCGAGTGTATTGCGCTGAATGTTCCGGCTGGAATAGGGTCCCCGATCTTTGGTAGTCTCGATGCGGACATCTCGAAGCTCCTCTTCAGTATCCCTGCCGTAAAAGGCGTTGAGTTCGGCGCGGGTTTCCATGCCTCTCGACTAAAAGGATCTGAGAATAACGATCAGTACTATGTTGAAGCCGGAAAGATCAAGACGAGAACAAACAATTCGGGAGGAATCTTGGGCGGATTGTCGAATGGGATGCCCATAGTTGTGCGGGCGGCCTTCAAGCCTACTCCTTCGATTGCGTTGCCGCAGAAGACCGTTGACCTTAAGGAGATGAGAGAGGTCTCCTTCACCTTCACTGGAAGACACGACCCTTGCATCGTTCCCAGGGCTGTACCTGTCGTCGAAGCAGCCATCTCCGTCTGTTTGGCGGATCACATGATCATAAGTGGAATCATTCCAGGGGTTTTGCTCAAATGAGCTCTGACCTGAAAGAACTTCGCGACCAGATCAATAGGATGGACAGAGAGATAGTTCGCTTGATAAGGAACAGGATTGGGATCGTCAGGGAGATTGCAAAGATGAAGAAGGAAAAAGGGATCCCGATCTTCGACCTGCGCCGAGAAGAAGAGCTCTACCGGGGGATACGGAGCGAAGCAAAGAGGCTGGGTCTTGACGAATCAGACATCGAGGCAATCTTTAGAGAGATCGTCTCGGTAAGCCGCAAGATTCAAGGAGAAGAGACGAGTGTAGCTTTTCTAGGGCCGAGAGGGACCTTCGCTGAGGAAGCTGCTCGAGAGATCTTTCCTGAATCTGGGACCCGCTTTGTGGCCTGCTCGAGCATATTCGACACCTTCAGGGCCGTCTCGTCTGGTGGCGCAATGTACGGCGTGGTTCCAGTCGAGAATAGTAGCGAAGGCTCGGTCAATGCGACTCTGGACCTGTTGCTGGATTCTGACCTAATGGTTCGTGGGGAGATTGATCTTTCGGTCTCTCACAATCTCATCGTTCCGCCGGGAAAGACACTGAAGGACATCAAGGTCATCCTCTCTCATCCTCAAGCCCTTGCCCAGTGTCGCCGCTACTTAGAGGAGCATTTCCCTGCAGCTGAGCTGAGAGATGCGAGTAGCACCTCGACTGCGGTCGAGGCGCTGAGAAATCTTGAGAACGCTGCTGCGATAGGGACCTCTTTGGCTGCAAGGATCTACAAAATGGAGATCGCCGCCGAAGCGATCCAAGATAGCTCGCAGAACTACACTCGCTTCTTCGTCCTGTCGAAGAATGATCACGATCCGACAGGGAGAGACAAAACTTCTATCGTCTTCTCTGTCAAGCACGTTCCTGGCGCCTTATACTCTGTCTTACAGATCTTCGCGGAGAACGGTCTCAACCTTACGAAGATAGAGTCTCGTCCGACAAAGCGAAAACAGTGGGAGTACATCTTCTTCATAGATTTCGAGGGGCATAGGAGTTCAAAAGTTGTGGCAGAAGCACTTCAGAAGCTGAGAGAGAGGACACTTTTCCTCAAGATCCTAGGTTCCTATCCGCGAAGGTCGAGCTAGAGTCCGAACAGCCTCCGTAGGTGATGTGAACTTGAAGAATGTTTGTTCTACCTCAAAGAAGCGTCTAAAGATAACCATTGTCGGTGGAGCAGGTAGGATGGGGTCCTGTGTTGCACAACAGATGAAAGACTACGGAGCCTCCGTCTCCATCTGCGACAGACGGGAAGAAGCCGCGAAGGAGACCGCACAGCGACTAGGGGCGACATGGATGCCGATGAGCACTGGATGCGCCGACTCAGATGTCGTGGTTGTCTGCGTACCGATGAATAGCTTGGTCCAGACATGCTTGGAAGTAAGTGGAAAGATGAAAAAAGACTCCATGCTGATCGAGATCTCTTCCGTGAAATCCCACATCTCTGACGTCCTCTCCAAGGCTCTCCCGGAGCATATCAGTTATGTGAGCTTACATCCCCTCTTCGGTCCTGAGATAACGTCTCTCAAAGGACAGAATATTGTGGCTGTGAGGACCCGGAGTCGTGAATGCACAGGTGCTGTAGCTTCCTTCCTTCGAAGCAAGGGTGCTGAAGTCACGATCCTTGACGCCAAGGATCACGATTATGCGATGGCAGTCTTCCAGGCTCTCCACCACTTTCTCCTTCTCTCCTTGGCAAGGGCGATTGGGACCTTGCTGCCTGAGCGTCTCATGAAACGAGAACTGGTCACCAACTCCCTAAGATCGACTCTGGAGCTGGAGGTCTCTATGCTCAGGAACCTCCCTACAATCATAGAGGTCCAGAGGACCAATCCATTCTCCGAGGAGGTCCGGAGAAGACTCATCAACGAGGCCCAGACCATGCTGGAAGAAGACCCTGACGTGCTGAATCAGAAACTCGTGGAGGCTGCAAAGAAGATCTCAACTTTACTCTGACCCCTGTCTTCTGATTAGGGTTCCCATATCCTCGAACTCGATCTTCTTCATGAAGTACTGTCTCAGAAGCTCGGGGAGATCTTTGATCTCGGTTCTTACCTGGTTCCACGTATCCCTCGACCTAAGTGTGACTGAGTCC
>CAZBVH010000052.1:0-9568 GCA_964495315.1 uncultured Candidatus Bathyarchaeia archaeon | reverse complement strand
ATGATGGACAGAGAAGCCGAAAAGATCTCACCGGGATCGGATGGACTCATCATGCTTCCTCACTTCCAAGGCGAGAGAACCCCCCTCTACACGACAGACGCGAAAGCAACAATATTTGGTCTCAGACTCGGGCACACACGACAACACATTATCAGGGCGATCCTGGAATCGGTGGGTTACGCCGCTAGAAGCGTGACCGAGATTGCTGAGAAGAAATACGGTGCAAGCTTCTCCACAGTTAGATTGTACGGAGGAGGAGCCAAGAGCAAGATATGGCGCCAGATAATGGCTGATATATTCGGTAAACCCGTGCAAATCCCGAAGGAGACTGAGGTCGGCTCATTGGGTCTGGCTTATACGGCTGCCGTCGGAATAGGCTGGTACAGGGATCTAGGAGAAATCGGAATCAGACCGAACCCTATAGTGGAGATCGTTCAACCCAACGAGGAGTCGTCAAGGGTATACCAGTCGATGTTCGAGATCTATCAGAAGCTTGACCAGAGCATGCTAGAGATTTACGGAATGGCACGAGGAATCGACTTGGCTTAGCCCAAAACCCATCCCACTCTTGATTCCGTGAAGGGGTTACACCGACAAAGGCTAAATATCGCTAATCCGTTCCCCTATCTGAACCTCGTTGGCTTTCCTTGCACCGCAGTCGAGTTTTTTCGGTCTACGGTTCTACCGCTATCTGATATTCATTCTGGCAGGAATGTCCATGCTGATCCTTCTTCTCACCCTCTTTCCTAGATCCGCATACATCCTCTTAGTTCTTCCATTCTTGATCCAGCTTGGCGTATTAGTGAGGTTTCTTTCGATATCTGCCCCTCCGATATCCTTGGGACAGAATAGCGGATGGCAGCACAGACTCGAGAAAGGATTAAGGCTGATCTTTAGGGCAGGGCTTATTCTGACAGGTTATAGCCTCTCATACTCCGACTGGGGAACAATGTCCTCCAAAGTTGCTTTTGCCGCAACGACCGCTTTCGCTGGCTACTGCCTCCTAGAGGAAGCTTCAAAGTGTATGCGGATCGGGGAAATGAAAAAGCAAGGATACACCTTCTCCAACCCTGAATGGAAGATTCAAAATGATGGGTCAGCAAGTGATAGGCAATTCCACCTAGTCTGGAGAGGACGAAAAGCTCCCTTGCTTGAGTCGGAGATACCGGTTCTTTATGAGTTGGATGAATTGAGTCGCAACGGAAGAGCGTGGGGCTTCTCGGGTCTACTCAAGAGAATTCATGCTCTCAGAACGGGGTTTGACAAGGATGGGTGGACAATAAGCCCTTCAGGTCAACCCGGAATCTATGTCATGTACAAGGCAGATCTCACGGATCTAGTGACAATATCCAAGCGAGACGCGTATTGGATGATTAGGTCTCAGGCCAACAAGCCTGAAGAACTCCTTGCGAGAGTTGAACAGCTTGCTTCACGGTTGAACACTTACAGGCATATTTCGAGACATCTGAAGAATGTCACATATGCTGGAAACCATGCTGTCATCTCGACAAGCAAGGGTCAGGTATACGTGGACCTTCACGACGGTCGAGTCTACAGGGACGATGAGTGGTCGAGGGAAGACTCGGACTTCATCTGTATAGTCCCATTAATCAGGCATCTGCCGATCGAGGAGAACCTGGTCGTCGAATGGGCTTACGGAAAGGAAAGCAAGCACTCCCTAGAATGGAATGATGTCACCATTCTCTCCAAAATCTTTAATATATCGCAAGAGACCCCTTCGGTGAAGGACCTACTAAGATAGAATCAGGAGCGTTTCTGCGTGCCTAAGCAGAGAGTTATCGTTGAAGAGGAGGAAAGGCTGGTCTCTCTTCTCAGCAGACTAGAGATGCTTCCAAAGATCCAATCCGGGGTCTTACAGGTGTTTGTCAACGGTGAAGCAATCTCAACCAGTGAACTATCAATCAAGACAGTTGGACCCGAGGATTTGGTAATAGTTCTGCCAGTTCTGCGCGGTGGTTGAGAAGCGAATACCGAGTTTCAGTGGCATAAACCCGCCGGTTAAATCTGCATCGAGCATTAGCGGTGGCACTCCAATAGGCTGATTTCTTCCTGTGCAGGATCCCTCACCCCTGCCCGGATCTGGGAGTGTCCGCATTCACGTTTCGTACTTCCTGACCTGTGAGTCATCCTGGAGACCTTTGGATGAGAAGAACAGAACGAAGAGTCACGGGTCCTTCGGGTCGAAGTTCAATATCTAGAGAGAGCAGAAAGCAATTAAAAGGAACAGGCTAACCGATTACTAGTAATTCTACTCACCAAGAACATGTTTAGAGCTATCGAATACCGGAAGCTGGAAGAGGTTTATGTCGATTACGGTTGAGCATATTGTCTGCCCTTTCTGCGGCTGTTGCTGTGATGACATTGAGGTAACGATCGAGAACAACCGCATAACAAAGGCAAAGAACAGTTGTGCCATAGGCTCGTCGAAGCTCCTTGACTACTTGTCCGACCGAGAGACGAGACCATGGATAAGAAGAGACGGCGGAAGAGTTGAGGTCTCCTTCCAGGAGGCTGCAGATGAGGCTGCACGGATCCTGCTCAACGCGAAGAACCCCCTTCTCTACGGCTGGAGTTCCACATGCAATGAGGCGCAGAGGGTCGGCGTTGAGCTTGCAGAGAAAGTCGGAGGAGTATTAGACAACACTTCCTCGGTCTGTCATGGTCCGACGATCGAGGCAGTCCACGACGTCGGAGAGTCCACCTCCACACTTGGACAGGTCCGGAACCGAGCAGATCTGATAGTCTTTTGGGGATGTAACCCCACTCAAGCCCACATACGCCACCTAATACGGTACAGTGCTTCCTCTAAGGGCAGATTTATCCCCGGTCGGAAGGAAAGGAGGGTCGTCGTAGTGGACGTCAGAACAACCGCTACGGCAAGAACTGCCGACCTTTTCTTGAAGGTGGTTCCGAATCAGGACTACGAACTGATCACCGCGCTTCGCATGGCGGTTGGATTTGAGGAGATCCTTGACGATGAAGTTGCGGGAGTTCCGGTTCAGCAGATTGAAGAACTTGCCGACCTCATGATGAGTTGCAGGTTTGGTGCTCTCCTCTTCGGTCTAGGTCTTACAATGACCCGTGGAAGGGAACGGAACGTCGAGGCAGCTATCTCCTTGGTCCGGGACCTGAACAAGCATACCAAGTTCGTGCTCTTACCGATGCGGGGACATTTCAATGTCACCGGCGCCAATGAGGTCTCAACTTGGCTGACAGGATACCCATTTGCCGTCGATTTCAACCAGGGTTATCCGCGCTACAGTCCTGGCGAGAACTCCTCAATCGAGCTACTCTCCCGAGAGACATGCGATGCCCTATTCGTGGTTGCCTCAGATCCTGCTTCAAACTTCCCTAGGAAAATCGCTGAATCGATATCGAGGACTCCGACTGTTGTCGTGGATCCTCACCTAACCCCTACCGCTGAGCTTTCCGATGTATATATTCCCACTGCCGCGGTTGGAATTGAGGCTGAAGGAACCGCATATCGGATGGACGGCGTTCCCCTGCCCCTGAGAAAACTTGTGGATCCACCTCCAGGGCTTCCAACCGACATTGAGGTCTTGAAGATGATTCTCAGCAGAATAAGAGAGTTCAAGGGGGAGCGAGCTGCTTGAAGATGATAATCAGGAACGGATGCGTGTTCGACCCTATTAACGGGGTCGACGGAGAGGTGATGGACCTAGCGGTCTCGAACGGCAAGATAGTCGAGGATATAGCAGAGGGATCTGGCGATGTATCTGTAATCGATGCAGAATACTGCACGGTCATGCCTGGCGGAGTGGACATCCACTCCCACATCGCGGGCTCAAAGGTCAACGCAGGCAGGCTGCTCAGACCAGAAGACCATCTCAGAGATTTTGAGCGATGCACGGAGGTCTTGAGATCCGGCGTAGGGCACTCCGTCCCATCAACGTTCACCACTGGCTACAGATACTCTGGACTTGGATACACCACGGTCTTCGAGCCCGCAGTGCCTCCCCTGAAAGCCCGCCACACCCATGAAGAGCTTGGAGACACCCCGCAGATAGACACGGGTTGCTTCCCGCTTCTGAACGACAACTGGATAATCATGGAGCACCTTGCCAAAGGAGATGTTGAAGGTTGTGCTGCCTTCTCGGCTTGGCTCCTGAGAGCCACCAAAGGATACGCGATAAAGATCGTGAATCCTGGAGGGCTGGAAGCCTGGGCGTGGGGAAAGAATATTACAGACTTGGATGATGAGGTACCGCACTTCGGCGTCACCCCCCGAGAGATCCTGAGAGGCCTCTGCAGGGTTAACAGCCTACTTGGTCTACCTCATGCGATCCATGTTCACCCCAATAATCTAGGGGTTCCCGGAAACTATCTTACCTGTCTTAGAACCATGGACTCTGTCTCGGATCTTGCCGATGGCAAGAAGCCGATCATACACATGACCCACGCCCAGTTCATCAGCTATGGTGGATTCGACTGGGCTTCGGTCAACTCAAAAGCAGACAAGATAGCCAAGTATGTAAACACGCACTCCCACGTCAGCATAGATATGGGTCAAGTGGTATTTTGTGATACGACCACGATGACCGCTGACGGGCCCTTCCAACATCGTCTCCACATGTTAACTGGAGGAAAATGGGTGAACGCCGACGTGGAATCCGAATGCTCCTCGGGGGTTGTGCCGATCCGATACAGGGCCAAGAACTATGTACACGCTGTCATGTGGGCGATAGGTCTGGAACTGGCATTGCTCGTGCAAGATCCTTGGCGGGTCTTCCTCACGACGGACCACCCGAATGGAGGGCCATTCACCGCCTATCCGCGTGTAATAGCTTGGCTGATCAGTGCCCCAGCCCGCGCCAAGGTTCTGAAGAAGATCCCGAGGCTTGCCCGGGTAAGAACCAATCTCTCATCCATCGACAGAGAATACTCCCTGTACGAGGTTGCCATCATAACGAGAGCCGCCACCGCCAAGTCGCTCGGTCTAGACCATAAGGGGCACCTGGCTCCAGGTGCAGACGCAGACATAGCCATATACGACTTTGACCCGAGGAGCCTCGATCCTTCGAGAGACTACGTCAAACTCATGAGCGCCTTCCGCAGGGCGAAGTACACAATCAAGAACGGCGAGATCATGGTCAAGGACGGGGAGGTAGTGCGCTCAGGCTTCGGCAAGACCTATTGGGTAAACCCTCATGTCTCAGAAGATCTCATGAATTCGAAGATCAGGGAGCTGACAGAAAAGTTCAGAGAATACTACACCATCGAGAAGGAGAACTACGAGATACCCGAGAATTTCTTGGCAAATCCGTGCGCTCTCGACACGGTAGCCACTGTGTAGAGGTGCAGAGAAGTGAACGAGCTTACTTTCTCCTTGAGACAGGCCTTCACCGTCCCGATAGAAGGGTGCAACCTATCACCAGACACCGTGTCGGGGAAGTCTATCGAAGAAGTAAGGAGACTTGAATGCTGGGTGGGAAACCGTCAGAAAACGCTGGACGACATCTTCCTGGTCTCCGGTCATCCTGGACCCAAGCCCGAGGAAACGAAGATGAAGATAGTAGGTAGGACTGCCAGGTTGAGGCGAGTCGGCTGGAGGATGACTGGTGGCGAGATCGAGGTTGAACAAGACGTCGGATTCTACCTAGGTGAGAGGATGTCTGGAGGCAAGATACTCGTCAGAGGCAATGCGGACGGTTGGGCAGGGGCAAGAATGCAGGGAGGAGAGATTGAGATCCTCGGGAACGCGGGACACTACTTGGGCGGGGCGTATTGGGGCACCTCGACAGGAATGCAAGACGGAACAATCATCGTCAAAGGTAATGCAGGCTCAGAAGTCGGCTGCTGGATGTCTGGGGGCTTGATCACGATAAAAGGTAATGCCGGGGACTTCACTGGAATACACATGCAGAAAGGATTCGTCACAGTCTACGGGAGTTCAGGCTTCCGTCCAGGAGCCAGCATGAAAGGTGGAACCATAGTAGTTCTGGGCGAAATACCCTCGATTCTACCCAGCTTCGTGATAGAGGGAAAGCGGAAAAGCGTGAAAATTGGAAAGGAAAGAATCGAGTCGGACCTATACCTCTTCACGGGTGATGCAACCGAACAGGGAGACGGAAGGCTCTTCATCTCAGTAGACGGGAATCCGCATCTGTCGAAGTATGAGGCCTTCATAGAGTAGTACCCTAGAACGGTAAACTTGTGGAGACATCCTGAATTCCCAAACCAGTGGATAGTACCAGTCTTCATACGTATTGCACAAGATATGTGAGCTGCGCCATGGCACGCTCGAATGCCAGATAGCGTCCGCTGGGCTCATCTCGTCACAAAGGGTCTTGGAAAGACGCATACAAGAAAACTGTAAAAGGGTTTATCTGCTTGAGGGACGAAACTTGCCTCCAAAATCAAAAGAAAGCAGCAGAAGGACGAGAACGTTAGTCCTCGCCTTAGATTAGAGTTTTATCTAGGAAGATCAAGATACCTAACAAAACCAGAAATCACGTCGAATGCTGAGGACTGAGAAATGAAGTACAGACGACTAGGAAAAAGCGGCGTCAACGTCTCCGAGCTCTGTTTGGGTACAATGTATTTCGGCTCAACGGTAAGTGAGGAGACCGCGCTGAAGCTTGTGAAACGTGCCGTGGACCTCGGTGTGAACTTCATTGATACGGCAAACGTGTACACTCAAGGAAGGTCCGAGGAGATAGTGGGGAAAGCCATCAAAGGCATGAGGGAAGATTTGGTCATAGCCACAAAAGTCAGACACAGAATGGGTCCAGGTCCAAATGATGAAGGAATAGGTCGCAAGCACATTCTCCACGCTGTCGAGGAGAGTCTTCGGAGGCTTGGCACCGACTATGTCGACGTCTACTATCTTCACAGGCCGAGCAACGTAGACCTCAGAAGAGGGTTCATTGGAGAACCTGTGCCTTTGGAAGAGACCCTGAGTACGCTCACAGACCTGGTCAGGTCTGGCAAGGTCCGATACATCGGATGTTCGAACTTTCCCGCTTGGCTTCAATGCAAAGCGCTCTGGGTGAGCGACAAGAACGGATTCGAGAGCTTTGCTGTCACTCAGCCACGTTACAACCTTTTCAACCGTGAGATTGAGCGAGAGATCATACCTCTATGCGTAGACCAAGGCATCGGAATCGTACCATACAGCCCTCTGGCTGGGGGAGTTCTGACTGGAAAATACAAGGCGGGAAGTCCTCCGCCCGCGGGAACTCGGGGAGCAACGGGTCTCGAATGGATCAAACTTCATGACTTCTACTGGGAAGACCCTGACAACCTCAAGACTCTCGAGGGACTTGAAGGGATCTCGAAAGATCTGGGCATATCCATGTCACAGCTCGCCTTGGCGTGGTTCTTAGCTAATCCAGCCATAACCGCACCCATAATAGGCGCCTCCAACATACAGCAACTTGAAGAGAACTTAGCTAGCGCAAACATCAGCTTGAGCAAAGATTATGTGGAGAGAATCGACAAAGTAGCTCCACCGAGAGGCCCATACTACACTTAGACGAAAAATGGACGCCTTCATCCAAGACAAGCATAGCATCATACTTAGTACCGCATTGACCAACCAGCGCAGCTCTCCAAGGTTGACCCTTCTTTCCTTCTCCCCTGTGAGCTTTGATCTCGTTGGAAACCGAAAGGCAGAGATAACAATATGACTAGTCCCAAGAAGTTCTCAGTGTACAGCAGTCGCACGCTAGTTCTGCTCTTCGTCGTCACCTTTGCGATGTCGCTTGGCATGAACTCAATGTCGCCGATCTGGCCCCTATACATCAAGTCGCTTGGAGCGGCGATGATTGAGGTCACTACTGTGATTTCCTTATCTGGCATAGTTGGGACGGTCCTGAGGGCTCCTTCAGGAGTGGTCTCAGACAAGGTTGGTAGAAGGAGAATGATCCTCGCCAGTATCATTCTTGCAACAATTCCCCCTCTATTCTATATGCAGGCAACGATCTGGTACAACCTGATACCGTGGGCTATCATGTACGGGTCGGCTTTCGCCTTCTTGATGCCAACCCTGATGGCTTGGATCGCAGACTTGGTCAAGCCTGAGGAGAGGGCTAGAGCATACAGCTTTCTGAACGCCGCATTCCCCATCGGGAGCGTGTTAGGACCTACACTAGGCGGCATGGTTGTGGACAGTTTGTCTTGGCGGCATCTATTCATGTTCGCGGCAATGATTCACGCATTATGTCTTCTACCGTTCATGCTTATCAGAGATTCCGGCAAAGCTGTGGTCGAGCCTGGCGAACGATCCACTAGAGCCTCGTTCACCGAGGTACAGCTCAGAGCGCTTCTCCTCTTGATCACATTACAGTTTCTCCAGGGGCTGGGATTCGGGCTAATAACTCCAATGATACCTTTCCACCTGACAGAGGCATTCGGGAGCACTGCGACTCAGGTGGGACTCTTCAGCTCAATTGGTTTCGGTGTCACAGCAGTCCTGGCGCAGATACCCAGTGCCAGACTCTCAGAGCTGATCGGAGAGGAGAGACTAGTGTTCTACTGTTCCTCGGTCATTCCGCTTGCAGTATTCCTGTGGCCTTCAAGGGCAGGATATCTGGAAGCTCTTCTACTGTACATGATTGCCACAGCAGCATGGAGTATGACCTGGTCTCCTTTGGTCTCAATCTTGATGGAAACGTCTCCTGCCTCCAGAAGGGGGCTCTTTTCGGGGATCATGGATGCGAGCGTAATGCTTGGTTTTACAGTTGGACCTGCCGCAGGAGGAATGCTATGGGACAGCATGGGATATCAGGCACCCTTCTCCGCCTCAGCTCTAGTCCTAGGAATATCAGTTCCCCTAGCTCTGCTCTTGGATAAATCGCAGCGGACGCCTCTTGGCTTCCATGACGCCGGAAGCTGAGGATTGTCTCCTATGGGCCACCAGACTCTAAAGTCTCCTATGCTGCCTCCATTCTCTTAGACTTCCAAACTCTACAGTTGACACATCGTTCTCATTAGGCCCCTCATAGCTCTCAGAATAGACCTTTGCTGGGTTTTCCATAGTTATGATTGACTGCTGGGAGAGTGGGAACGGTTTGTGCAGGATGCGGGATATGCCTATGCTGCCAAGGTACTGGAGAACGCATTGGTGTTCTGTGGGGCTTCAAATGTGGTGCGCGCAATGGCGCTAGTAGGTGTCCTGCTTTGATAGAACAGGCGAAATGCTCCCAAAGCCAGTTTGGCAGATTCAAGAGGAGGAGAAAGAGGCACTTTAAGAAAATGGTTCGAATGAGTGGTTTGGTCGGTCAGTCAGAAAGGAGTCGCAGTCTTCATTGGCTTTTGTGTCTTGACAACGTTGACTTCGTCCACCCCTTTTACTGCGAGGCTGTTGTCGTCCATCGCCTTCTTGAGTTCAGGATAATTGATGCTTGGACCCTTAATAATCAGTTTCACCGTCTCGGTGCGGGCATCTACGTCTGTAACAACTAGTTCGCACTCATACACTCCGTCTACAGTACAGAGGGCTTGAGTGAGTTCCATGGTGGAGGTATCTCGGGGCTTGACAGCCTCGATTAGAAGTCTCCTTATCTCAACGGACATCCTTATCCCC
>CAZBVH010000051.1:0-9611 GCA_964495315.1 uncultured Candidatus Bathyarchaeia archaeon | reverse complement strand
GATAGAGTGCTGTGATACTCATTGATCGTTGATTGGAGTTTCTTGATCTCAGAGAGAACTTTGGAGGCTTCTTTTCTCCGTTTTCCAATCTCCTTGCAGGTGCCAAGCTCAAGTTCTAGTGACTTTACTTGAGAGATTATCCGCTTCTCCTCAGCCAAACTGAGGGAGTTGGTCTGGACGGTCCATTCAAGCTCCCGAAATCTTTTCTGAGCAGCTCCTTCTCTTAGGGTGAGCTTCGATTCAAGTTCATGTATTCTCTCATTGATGGAATCAAGCAGCTTTCTTTTCGCGGGAAGTTCCTGTTTCGCCTGTTCTCTCTTGATTTTCAGCTCTTGAACGGCTTTGTTGAGCTCATCCCGTTTATCCCTGTACGAAAAAGCTTCTTCTCTTAGACGCTTGATCTCAGTGTTCAAAGAATTGCGTTTCTCAATCCACTTTCGAGACTTCTCATTCAGTTGATCTCTTTGCTCTCTCAGAGGAGCCGCCTGTTTCTCTAGTTCACCAATCTCTCTGAGATACTCGTCTATCAGTTTCGTCCCAGCTGAATCTAGGTTCGAGTGTTAAGAGAATCTCACAGCCGCTCTTGAGATTTAAGCTTTAACCATCCACCTCTGGAGCAACACCATGTAACCGGGTATTCTCATCGTTCAGGAGGTTGACGATGTAGCTCAAGCCATGACTGCTCTTGAATAGCGGTACCTCAAGATCAACGTAGAGGTCGCATGAGTCACCCGGTTTCTGGTCAGGCGAGAAGGAACTCCTCCTTTTGCATACTATTATGCCTCTGCGTTGCCAAAGCGGCAGTTTCTCCGGATCCAATTCCGCTTGAGACATTAGTTCTAGGAAATTAGGCGAGTTAAAGCCGCTAAGGCTTTCCCGGGCTTGGATTGGACTTAGTCCTGACGCAATCTTTAGCCAAAAGGCGTATGCCTTGAGGAAGTTGGTGTACGCCCACTCTTGTCTTTCTGCAAGATATGACAGTATTCCTGAACTGTCAGTTCCCCAGACTCTCCAATCAAAATGAGATGGTTTTCTTCCCGAGTAGGGTCGAATCGCATTGTGGAAAGCCTTTGAGAACCGTTTTGTGAGAGCTGAGCCCATTGAGTTCAGGCTGTCCTGATTGGACCTATCCGAGAAGACGAAGTTGACTTCGTCACTGATAGTGTAGGCGAACGCTGGTCTAGGGCTGTCTTGGAGAATTGTCTTGGTTGCTTCTACGATGCTCAAAGCAAAATGAAGGTCGAATGGTCTCTCAACTCCCATCGCTTCTGTGAGGATGTGGAAGTCTCGACCGTCCAGCCGGACGATCAGGAAGTTCTCATCGGCTTGTGTCTTGCTCAATCGATCTCTTCTCCGCCTCGGAACTGCCTTTGAATCTCCGCATCCAGGTCCACCAACCCTTCCTGGGTCGTTGCTGAGACAGCAGTGAGCGTATAGTAGAGGCCCAGACGAGTTATCGCGTTGAGGAGATCCCTGCTCAGGAGCCGGGCATCCCCAGTGAGTTGGCTTTGCATGGCGAGTTCAAGCTCACCTGGGTCTTCAGACCAAAGAACAATCTTGTCGATTTCCTCGGGTGGAAGGAGGTCAACTTTTGAGAGCACAGGGTACTGTGGAAGGACAAAACGGTTGTAGACTGCTGCGAATAGAAAGAGATTCGATACAAAATTCAGAGGCTCATTGGAGAACACAGCGTCGAATAGGTAGAGAACCAGCCTTTTCTCGAAGCTTAGTCCTCTTGCGACATATGGTCCGCTCGCTCTGAAAGCGAAGAGTTCCATCTGACCCGGAGTATCAACGAGTACATATTCAGGCTTCAGTTGGACGATCTCGTCATTAATCTCATCCAGTTTGACTGCTAGCAAGTCTGAAGCCATTATCATAGCCCCATTCGGTCCCAAAGAGTACTTCTCCATGATCTCGGTGACTGTGATGAGATTCCGTATATCAACATCAGGCTCGTACGGGAGCCCAATCACGCCGGGGTCGAGATTTACGGTTATTACGTCAAGGTCCTTTGCCCTCAGGAAGCCTGATAGGGCGTTTGTGAGAAGCGATTTCCCCGATCCTGCAGTGCCAACCAGGATCATACCGTACAAGTGTTCACCTCACCAGCATTTCCACGTCCTCTGCAGAGGGTCCTTGCTTGTTCCTCCCCGCAATTCTTGGTCAGGACACGGATTCCCGACGGATATCTTCTTCGTTTACCTCACGCACTTGAGCCCCTTTTTCGGTCGCGATCTCCAACATTCGAAGACACGCTTTTTCCACAACAGACTTTGGATTCTTGGGGTTCTCACAAAGTGCGGATATGTGTAACTCGACGAATCTGCCGAGGGTTTCAGAGTCTCTTGGGTGGGATTTCACGTAGACCTCGGGAAACTCACTCATAACCTGATCTATGAGGGGAGAGAGACCAGATTCTCCGATGCCTTTGACGATAAGGCTCTTCTCGAAGTAGTTCAGGTTTGATGCCATCTCTCTGATCATCGGCTCTATGCCCTCGGAGAAGATCGCCATCATCTCGGATGGGACACCGGGCAACGCGATGATCTTGATCTCTTGAGTTTCAATGAGAACACCAGGAGCAGATCCTAGAGGGTTTCGAAGAGCGATCGCCCCTTCAGGGAGTAGAGCCATCTTCTTGTGCACATCTGTCAGATGGAACTCCTTTATTCTCCCCTCGAGCACTGCACGGCGACCTCTCTGTTCTATCATCGCAAGCGCTCCGGAGTCTAGCTTGAGAGGTCTTTCCAACGCACGGGCTATGCCTTCCAGCGTCATGTCATCAAAGGTTGGACCAAGACCGCCAGTTGTAAGAATGAAGTTAGGGTTCCGACCTAAGGCGTATCTTATGGCTGCGACGATCTCGGATATCTCATCCCGAGCAATGATGGCTCCAGTCACTCGGCCGCCCAATCTTGTGATTCTTTGAGCAAGCCACTGAGCATTCGTATTAGTGACCTTGCCTATCAGAAGCTCGTTTCCGATGCACACGAGCTCCACTGTACAGGGCATTTCCTCAGTGCCTCGACTCAGTCCTTCTTTGATAACCACCATTTCAAGTATTCTTTGTGTTCCCGGCGATGTTTCTCTTCAGCAGTTTCGTCTTCGGGTCGGGCACGGTTACGCATCTCAATCAGCTCCTGATAGGTCAAGGAGAGCCCACAGCTCTTGCAGTTGTACTTCTTGATACCTGAGTCGTAGGCCATTTCTCCTCCACATTCTGGACAAAAGGGCATGAGTATTCCCGCTCTCTTGAAAATCTAAGAAAGAGAAAACGAGCTTATCTTTTAGGTTTTCGCTTAACATCCTGCAACACGTCCTGAGAAAGAAGTCTCATCTGAGGGAACAAAGGACGCCAAGCATACCGTGGGTCAGAATCCATTGAGAGAATGACTCTTGGCGAAGCTATCTACCTTAGGAAGACCCGCTGAGGGAGTTTCGGTTCTTCATGAGGCGCTGAGGGAATGAGACACTCGTCTATTGATTGGGCCCAGAGAAGGGATTGACTCGCCTAAATATTCAGACAGGAGCCTTACAGCAGTACGGGTTCAAGTATTTCGAAGAACAGGACCAGGCCAATCCCCCCCACCACCAGGTCTCTACCAAGTCGCTTGTTG
Organism: uncultured Candidatus Bathyarchaeia archaeon; assembly: GCA_964495315.1. Taxonomy (GTDB): domain Archaea; phylum Thermoproteota; class Bathyarchaeia; order RBG-16-48-13. Next base: position 5,991 of record CAZBVH010000051.1, on the reverse strand, counting down.
AGACTTGTCATGTAGAGAAACGTTCCCAGGAACACCATGAAGGAATAGGATAGGCGACAGATGACGAGTAGTGCTTGAGTAGCAGCTTGAATCGTTACATCAACTTTCTCTACGATTCGATCAACAATGTTGTCTACAGCCTTCCCGTCTTTGTTGTCTCCAGCCTGTAAGGATGAGGCGATGGGCAGAGTTGGTGTCGAAAGTAGAAGTAAGAGGACGAGGGGAAGCATGTTCTTCTGAACGGTCCCCACCAAGACACCCGAATAGAGTTCTTAGAAGCTGATTTAAGCACCAACAAATGAGAAGCATGAGAAGACAACCAAGGATGTAGGATGACTTTGAGGTATGCGATCCGTGGGGTTATTCACGGCGAAAGCTGTTTTTATTCTGCTTTGAGAGATGATATCTGGTTTGCACCTTGAGAAGTGATGGTTTTGAAGATCGTATCTGGTCCCGCATCCATAGAGTTAGGAGACAAAGTATCTGAACTCTTAGGAGTCCCATCCGTTCCTTTGGAGTTCAAAGTCTTCCCAGATGGAGAGATCTATCTAAGGTACACTGAGGAGATAAGGAACGAAGATCTGGTTCTGATACAAACAACCAGTCCGCCTCAAGACAGCAGGTTGATACAACTACTACTCCTCATCGATGCTGCAAAGAAGCTTGGCGCTAGGAAGGTGTTGACAGTAGTTCCATACATGGCATATGCGAGACAAGACAAGACCTTTCGACCAGGTGAAGCAGTGAGCGTAAGAACATTGGTTAGATTGATTGAGGTGGCAGGAACAGACCTATTCTTCACGGTGAACATTCATGCTCCAAGCATCTTGAGTACCTTCAGCATTCCGGCCTACAACTTGTCTGCCATCAGTGAACTAGCAGAGTACTTCAAGAGAATCGGGCTCGCTGGCGCACTCTCCCTAGCCCCAGACAAGGGGGCAGTCGAGCTAGCTGCCGAGGGAGACAAAGTCTTGAAAGGAGGACATGGATGGCTAAGAAAGGAGAGGGATAAGGTCACGGGAGAGATAGCAGTAAAACACGCCGACCTAGACATCCAGGGAAAGAACGCGATAGTCTTCGACGACATAATCAGCACCGGCGGGACGACCGCAGCAGCAGTAAAAATCCTGAAAGAACAGGGGGCAAACAAGGTCTTCGCTGCTTGCGTACACCCACTTATGATCGGGGAAGCAGAGAAGAGGATAATCGACAGCGGCGCCGAAGGCATCGTAGGCACCGATTGCGTCACAGGCAAGTTCAGCCAAGTCTCGGTCGCCCCAGTAGTAGCCAAAGCCATCTCGAGGATAGTCTAATGGAATCGGGGTTCTTCATTCGCATCTCAGGTGAAAACGAGGAACTCGCCGAGGCAGAAGTGCGGGCTGTCCTTGAGACGGAAGAGGTAGAGTATACCATCTTGAAGAGACTTCCACAGACCATTCTGCTTTCATCAACCCCTCAATGTATGGGAGTAATAACCCGGAAATGCGCTATGGCGAGGGAAGGAGGATATTTGCTCTTTTCCTGCAAAGCCGAGATGGGAGAGATCATCCATGCGGTGAAGAACATCCGGCAGAACAGGCTGGGTGAAATGCAGGATAGATTCTCTGTAAGGATAAGGAGGATACAAGGGAGTTCAAGAGAGATTCACACAGAGCACCTGGAAGGCGAGATAGGACGACTGATTCTTGAGAGAAGACCGGACTTGAAGGTCGATCTCAAGAACCCGAGACAACGCTTTCTAGGGTTGTTAACGGGGGAAAACTTGGTATTCGGGCTGAAGAGAATCGAAGTGAGACCCGGAGGCTTCCAATCCAGAAGACCTAGAGATAGGCCGTTTTTTCACCCTTCATCGATGGCCCCAATGTTAGCTAGAACTATGGCGAACCTCTCCAGATGCAGAGAGGGGGAGCTTCTGCTGGACCCGTTCTGCGGAACCGGAGGAATACTTCTGGAGGCAGGGTTAACAGGGAGAACAGTGCTGGGATCAGATGTGAAGCCGGAGATGGTCAAGGGTACGCTCAGAAATTTGGATCACTCTGGGATCGATTGTGAAGGTCTCGTGATCAGCGAGATTGGTAGTCTGCCATTCGTTAAGGCGGATTCCATCGCAACTGATGCGCCATACGGGAAACTTTCAACAACCCTCGGAAACCCCCCAGAATCGATAGTCGAGAAGCTCCTTAGTTCCGCAGCAAAGATAATGTCTGATGGCAGATATGTCTGCCTCGGGTCTCGAATCGAGACGAGGTTGATGAGAAAAGCAGAGGCAGCAGGATTCAGCGTTATTGAGAGCTTCCATTTCAGGGAACATCGCAGCCTGACACGAGTTATATCAGTGTTGAGAAAAGAAAGTTAAGACGGTGGAGCCGATGGAACTGATCTTCCTAGGAACAGCAGCAAGCGTTCCCACAGAGTCCAGAAACTCATCCTCCATAGCCCTAATCAGGGAAGGGGAGACACTGCTCTTTGATTGCGGCGAAGGGACACAGCGTCAGATGATAAAGGCTCACCTAGGTTTCCGACGGAAGATGAAGATCTTTATCACGCATATGCATGGGGACCACGCTCTTGGACTGCTAGGTCTCATTCAGACTATGTCGCTTTTCGGCCGAGAGAGCGAGCTTCAGGTTTATGGTCCATCGGGACTCAGCCCATTCCTGTCGTCTACGTTGTCATACCTGCGAGTCAGACCGGGGTTCCCAGTAAAGGTAGAGGAAGTCAGACCGGGCATCATACTTGAGGAGAACAAGTATGTCATGAGGGCTGTCAGAGCAGATCATATCGGAGAGAGTCTCTCCTTTGGCCTATTTGAAGAAGAGCGACCCGGCAAGTTTGACGCCCAAAGGGCAAGAGCGATCGGGATTCCGGAGGGACCGATCAGATCCTTGATTCAGCAGGGAAAAAAGGTGATCCTCGAAGATGGAACTGCTGTGAGTCCGGAGGAGATCCTAGGTCCTCCTAGACCGGGGAGGAAGATCGTCTATAGCGGTGACACCCGCTCCTGTGATGAAATCGCTCAAATGGCTAGAGGAGCCGATCTCCTTATTCACGAAGCCACCTTCGATGATAGCCTTGCTGTGGAGGCCGCAGAGATGGGTCACTCAACCCCCACTCAAGCCGCGGAGATCGCCAGAAAGGCAGGAGTCAGAAGGCTCATATTGACGCATATCAGCGCCAGATATCAGGATCCTCGGATCCTCCTCTCCCAAGCAGAAGCCACATTTCCTTGTGTCGAAGTCGCTGAGGACTTGCAGAGACTCAAGATCCCATTAAGAAGGACTGGTGAAGCCTTTCAGGCTTGAGAACAGGTCAATGCTTGCCTGAATAGCGGCCTGCCACGGTTTTGGCGGCATCAATCGTCGGAGATCTTGCTACCGATTGGCCTTGGCGCCAGCCAGTCCAGAAAAGCCTCAGGATCTCTTGTCGTCACCTCAACCACCAGAGGACCCAAAGGTGACTCTCCCACTCCTTCACAAAAGGACACCTGTCCGGAATAGGCAGCCTGCTTGTTTAAGCAGAAGCGGAAGACGTTCCTCCTCTGACCCGATCTTATCACTTTTCTTGCAGCACTGATGATCTTCCGTTCGAATAGAAGTCTCTTTAGAGGGGAGAGGGATTCCTCTCCAGACCCTCGAAAAACTAGGAGTTTCCCATATTCGTGCTCAAGGAATGAAGACTCTTCACAATTGGCTATGTTTGAGACCGCCTGTGCAACCTTTCGAGGATCTTCCGTATTGTTCAGCCTAACCTCTATCTTTGTTTCCAATTCATCCACGCGAAACCACCGCCAAGAGGTAAGCTCTAACTTCGCTCTTCATGGTGTCAAGTTTTCCCTCATTCATAAAGACATGGTCAGCAAGGGCTATCGCGGAGCCTATGCCAACCTGGAGTTCTCTTCTATCTCTCTGCTCGAAGGCGTCTCGATCTTGAGAGTCGTCGCTTCTCTTCCTTTTTCTAAGTCTTTCAAGACGTGCACGCGGTGATGAGTGAATCGCTACAAGCTCGAAGCGCGGGAAGACCTTCTTGAAGAAGAGTACTTCCTCTAGGCTGCGTATTCCCTCCACCAAGACGACGGGTGAGTCAAGACTCTCGATTCTAGAGGCACAACGCTCGGCGACCACGGCATCGCCGAAATCGGCTCGGAGCTTCAGCATCACCTCACCGACGTTTTCAGGAGTCGGGTTCAGACCTCTCCGGGAAACCTCTTCTCGCACCACATCGCCCATCACGATCACGGGTATCCCGAGATCCCGCGCCAGGTTAGAGACAACGGTTTTCCCAGAACCCGGCATTCCAGTTAGTCCGATGACCGTCTTCAAGATCACTACAACTCCACTCTTTCCAGCCCTCGCAGTGAGTCCCTGATGAATACACTTCTTACACCTTCTCCAAGAGCGATCTCGGCAAGACGTAGGAGGTCTTCTCGGCTTGGAGGAGGAAGATCCCTAAATCTCAGGTCTGGAACATCCTCGGTCGGGACGAACTGCTGGAGGATATATCGTTCACACTGTTTCAGGTCACGAGATATTGCACGGATCTGATCTGGACGGTCAACCAATCCTGGGATGATCGTAGTTCTAATCTCGACAGGCACTTTGCCCTCACTACAGGCGTGAACCGTCTCTCTAATCTTGCCTATGACCTCTGCACAGAACGATGACGATCTCCCTATGACCTTTGAATACTCATCTGCCATAAGAGGAGCCTTCACATCCAAGGCCACTCGATCGACAAGACCTCCTTCGATGAGAACCCTGACCACGCACGGACTACTACCATTCGTGTTCAGAAAGACACCAAGTCCCATGTGCTTAGCCCAACGAGAGATCTCAGCTACAGGTTCCTCTTGGAGCGTTGGCTCTCCTCCGCTGAATCCGACACTATCGATTAGTCGCAGGTTCTTTGATATCCTCTCCTCGACCTCGGACACCGAGACAAGAAAACCAGAGTCCGATGGAATAAGTCTCGCATTCTGGCACCAGGGACAGGCAAACGAGCACCCTGCAAGGAAGAGCATAGTCGTAGGTCTTCCGACCCAGTCGATGGTGCTCACACCGACGATTCCACCAATCCTAATCTTCATCGGAGTCCCTCTCGGAGAGATCATAGATCCGAGATACATTAAAAGAGATTCGTCTCTTGTGTACATCATTTCCCCTGCAAGCGGCTCCACAGGGATAGCACTTAAGCCCAAGAACAATGAATGAAATGATCAGCCACTATCGAGAGGGAAAGTGAGTGAGAGAAGACAGGATCAGGAGTTTCATAGCGTTTGACCTGAATGACCCTGCCATATTGACCAAAATCAGTGAACTTCAGAGTGAACTGGGTCAAACTGGGTCGAACCTGAGAGCCGTCGCAACTGACAATCTTCACGTGACACTGAGTTTCCTCGGGGAGATTTCACAGACAACAATAGACCAGGTGACCTCTGAGCTGGAACAGATAGAGTTCTCACCATTCGTGCTATCATTGCGTGGAGTAGGTGCATTCCCTAGCTTAAGGAGAATAAACGTGGTATGGGTCGGTATAGATAAGGGAAGAGAGAGCGTTGAAGAGATCTTTCAGCTCCTGAGACCTAAACTGATACGGCTGGGAATACCGGGTATCGGTCAAAGGTTCAGCCCGCACATCACGATTGCAAGAGTAGGATCAGGAAGAAACATCGGGCAGCTCTCAAAGAGAATACTTGCCATCGGAGACATCGAACTGGGAGAGACTCTCCTAGATATATTGAGATTGAAGAAGAGCGTCCTGACACCTAAAGGACCGGTTTACACGACATTGGCGGAGAAAAGAGCTGGGATGCCAGTAGGAAAGCACGGCTGACCTCAAAATCTTGAAACAACAGACAACTACTACCAGGAATCGGCTAACAGAGCCTGCCAAACGGGCAGGGTTCAATTGGGTCTTCTCTATGGGAGAAACAGGGAGCGACAGAGCTACTCGTGTCTGAAGACGAGTTCAGGTAAGTATATGAGGGGGAAAAGG
>CAZBVH010000050.1:3020-9612 GCA_964495315.1 uncultured Candidatus Bathyarchaeia archaeon | reverse complement strand
GAGATCTAGTACGGTCTCGTGGGCTCGGAGATGTGTATAAGAGACAGCAACTCTTGTTGTCCCGTAGTTCTCCTGAAGGGACTGTATAGAATCTAGGGTTGTGTTTCCTAGGCGTGGATAGTCCACTTTGAAGTTGATGTATCCTCCGCCTGCCGTATGAACGGATGCGATTAGGTCTTTCTTGAAGTCTTTTGCCCCATTCTCAATTAGGGATGCAAGTTCACTCGGCTTCTTAAGTACCGTCTTGGATAGCTCAAAGCAGATGGAGGTAGACAACTCCCCGTAATCTGGGACCGGCGGCTCGGAAAGGGTTATCAGCCGTTCTTCCGGCAAGGGCAAGCTCGCGTTGATGAGACCTGCGAGGACAAAGTTTCTGCACTCACTCCTAAAGTTGTCAAATGGATTCACTGAAAGACCCCTTTCGCCTTCAGCAGAGGCTTCTTCAGATGAATTTGCTTCTCGTCGTGTCCCCAACGCCAGTTCAACTCTACAGCAAGTGAATTAGTTTGGACACCGTACGGCTTCGAGACTGAGTCTTGAAACTTGAATCGCATATATTGACCATCAGTTCAGATCGCGATGGCTTGGAGAAACGCAGTCTAGATGCTTCTAGCGACGTCAACCACAGCCGAACCATCGCCAAAAACCGTGGCGAACTCTACCATAAAAGAATAGCGACGATGAAGAACGGAATCTACCTTAACCACAGTTGACGAGCGCACTGCTGGTCCACATTTGATCGCCATTTCAACCTCAGATTGCAGGAGATGCAAGAAAACATCGAGGATCTCGTCTACCTCAAATACTAGAAGTCTCAATTGGAGAGCGACAGAACGATATTTCCGTGGAGAAGTGGTGAGATGACGGCGACGATAATGGATGGTAGAGGCCTTTCGCAGGAGATTCGCAAGGGGATCTCGGAGGAAGTAGCCCTTTTCAAGAAAGATGGAACTTCGCCGTGCCTAGCAACCGTACTCGTAGGCGAAGACCCGCCGTCCATGCTTTACTTGGGAATGAAGCACAAGAGCTGCGAAGAAGTCGGGATCAAGTCAACGAATATTCATCTTCCAGCAGATACGACGGAAAAGGAACTGCTGGAACTCATGGGGGAACTGAATGAGAAACGAGATGTGCACGGAATCCTAGTGCAAATGCCCTTACCACAGCACATAGACAGCTTCGATGTTGTTAAGGCGATAAATCCTGAGAAGGACGTGGACGGTCTCCATCCTTTCAATATGGGAAGCATCTCCTACAAGAGATTCAATCTTGCCCCCTGTACTCCTACCGGAATAATGGTGATGCTCTCCCGATATAGGATTCCACTAGAGGGAAAACATGCAGTAATAATAAACAGGAGCACCCTGGTCGGGCAACCTTTACACTTGTTCCTATCGAGAGTCGAACCGGCACAGATGCTCCTCTTCAACACAGACATTCTCTTGTTGAACGCAGATGCCACCGTCACAACCTGCCACTCAAGAACCGTTGATCTTGAAAAGTTCACCAAAGACGCAGACATATTGATCAGCGCGGTCGGTCAGAGACGGCTCCCCAAGACACCTGAAAAAGGACGAGATTTGTCAAGCACTAGGTCCGAGGACGAAGGATTCGTCATTACAGGAAGGATGGTCAAGAGGAATGCGGCGGTCTTCGATGTCGGAGTGAGCAGAATCGAGGGGAAGGTCTACGGAGATCTGGATTTCAAGAGCGTGATGAGAAAAGCTGCATATGTGACCCCGAATCCAGGTGGAGTAGGACCGATGACGGTCACCATGCTGCTCTATAACACGCTGATCGCAACGGGCTTGCAGACTGGCCGACAGCTCGTATTCGGTGTGAAGGAGCTTTTCGAGCCGTGAACAGGGCAAAGCTAAGAGAACAGATCAGACTCATGAGAAGAGAACAGCCAAGGAAGCTTGTAGAAAGCAAGAGCAAGCAGATACAAGCGAGGCTTCTCTCCCTTCGGGAATTCTTGGAAGCGGAGACAGTATCTTTCTACGCAGCAAAGAGGGCTGATGGAGAAGTCGAGACAGAAGACATGATCAAGAGTTCATTGAAGAAGAAAAAGAGGGTCTTGGTTCCGATAACGGACAAGGAGAATCGGAGGTTGATCTTCTCAGAGTTAAGAGACTACGACTTGGAGTTGGTACCCGGAACCTTTGAAATACCTGAACCGAAGAGTGAGTACCGTAGGATCGTATCACCAAGCCATACAGACTTGGTCGTTGTTCCCGGCATAGTCTTTGACATGAGGGGCTACCGACTAGGCTACGGTTTCGGATACTACGACAGGTTTCTCTCTTCCTTGAGGAAGGAAACGCCGACGATCGGGTTGGCTTTCGAGTTTCAGATTGTAGGCAAAATACCAGTTGGAGACCAAGACATCCCTGTCCGGAAGATCGTTACGGAGCAAAGAGTGATCTGCTGCAGACAATGATGGACCCAAGTATCTCTGAGAAGATAACGGTGGCAGGCTCTTCAGTCTGAGGAATACCAGCGCACCCGCGCAACATCTGAAAGCTTTTGAGCTAGATGGGAACAGAATAGTGCCGATTCAATTCTTACTGTTGGGAAGAAGATGAGCGGCAAGATAAGGATATCAGTTGTTGGTACAGGGTATGTCGGTCTCTGTACCGCAGTCTGTTTTGCGGACAAAGGATACCAAGCAATAGCTTCCTCCCACGACGAGGAAAAGGTAGCCATGATCAATGAGGCGATACCACCATTCTACGAGCCTCAACTTGAAGAGCTACTAAGACGAACCGTGAGAAAGGGAACGCTGAAAGCGGTTCAAGACCGGGAGGAGGCCGTCCTAGAATCAGATGTGACATTCATAACAGTCGGAACGCCCAGCAGGGCGGACGGAAGCATCGACCTCTCATTCATAGAGCAATCAGCGGCCGAGATTGGGAGAGCGCTGAAGAAAAAGGACGAATATCACCTAGTGGTCACCAAAAGCACGATCATTCCTGGGACAACTCAAAACCTCGTGAGAAACGCAGCAGAGAAGCATTCAGAAAAGAAGGCGGGAGAGAGTTTCGGTCTTTGCATGAGCCCGGAGTTCTTGAGGGAAGGTACCGCGATCCACGACACACTCCACCCGGATCGCGTGATCATCGGCGAGTTCGACAAAAGGTCCGGAGACATGCTCGAGGGACTGTTTTCAGAATTCTATGACCACAAAGTGCCCATCCTTAGAATGAATTTGGCGTCGGCTGAGATGGTCAAGTATGCAAACAACTGTATGCTGGCGACGAAAATCTCGTTCATCAATGAGATAGCTAACGTCTGCGAGAAGATCGAAGGAGTAGATATCACCAGCATCGTGAAGGGAATAGCACTGGACCAGAGAATCGGACCACATTTCCTTAACGCAGGAGCCGGTTGGGGAGGATCATGCTTCCCAAAAGACGTCAAAGCTCTGATTGCCTTCTCAAAGGAATTTGGCCATGAGCCCCAGATTCTTGATGCCGTTGTCAAAGTCAACCAAGGACAGGCAGAACACATGGTTGAACTTGCCAAGGGAAAACTGGGAGCATTGAGAGGAAAGAACGTCGCAGTACTGGGACTCTCTTTCAAGCCTGACACCGATGACATGAGAGAAGCTCCGAGCATCAAGATCATAAACAGGCTACTGGCGGAAGGCGCGAAAGTCTCAGCATATGACCCAAAAGCAATTGAGAACGCCAAGACAATACTCGGAAACAAGATCAAGTACGCTCCGACCATCGAGGAGTGCGTTGAGAGGGCAGACTGTTGTCTGATCGTCACAGAGTGGGCGGTCTTCAAGGAATTGAAGCCGGAATTCTTCAAAAGCCGTATGAGGCGACCCCTCTTGATAGACGGCAGAAGAATCTACGACGCAGAGACATATTCAGAGGAGCTTGAGTTTGTTGCGATAGGAATGGGCTGAATCGTACTCAGAATATAATGAGTCTGAAGGTGAAGTAGAGGATTCATCATCACCTATCACTTGGACATTCTCAGGGTTTCAGTACGACCTTGATCGCAGATTTGTTCATTATGCACTCAAACCCGTACTTGACCTCTGAAAGAGGCAGTATATGGGTGATGAGCGGCTTTGTTTGTAACCTCTTCTCTGAGATGAGGCGGATCGCGATTCTCAAGTTTTCCAATCCGACGGCCGGCGTCAGACCAAAACCGCGTACCCCGAAGACCTGGGGCTCTCGGAAATAGAACTCAATCGCCTCAAACCTGTCTACATGCTCCACATGGTACCCGAAGACGAGAACCTTCCCTCCGGGACGAACCATCCTGAAGGATTGCCTCAGCGCTTCTGGAGTGCCTGCAGCCTCGATTACCACATCAGCCCCTATCCCGTTGGTGGCTGAACGAACCTCTTCAACAGGGTCCGCCTTAGAGGCGTTGACAGTAAGGTCGGCACCTAAGTGTCGGGATACCTCCAGTCTACGTTCCAAAATGTCGATGGTGATTATCTTATCTGCCCATTTCTCTCTAGCTAACTGAGTATAGAGTAATCCTATGGAACCCTGTCCGAGAATCACCACCTTGTCCGTGGGTTCGATCTGGACTATTCTTGTCCCGTGAATACACTCAGCCACTTGGAAAGCAAGGACAGCATCTTCCGCGGCGAGAGAAGAAGGCAGTTTTGGTGCTCTCTGAGGACTGGCAATGCCATATTCTGCCATTGCCCCATAGCACGAGTAGAGCCCGTCAGAGCGGAGGCCATCACTCGCACCCCCAACTACTCTATCTCCCGCTTCGAATCCTTCAACCTCTGCTCCTGTCATGAGCACCCTGCCAACGGATTCGTGACCCAGAATACAGGGAAGTTTGGCGTATGGGTCGCTGCCCTCGATTATATGAAGGTCGGTGGAGCTGCAGATAGAGCATGCCTCGATCTTCACCAATAACTGGTCAGGATTAATATCAGGCTCCGATACTTCCTCCACAGCGATTCTCCCGATCTCACGGACAACTACAGCTTTCATATTTTGAACAACCTTTCACGGCATTCCCTAACCCAGTTCTGGAATATATCAAATCCTCTCTCAAATATTAGCCTACAAGCAGTAGGGCTTTCAACTAGATGTCCCAGCGAACAAACCACAAACAGTGACCAAGTTCATAGTAATCTTCAACAAAGCCCGATACGAAGAGCAGCATCTGACTGGAGGAAGATCAATTCGGATTCTAGCCACTCTGAGATCCTCTATGACAAGTTTCAAAGCAGAGAAGTTGCCATAGTTTTGGAGACGCTTTGAGATGAGCAATATTGGATGGGCTGACGCGGAGTGTGAAGAACCTGGCAATCGAGGACGGGGTCGACTACGTTGGAATCGCCACCGTGGATAGGTTTGAGAACGCCCCCAAGGGATGGAAACCCAATGACCTTCTAGAGAGTGCCCATTCCGTCATATCCATAGGTTTTCGAATAGGTGAAGGAGTAAGAGAAGCCAATAAAGCGGCGTACCAGGGACTGAGACACAGCATATACATCTATGAGAGGTTCGGTTACACACTTCTCAACGATGAATTGGACAGGGTCGTCCATCACATAGCAAGGACCATTGAAAAGAGGGGACAGATCGCAACGCCTGTGCCTGCAAGCTCCCCTTCTGACACATATGCTTTCAGAGGGGTCTTCTCCAACAGGCATGCAGCTGTGGCCGCAGGTCTGGGAGAGTTCGGATGGAACACGCTACTCGTTACTCCTGACAACGGACCGAGAGTACGCCTAGCTTCGATAATAACTGACGCTCAGCTAGACCCCGACCCAATGTACGATGGAGAGAGGTTATGCAACAAAGATCGCTGCAGCCTATGCGTCTCGGTCTGCCCCATGAACGCAATCAGCAAAGACAAGTCAGTCAAGATTAGCATTGGGAACCGAACCTTCGAATATGCCCAAATTGACAAGATGAGATGCATCTTCGGCTTGCACGCTCTAAGCAGCAAAACACTCGGGAGAACGAATTTCGAGATTCCGTTGAACCCGAGCCACGAAGATTATCTCAAGACTCTCTCAAAGGAGAGCCCATGGCAGAAGATGGAGAGGATAGGCTCGATGTGCGGTAGATGTATTATAAATTGCCCGATCCCCCACTGATAGGATTAGTTGGGCATAAAACACTTCTAGGCAGTTCCCCAAAGTTAAGTCCCTGATGGCGAATGGAAAGCCATCACAGACAGAGATGATATTCTCCGTGACTGTACCGGGACAGGGATTCTATGAGAAACCCTGAAGGAGAAATGAGAGACGGTTGATGAAGAGAGGGATGGGCAAGTGGAGTTGGGCGTGATTGGGCTTGGACGGATGGGCGCCAACATGGCGGCCCGTCTCTTGGATGGCGGTCACAGGGTGGTGGGTTACGATCTTAAGCGAGGTGCGATTCGGCGTGCGACAGAGAGAGGTGCCACCGGCGCATATTCGATGAAAAGCTTGGTTCATGAGTTGAGATCACCACGAGTCATCTGGTTGGCTGTTCCGGCTGGTGAGCCCGTGGATCAAACCATTCAAGGACTGTCACCCTATCTGGAACCGGGCGACATCGTGATCGATGGCGGCAACTCGTACTACAAGGACACCTTGCGCCGTGCCGACATG
>CAZBVH010000050.1:0-3010 GCA_964495315.1 uncultured Candidatus Bathyarchaeia archaeon | reverse complement strand
CCGACATGCTGAGACGAAAGGGAATTCACTTTGTCGATGTCGGAACCAGCGGAGGCATCTGGGGTCTTACTGAAGGTTACAGCCTAATGGTCGGGGGCGAAAAGGAGGTTGTTAAGAGGCTCTCCCCGGTCTTTCGGACCCTGGCTCCCGCCCCAGATAAGGGCTGGGGTCACGTCGGGCCACACGGCGCAGGACACTTTGTGAAAATGATACACAACGGTATCGAGTACGGCCTAATGCAGGCCTACGCGGAAGGCTTCGCTCTCCTAAAGCGGAAGAAGGAATTCGACCTAGATCTTCACCAGATAGCCGAGATATGGCGCCACGGCAGCGTTGTCCGATCTTGGTTACTCGACCTGAGTGCCAGAGCCTTGGCTGAAGACCCCGATCTGCATGACGTAGCTCCTTATGTTCCTGACTCCGGGGAAGGGCGCTGGACCGTCTTCGAGACAATAGACTTGGACGTGGCTGCACCAATCATCACCCTGGCGCTCTTGCAGCGCCTACGCTCACGCGACAAAGAATCCTTTTCGGATAGGATGCTGGCTGTCCTGCGTCAACAGTTCGGTGGACACACTGTCAAACGAGGGAAATGACGATCCTAGGACTAACAGCCTGTCCACAAGGCTGCACAGTTGGACCGCAGCGAATCTCATTGTACACGGGCTAACTGGTTTCCAGCGGAGTAGCCTTCTCCAGGCAATCACGATGCTTCTCAATCACGTTATCTATTATCTTCCTCAGGTTCTCCTTCTCCTGGAAGCCCGTAACCACTTGAACAGGTCTGCCGTCGCAGAGGAAAACCAGAGTTGGCGTGGCCATGATCCCATGCTTGATGGCAATGTTTCGATTCCCATCGCTCTCGAAGACGTTCATCCTAGCGAATCTGACCCTACCCTTGTATTCTTCAGCAACCTCTTCAAGGATGGGATTCAGCTTCGAGCACCAAGGACAGCCTTCATGCCAGAAGTCAACTGCAACCAGATACTTGTATCCCAGAATTTCCTTCTCCCAGCCATCTGCGTGTATGTCCAGAACACTTTGCATTGTATCCTCACGTCCTCAAAGCATTCCTTTCTAGTCTCCAAATGAATACTAAATCTTTGTCTTGAACTCAGATGGATCGCCAGTTATGGCAGGCCATGTCTGGACCAGAGACTGTTCTCTTCAAGATTTTCTGGCTCGCTATCCGGGTTCCGCCCCGAGAAGCTTCTCGAACTCTATGCCATCCACACCATGAGCATAGTAGTTCCCAAGTATGCGTGTCTTCCGATAGTTGAGTTTGGAAAAGAGGGCAATCGACGCTACGTTGTCTGTACGTACCTGTAGGACAATTCGAAAGCAGCCTTTCTCGATCAGTCTCTTCTCAAGCGCCCTCACAAGAGCTGTTGCTATGCCTCTCCGCCTGTATCCTGCCCTCACGTCTACGGTGTAGATAGTACACTTCGCTGCTGCCCGGATTCCTTGGATGGAGCCAACTGTGAAACCTGCGATTTCGTTGCCCACACAGAACTTCAGGAAGATAACATTCGGAGAAAACAAGAGTAGCCTGTAGTGCCCCTTGGCAAAGGCGCCAACAGGGAAGCACTCGCGTTCAATCTCATAGATCTCCTCTAGGTCATTAACCGAGGCGGCGGAGACCACAATACGAGACGCCAAATTCCACCATTCCCCAATCTATCATGTTCTTTTCAATTCGATTCCACAAAGTTGCCAATGTCTAAGTGCGCGGACCTAGGCCATAGGAGGACGAAGAGGTAGCCCAAATCATGAAACTAAGTAAGATGCTGGCGGATTTAAAGAGAGAAAAATGGTGTGTTTAGACGCTCTGAAGTAGTACGTGCACGCTTTGGCGCTTTCGTCCGATAAGCGCTACTAAGTATTTTTCTATCACTGACGTCACCCGTATGGTCTAGAATGGCAGTACGAGGATTCTCTGCGAGTTCGTGAATGAGGATCTTCGCTGTGGTGGATTTGCCTGTGCCAGTCGCTCCAACAATACAGAGATGCCTCTTCAAGCTGTCCAGTCTGAGGGAGAAGATCGTGTCTTCCTCCGTGTACTCGTACTTTACTGTCCCGATTTCCATGGCGAGATCGGACATCCGGACCCACCGTCGAGTGATCAGAATACTATGTATGCGCATCTACGCGTTGGTCTTCCCCTCGATGCCGCTAGCATGACTGCAAATTCGGACAGAGTTGCAGGCTCCTAGGCTCGTGGCGTCTCTTGAGCACGAGGACATTGAAGAGACGAGACACCGGCTCTATGTTTCCTTCCTAGCGTGCTCTTTTCAAGCCAGTTCTCTGAGCTTGTTACCCTTTGGATAGCCGATAGCAATATAACCAAAAGGCGAGGGAAGTAGCGAAAATTTAGTAAGCAACAAACCAAGACTTACCTACAATAACCAATCAATTGGTTACTCAGAACTAGAAGGGAAATAAGGTGAGCAAGGAGGAAATTATAACCAGTCTAAGAGAGGCCATCATGAATTACGATATTGAAGCAGCGAAGAAAGCTGCCGAAAAGGCCGTCAAAGCAGGCATCGACCCTGCCGAAGCTGCCGAAAAGGGCTTGACGCTTGGATTGAGAGAGATCGGCGAAAAATTCCACAGGTACGAAGTCTTTTTACCCCACTTGGTACTCGCCGCCGACGCCATGACCGAAGCAATGAAGATTCTTGAGCCCGCCATGACAAAGGAGCAAGCCAACCGGTTCAGAAAGGGAACAATCGTCCTAGGCACTGTAGAGGGAGATCTCCACGATATCGGGAAGAATGTGGTTGTCATGGTCTTGAAGTCGGAGGGGTTCACTGTGCACGACTTAGGAAAGGACGTGAAAACTTCCGAGTTCATTGAGAGAGCTCAGGCGCTGAACGCGGATGTGATAGGGGCTTCTTCTCTCATGACGACGACCCTGCCGTATCAGAGGGAGTTGGTGGAGGAGCTTGAACGTTTGAGTCTTCGTAAGAAGTTCAAGGTTGTTGTCGGTGGTGGCCCGGTTACCAAGGAG
>CAZBVH010000049.1:2095-10021 GCA_964495315.1 uncultured Candidatus Bathyarchaeia archaeon | reverse complement strand
GGATAATGAGGGCTACGAGTCTCCTCATTGCTGGAAAGGTCTTTGTCGTAGTCGGTTATGGGTGGTGCGGCCGGGGGATAGCGAACCGTGCCAGGGGGATGGGAGCACACGTCACTGTCTGTGAGGTTGACCCAGTAAGGGCCTTGGAGGCGACGATGGACGGATTTCCGGTAAGGCGTCTAATTGACGCAGCCCCCTACGGCGATTTCTTCGTTACTGCAACCGGTAACACTTCTATCATACGCGGGGAACACATGCAGAAGATGAAGGACGGTGCCATACTTGCCAACAGTGGACACTTCAACGTTGAGATATCGATTGATGATCTTCTCTCACTCTCGAAGTCGAGGGGGGCGGTACGTCCGAACGTTGAGAGGTTCAAGCTGAAGAACGGTAGGAGTATCTATCTTATCGCCGAGGGGAGGCTGGTGAACCTGGCCTCGGCTGAGGGGCATCCCCCTGAAGTGATGATGATGTCTTTCGCGAACCAAGCCCTATCGGTGGAGTACTTGACTAAGTCGGGTCACGATCTGCTTCCAAAGGTGTACAAGGTTCCTGAAGAGATCGATAGGAGAGTGGCAAGCATTGCGCTAAAGGTTATGGGTGTAGAAATTGATCAGCTTACGGAGAAGCAAGCGGAGTATCTCAAGAGCTGGGAGAAAGGTACCCTATGAATAGCTGAGTAGGCTATTCCTACTCTCACATCTTGAAAGACCTTTTATGCATCGTCTCGATCCTTACAGGCACCGGTTCCCTCGTTGCCTGGTCGCGATGAATCTTAAGCATCTAAACAGTGAGAGCGTCATCATAGTTACTGGTCTTCTGGTCCGACTCTTAGTCGCTCCCTTCTTCGGGGACAGCTATGATGCTTGGGTTTGGCATGTAATAGCGTCTGCGTGGGTCAGGAGGGGTATGAACCCATACTACTATAATCTACATCACGCTAGACTTTATGTTGATCCTTATAGTTACCCTGTGCCTTGGGCTATCCTCTGTGCGATAAGCTACTTTTTTTCCGGGCCGCTTCCTGATAACGATGGGATAACGATCCTAGTCCTTCAGAAGATACCCGTGATCGTCGCAGATATCGTCCTCGGGGTCATGCTGGGGAAGGTAGTCCTTGACGCAACTGGGAGCGGGAAGGCAAAGAGGATCGCGATGGCAAGCTATCTCTTGAATCCATATACGTTCATGGGTTCTGTCCTCTACTTTCAGTTCGACGCGATACCGGTTCTGTTCACCGTCTTGGCACTCTACTTCTTCAAGAAGGGTGAGGTTGAGCTTTCCGCCGTTTCCTTGGGTATGGGGATTGCCTTCAAGATGTACCCAATAATCCTTCTTCCCGTATTTCTCATATTCTTGAAGGAAAAGCGGATGAGTTTCTCTCTCTTATCAGGGCTTCCTATAGTATCCTGTGCCCTTCCGTTCATCGTGCTGGACTTCTCAGGCTTCTCTCATGCTCTGTTCTATCAGAGTAATTGGAGTGGGAACTCCACCTATTGGCGTCTGATCTGGATGAGGCTTGGTTTCAACTACTATCCAAGGGGAGAGACCTCCCTGCTTCTCACGCAGGTAACACTTGTAAATACGGTGATAACGGTCTCCTCTCTTCTCATGCTCTACTTCTACCTACTGAAACGGGTTGATCGAGTGTCTTTGGAACGTGGAATTTTGCTCGCCTTCCTCGTCTTCTTCGTTGCATACCGGTTCATTCAAGACAACCATGCCATGTGGGCTATCCCGTTCGCGATCATGGACGGGATCATCAATAGGAACAGGTTTGAGCGTCTTTGGTACATCCCACTCCTATTCTACACGGGAACGAGATGGTTCTATTACCTGCTGTCTATCCCCTCTTGGCTCGGGGGATTCTACTACCTAGAACTCATCTGGAAGATTCGAGACCTCACGATGTTCCTAGTCTTTCCGGCGTTTACGTTCGTATACTTGCTGAACAGCCTTACCTTCACCGGTGTTTCCTCAACCCCTAGATCTGCGTTGAACTCCAAAAGCCTTAAACGTGTAGCATCCTTGTCTTCTCTCCCACAGTCATTCTCGCCGCTCTGGGGGTGTCAAATCTCTCAAAATACCTGATTACCTCCGCCCTTCCCTACGCGAACGCGCCCATCCACCTTGGTCACCTGAGATCGACCTACATCCCTGCGGACATCTATGTGAGATACCTTCGTCTGCGTGGACATGACGCCATATATGTCTGTGCGACGGATGAGCATGGTACGCCCATAACCTTGAAGGCGGAACTAGAGAAGTCTTCTCCGAGAAAGATAGCTGATAGATACCATGCGCTGATTCTTCAAGACCTGTCAGGAATAGGCTGCTCCTTCGATGTCTTCTCGAGAACCATCACCTCAACCCATAGGGAGACTACTCAAGAGTTCTTCTCCAAGCTCCTAGAGCGAGGATACATCTACGAGTCTCAGCATGAACAGCTCTTCTGTGAGAAGTGTAGGCGTTTCCTGCCGGACCGTTACGTCGAGGGGACGTGTCCGTATTGCGGTGCGGAGGGGGCTCGCGGTGACGCCTGCGATGCTTGTGGTCGCTACTTGAAACCCTTGGAACTGAGGAATCCCTACTGCGCTCTCTGCGGGAGTCGACCGGTCGTCAAGGCTTCCCGTCACTGGTTCTTCAAACTGAGTGCCTTCCAAGAGGAGATCGGAAGGTGGATCTCTGGCAATCAAGGACTCTCGGAGAACGTGAAGAAGTATGCTCTTCAGTGGGTAGATGAAGGTCTGAGAGACTGGTGCATAACTCGCGATCTCTCGTGGGGGGTCCCTGTTCCACTGGCGGATGCCGGGGAAAAGGTCCTCTACGTTTGGTTCGACGCCCCTATCGGCTACATCTCGTCCACGAAGATTTGGGCATCTGAGTCCGGTGACCCTGAGAAGTGGCGTGGATACTGGCAGGAGAAGGATAGCAAGATAGTCCACTTCATCGGTAAGGACATAATCTATCATCACTCAATCTTCTGGCCCGCAATGGTGATGGGTGTCGGAGGATACAACCTGCCGTCTGCAATAGTCGCTGGGGAGTACCTCACCCTAGAGGGGCGGAAGATGTCTAAGAGCCGGGGCTGGGTCGTGGAAGTATCAGACTATCTGAAGGACTTCGAAGCCGATTCGTTAAGATACTATCTTGTCGCCTCCTCCCCGCTCACCAAGGATGCTGATTTTTCCTGGGATGAGTTCGCCTCCCGCCATAACAACGAGTTGGCAGATATCCTTGGAAACTTCGTTCACAGGGCCCTAGTATTCTCCTACCGGAACTTTCAAGGGGAGATTCCCGAGCCTGGCGAGCTAGATCAGTATGATCGGAAGATGCTTGACAAGATTCCTGAGACTCAGAGGGAGGTGGCGGAGTCGGTAGAGTCGTTCAACTTCCATCGGGGGTTGAGGGCTGTAATGGATCTGGCGTCTGCTGGGAACAAATACTTCAATGACAAGTCGCCTTGGGCCACGATCAAGGAGGATCCTCAGACCGCGAAGACGACGATCTACGTAGCCAATCAGGTAGTGAAGACCCTCTCCATTCTGCTTGAACCGTTCCTCCCCTTCACGGCGGAGAAGATCTGGGGTATGCTCGGTCTAGAAGGGTCTGTACACGATCAGAGCTGGGATGATGCGGCTTCTCGGCTTCCCCCTGGACAGCAACTTAGGTCTCCAATTCCGCTCTTCGAGAAGATTGAGCCTCAGAAGATAGAAGCCAAGAAACACGGGTTGTCCAGTTCGGCTGCTGAAGGCAAAACCGCTGTCACCGTTGAAGAGTTTGCCAAGCTTGACTTGAGGATAGGAAGGATCAGCCAAGTCAGACCTGTTCCGTCCTCTCGTGAACTACTCCAATTGACCATAGACCTAGGAGACGGCTTGGTACGAAACTCGGTCTCCGGGCTTCTCCCGTACTACGCTCCGGAGGCCCTCAAAGGAAAGGACGTGGTAGTCTTGGCAAACATAAAGCCGACGAAGATTCTCGGTCTCACCTCAGAAGTGATGGTGCTTGCGGTTGCCGATGGGAAGAAGCTGAGCCTGTTGGTTCCTGATTCCCCTGCGAATCCTGGCAGTCCTGTCAAGTAAGCAGTCGCCTGCTTGACCGTGACAAACAGATTAGCCTTCCCTACCAATCATTCCTGTTGATCTCGTTGTCCTCCAAAGTTTAATCTGGGGATCTTGAACTATGAACAGGTCTGTAGAGTGGTGCATCTAACCTTCCAGTGAGTCTTCAAGGTAACGGTCAATGATCCCGCTTAAGATAGATCTTCATGTTCACACGGCGCACTCAGGGGACAGTCCCACATCGGTGGCTGAGGCGATCGAGTGGGGCAAGAGGAGGAACCTAGACGGCATCGCCATAACCGACCACAATAGTGTTGAGGCGTTCAGGGAGATTCCTAGGGTAGATTCTGGTTTTATTGTGATCCTCGGTGAGGAGATCGATACTCAAGAAGGGCACCTGATTGCTCTCGGCATCGATGAGAGGATTCCGAACAATTTCTCCTTCTCTGAGACGCTCAAGCTGATTAGAGAGGCAGGAGGTCTCGCGATTGTGCCTCATCCTCTCGATTCTTTGAGGGGTGGGGTAGGTCTTGAGATTGTTAGGTCATTTATTCCCGACGGGATTGAGGTTGCTAACTCTCATTCTTTCTTCTTCGATTCGACGTGGAGTCTTGCCTCTCGTCTGGCTCAAGACTTGAATGTGGCCTGTGTCGGAGGCAGCGACTCTCATCTGCCTGAGACCGTTGGGGACTCCTACACTGTTGTCTCTTCTAGGAGGCGTTGTCAGGAGTCGATCTTGAGGTCTATCAGGGAAGGAAGAACTCAGGTGTTCGGTGCGCCTAGCAGGCTCTGGTACCGTCTCAAGACGTTTTCCTTGGTGCTGAGTAAGTTCTCAAGGAATTCGCTGTCATGATGTGGAGTGCTAGTTGCGTTCCATCTGGAACAGGTTCAGGTCTACCTCGACCTTGATCTTGGTCTCCTCATCTTCTCCTTCCAGATTGCGGAGTTTGGCGTCTTTCTGTATCTTTCCAATCATATCTGAGCGACGAGTCTTATGGACTTGCAGGACCGCCCCCTCCTCTTTCAGAAGACGCTGTGTTCACTCTTGTATTCTTCTTCGGGACCAGAGTTCGTCGTCGAGAAGATCTCTTATGGCGACTCTGATTGCTTCTGCTCGGTTCGGATAGTACTTCTTCTTCACCAGTTCCTCTAGGTTTTCAAGGTAGATCTCAGGTATGTGCAGAGTTATCAGCTTCATAGTGGTCACCTTGCTTCTTCACATAGTAGGTCCTGGACGGATAAGCAGGCGTATATGCAGATAAATACGCTGTGAATACGTTTCCGCGTTTTCCCCCGTTAAGATGGCTCTCTCCCCATCCCCAACAGCACTTTTGACGCCATCTTACCATGTTCTCTACCCAAGTTTTGGACATTATTCAATCAATCTATTTGTTTTGAGTCACATATCAAACACTGTCCATCCCGCAGTTCAGCAACTGCGGACACATAGGATCGATGGTGTGGCTCAACTACAGGGTCTTCCCCATCAGGTAAGTCGGTGCTGCCTCACAGATTCTCACGTTCACGAACTTGCCAAGTAGGTTCCTTTCATCTCGTATTGCTACCGGTCTGTAAGCATGATTTCTGCCAATCCATGAATCTCCTTTGCCGATCTCATCGATAAGGGCTTCTCCTTTCCAGCCTATCCATCCTCGATTCTGCGTGAGAGCGATCTCTCTTGACAAGTCTGTTAGGGTTCTGCTTCGTCTCTTCTCCTCATGCGGAGGCACTCTCCTTGCTTCCGAGAGGGGTGTTCTGGGTCTTGCAGAGAATCTGGATATGTTCAGGACATCCGGCTTAAGTTCTCTCAGCAGCTGGATTGTGTTCTCGAAGGCCTCTCTATTCTCTCCCGGGAACCCATAGATTATGTCTGTTGCTATTGTGATTCTCTTGATCCTCTCTCTGAATGCGAGGACGATCTGTTTGATGTCTTCGACGGAGTAGGCTCTGTTCATGTATTCCAGTATTCCGTCATCGCCACTCTGCACGGGAATATGTAGGAACTTGAAGATCTTCTCGCTCTTGAAGGCCTCGACTAATTCGTCCTGAATCTTCACCAGATGTTCGGGGTTCATCATTCCAACCCTGACTCTGAACTTCCCGTCTATCCTGGAGATCCTGTCCAGCAGTTCTGTGAGGCTGGTCCCTAAGTCGTGTCCGTAGCACCCGACGTCTTGTCCGGTCAACCAAAATTCCCTTGATCCTTTCTCCACATCCCCTCTGAGGCGGGTGGCGATCTCTTCTATAGGATAGCTTCTCAGTCTGCCTCTTGCCGTCTTAACACAGCAATAACTGCAACTGCTCAGGCAGCCGTATGCGACCGGTATGATGCTTATGAGTTGACCGGATCGCGGGTTTGGAAGAAGTGGCTCTAGCTTCCATGCCGTTCTTAACTCTGTTACTTTCAATCCCCTCTTGACCCTTGAGAGAATGTTAACTATCTCAGGCCCCGTTGATGGACCTGATATCCCCGAGAAGTTCACTTCCTTTCGTAGTCTCTCAAGGTTGATGACAGGGAGGCAACCAGTGATAAGCAGGTGTTTTGTCTTGGGCACATTCTTCATTAGACCTATGATCCGGTCTTCTGTTGGGGTCTTCACCCCACAAGTATTGTAGATCAGGAAGTCTGCCGAGGCAGGATTATCCGAGATCCGATATCCTGCTCCTATCAGGGCCCTTTCCATGAACCCCGCATCTACAAGACTGGACGGGCAACCGAAGTTCCTTATGAAGACTGTTTCACCGGGGCTCTCATCTCCTCTTTTCAGAACCCCCCTCACTCTTCTCTATCTGCCTCCTTCCATAGGTGGGAGTAGTGCCAACGTGGAGTCATCCTTCAACCTCGTCTCAAACCCGTCGAGTGTCATAATATTCGCACCGTTGAGGAGTATCTGGATGTGTTCCCTTACCCTCTTCTCCTCAAAGAGATAATCTGAGAACTCTTTTCCATACCTTTCTGACAGTAGATCCAGAACCTCTCTTACACTCGCCCCGTCTCGAACGACGACATCCTCCTCTCTCTTTCCAATCAGCTCACGGAGAACCGTGAAGAATCTTACCTTAACTCTCATTGGAGGACTTCCGTAGCAAACTCTTTAAAATCGGGAAGATTAAGGCTTTTCAGTTCAGCGTAGGGTAGGGGCATCCGTATTGATGTGCCGCTACAGTAATAAGTGCTGACCCGGAGAGTGACTACCGACTCCGTTCTTCTCCGAGCGTAGTACCATACAGGTTAGGCGGTCTTCAATGTCCAACGTGGATCCAACGGCTTACCTTGAACCTGGATCAAAGATACCGAAAAGTTGCCTAATAGGTCCCAATGCAAGGCTTGTCGGTAAGGTCAAGCTGGGTGACTCGGTCAAAGTCTCAGCGAACACGATCATCTGGGGACCGATAAAGATTGGACAGGCGACCTACTTCGGTCCCAACTGCCTCGTTGGGCACCCGGCAAAACATGACCTCGAAGAGTCCCTCAGCAGAGAAGATCTCGACCTTAAAGGACCTGAAGGCGCCGTAACCACGGTCGGTCGGAACGTGATCATCAGGTCGAACTCCACCATCTACTCCAGAGTCACGATAGCCGATAACGTGTCCACTGGACACAACGTCCTACTAAGAGAAGAGACCAGGATCGGCAAGGGGAGCATGATCGGGAGCAACGTTACCATAGATGGGCGATGCAAGATAGGTAGAGGAGTATCTGTCCAGACTGGGGTCTACATCCCACCATACTCTGAGATCGGAGACTTCGTCTTCCTAGGTCCTCACTGTATCCTGTTGAATGACAAGTATCTCTCCAGAAAGAAAACTGAACTCGTGGGTCCAACCATAAGAAGAGGGGCAAGCATTGGTGGTGGGT
>CAZBVH010000049.1:0-2085 GCA_964495315.1 uncultured Candidatus Bathyarchaeia archaeon | reverse complement strand
GTACGGTCTCGTGGGCTCGGAGATGTGTATAAGAGACAGCATTGGTGGTGGGTCGATCCTCCTTCCAGGAGTAATAGTCGGTGAGGGTGCGGTTGTCGCCGCAGGTGCAGTGGTCACCGAGGACGTGAAGGCTCGGATCATGGTCGGAGGGATTCCTGCCCGTTTCCTGAAACCTTTACCTGAAGACTGGTCCATACCTTCTGAAGCTGATCATTAACCCATAGCAGTCTCGGTTCAGTAGAGATCTCTCCGAATGCTCTGTTAGGTGTGGAAGCATTGTATCCTCAAGACCGGGTTTGGCAAAATCCTAAAGGATAAAGCAAAAGAGTTAGAGCTTTCCTCACGAGAGGATGATGGCCTTGCGAGCGAGAACCTTCAACCTAGATCTGCTACTGATGCTTCTAGTTCTGCTCCTCATCCCGCTCATCCCAAGGGTCTACGGCTGGTCTGTCGAGAACCAGAGGCTTCTGGCTGACGCTGAGACGGGGTCCGAGGAAGCGCCTGTAACCGACTTGAGGTGCGACCGGGCTGAAAGGAACATCGAGCTGGGCGCATGGGGCATGATACACGTTTACGACGAGTTCCACGTCTCGAACCCCACGCCGACTCCTATCGACTCCGTGACGCTTACCCTGCCCTCGGGATCCCAAAATGTCACCGCATCCGATATCGCTGGACCGATAGAGGCCTTTCTCCCCTCAAGGTCCGCAGATCTACCTCCAAGAGTGATCGTATACTTCAGAGTTGCCATCAAAGAGAATGAATTCTACACTTTCAAAGTCATCTTCAACGTTCCGGCAAGCAAGAGTATTAGTCTCTCAGAACTCGATCTCTTCCAACTCGAGTTTCCTATGGTCCCCGGATTTGGGGCATCGATCGAGACGCTGTACGTTACGGTAGTTCTCCCTGAAGGGGCGGGCATCAATGAGAAGACTACCTCGCCTCCTCCTCTAACGACCGAGAAGGAGATGTTCCAAGAGAGGGCGGTCTTCAAGATCGAGGGGGCAGAGTTCAAGAACAATCAGAACCTCGCACTGTCCTACCGTTACCTGATAGTCTGGTCTGCGTTCCGGCCGACCCTCTGGGTCGGACTCGTTCTCGCATCTCTGATTCTCGCGAGGCGCATCCTTCAGATTGGGAGGTTCGAGGTCCAGCGGGTCTCCGTTCCTACCGATCTGATTCGCTCCTTCGTGGATGCCATCGATGAGAAGATCTCGCTTCAAGCCGAGTTGGCATCTCTCAAGGATAGGGCTGAGTCGGGAGGGATCTCGAAGCATCGATACCGGGGGCGAAGCAGGATAGTGGAGAGGCAGATCGTATCACTAAGCAAAGAGCTGGAGGGTCTGAAGGAGGAGATGAAGGGCTCAGGAGAGAAGTATCTGGACGCGACGAGGAGGATTGAGGTCGCTGAGGTTGACCTCGAGACGAGCGAAGGGAACCTCGATAGACTTGAGAGGAGGTACCGGAGCGGAGAGATATCAAGGATTGTATACGATCGTCTGAGGCAGGAGTACCGAGAACGTATCAAAGCAGCAAGGACGGAGATAGACCGTGTGATCGTCGAACTAAGAGAGGAGATCCGGTAGACCGCTTTACATAAACGATGGACGTAGCCTCCGCTTAGGACCTTGATCGAATGTGCCTCTGCAAGGATCGCACCCAGAGTCCAAGTCACCATGCAGCTACTCCATGAGGCAACCATATTGCACCTGAGATACTATGTATCTGACCCCGGTTACGGACATGCCTCAAGGGCAATCGCTCTGATTCGTGAGCTGAAACATCTCTCACCCAAATTATCCATAAGTGTGAGAACCTCGGCTCCCGCATCCTATCTTCGCGGCTCCCTCGGCTCACTTTGCATGGAGGTTACCGAATCTGCTAACGACGTTGATCTTCGGTTCGACGCCGGGCTCTACTGCGATCTCGACTACGCGTACAAGGAGGATATAGAGAAGTTCCCAGACAAGCTTCATGTCCTCCTACGCGAGGAGGCCCGTCTCTGCACCGATAGAAGAGTGGATCTGATCATCTCTGACATAGCTGCTTATCCATTCTGCCTTGCTTCGGAACTGGGAATTCCCT
>CAZBVH010000048.1:0-10331 GCA_964495315.1 uncultured Candidatus Bathyarchaeia archaeon | reverse complement strand
CCTCTTGATCCTCCTCTGCTGATGGCTTATGCTCTATGGGTCGATGCCTCGCTTTGGTCGCCTTCCACATTCAATTTAAAGAAAAGCTGTGTCCGGTAAGACACTCGGTAATCTGAGGGTATTCCTCACCTTTCAAAGCGACCACCAGTCTTCATCCTATTTGTGTAATTGTGGTGTTATCTGCTGATGTTTCTACTCTCCTTTTGATATAGAACTGAATTACTGCCTCTTTGGACTTCATTTGACAGAATACCCGCTATAGAGAAGTAATTTTGCACGGGTTGCGAGGGGGAATCGCGGTCTGTTCAGAGGGGATCACACTCTCGACTTCCATTTGCACGTCTGTTTCTTCCGGACACCTGGCATGGGACATGCCTGGAGGGGGGTTGCCTAACCAATGGGGCTTCATGTGGGCGGGTCTATCCGGTCCCTTCTGCGCGATCGGGACGTGGGAAGAGCAGATCCGTGGCTGCTCGGGGCCTTGGTTCTGGGGCTATCGATAAGACTGGCTGTGGCGCCGTTCAGCGGTGACTTAGATCACGATGTGCGCATCTGGATTGAGACTGGTAAGGGACTTTACGAAGGAAGAAACCCGTACACCTTCGGCTTCTTCTTCGGGACCTCAGCAGAGGATAACATCGGGTACATGTCGCCTTGGCCTGTGCTGAACTTCCTCTCTTACGGGTTATCTGTCCTGCTCTTTCCGGGGAATCTCAATGTGTTAGTTGGCCTGATCAAGCTGCCAGTTATCCTCGCCGACCTTGCTGTGGGGGTTGTCATCTACCGCTTCATCCTGCACCGGACCGAGGACCCTACAGGCGCGCGGAGAGGTCTCTCCCTCTGGTTGTTCAACCCCCTGGTTATCTATGTCTCAAGCATCTACGGGATGTTCGACTCCCTGCCAGCGCTATTCACACTTCTCTCAGTATGTTCCTTCGTCGATGAGCGGTATGATCTTAGCGCCGTCTGCCTTGCCGTCGGGATCGCCTTCAAGACGTATCCTGTGATCACGGTTCCGCTGTTTCTCATGTTTCTGGTGAACATGGGTAGGAAGTCACAGGTTGTTCGATACGTCGAGGTCTTGATCCTTGTACTCTCATCGCTCTCCTTGCCTTTCTTGGTCTGGGACTCCCGGTCTTACGTCTGCAATGTCATCTGTCACTTGTGGCGCCCCATTCACGGGTTCACCCTTATCAACGCCGCGCAGTTCTATCTGGGGCCCCATCTGGCAGACATCAGTCTCTCCGTTTTCTTGATCGGGGTCCCTATCACGCTTGCTCTCTTCCACCGGTGCAACCCGCCGGAGAACATTGCCTTCAACGGTTGCTTGGCAGTCCTCCTCTCCTTTCTCGCATTCTTCAAGGTGCTTCACGACAATTTCTTCGTCTGGGTCCTGCCCTTCATAATAATCGATGCGAAGACTTGGCATCCCAAGAGGGAGGCCTTCAGGTGGCTATACCTGCCCTTCTTCATAACGGGATTCCTTCTAGGTCCGCCCTTCGCTTACTTCAAGATCCTGGATGAGTCTGGACCTCACCACATGAGGATGAGCTTCGTCTCGGAGCTGATTCGCAGGGATCTCCAATCCTACTGGTTAGAACTGATGGTCTTCCGCTGGATTCTAGGAGTCTTTGTCACTCTCGGTTGCATAACATACATAGCTCTGATCTATCTTGAAGCTAAGAAGCCAGCTGACAGACGGGCAGTCCTTATGGCAACCCTGATCGGGATTGCCCTGTCCGTAGTCTACCTGCAGCTATTCCTTCCAGTCCTCAAGAGTACGTTTGCAGGCTGGCCTTTCGAGCCTTACTGGCCAAGCACGTGAGCCATAAGTCACCTATCAGGGACGCTTGGTCTATGCCTCAGTGGAGAGTTCAATCCTCTCCCCTGGCGGTACTTCCCGTATGATGTGGATTCCGTTCTTACTCTCGACCAGGTGAACATCGCCTCTCCTAACCCTGAGGCGTCCATCGGAGTGGACCGCTAGATTTGACATCGCTTCTGCCGCTTCAATCTCGAGGGTGTTCCCTCTGGATCGGGTCTTCAATCCCTGACACTTCCTCAACCATTCGGCCAACTCTTCGAGGCCACACTTCCATATGTTGAACCCAGAGACGAACCGTAGGAAGTCATTAAGGTTCTCGAAGATCTGGCTTCTTGATATCTCCTTCTCCCAGTCGAAGAAGAACTCCCAGTAGTGGTTGCACCAGATGGAGGCGTTCCAGTTCTCGTGGTTTCTTAGGAATATCTCTTTAGCTGCCTTCCTGCTGGATTCCGCGTCATAAAGTATGGAGAAGAAGTATCCGTTGTCTCTGAGGTCGAAGACTCCCCGCCTGAAGGAGACGCAGTTGGGGCCGAGATCTTTGAAGAAGATTACTGGTCTGCGCTTGAACGGGACGGGGTAATAGCCTTTCAAGAAGCTCTTGAGGTACTCGTCAGGGAAGGCGGGGTATCTTCGGCAGATGTGGAGTCTCCTCTCTCTCAGCATGTCTGCCGCCTCTGATGAGAGCAGTTCCCAGGGTGGTACGAAGACTTTCGGCTTCCACCCGAATGCTCTCTCGAAGATCTCGATCGCTTCTTCCAGCCTCCTCCCTGTCTGATCTGCATCCTTTGAAGAGAACTCTGGCAGCCCGTTCACTCTAACATGTTCGAAGCCGTGCAGAAGGAGTTCCAATCTCCCCCTTCCGTTCTCCGATATGAGGTATCTGACCAGTTCCCTGTTCTCAGCGATCTCTCTCTTCTCGCCTTTACCCCTGACATCCGGTGGGACCATGGGGGTGTATCTTAGCCCTCTAGAAGCCACGTACTTGCCCGGGGCTATGTCGGTTGTTATCCTCGGTATCACTGCTAGGCTGATCTTAAACCCCATCCCCCACGCGTCCCGGTAGAGTCTTTTCAGCTTGCTCGGGGTCGTATAGTAGCTTGTGTCGTCGTCCCTTACCACAAATGGGGATCGGTAGGCGCTCGGCCAAGGTAGCAGTGAGATCTTCATCCTCTTATCTCACCGTATTCTTCCAGCGATTCCTCTGGGTTGGAGGTGTCTGTAGAGTTCAAGATAACGTTTAGCGATGATGTCCCAAGTGTATTCTCTCTCTACCTTTTCAAGAGCGGCTTCTCCGATTCTTCTCCCAAGCCCGCGATTCTTTATCAGCCTTAGGATTGCCTCGGCTGTCGACTTCGGATCCTTCGGCTCGACAAGCAGTCCGTTCTCTTCGTCTTCAATAACCTCTACGATGCCGCCCACTCTGCTTGCAATCACGGGTTTGCCCGTCGCCATTGCCTCGTAGATCACGTGTGGCATTGCCTCGTACGTAGGTATGTGGACGAATATGTTGCAGGCGGCGTAGTAGGCAGGGACCTCTCTATATGGTATTACGCCTAGGAAAGCCACGTTCTCTGATAGGCCTAGAGTTCTGACTTTTGCCTCCAGTCTGCTCCTCTCGGGTCCCTCCCCGGCTATCATGAGCTTCGCATCCGGGATGATCCTCAGAACATGAGCGAAGGCGTCAACCAAATACTGCACGCCCTTCCTCTCGATGAGTCTCGCCGTAGCCATCACGATAGGATCATCAAGCCAGCCTAGCCTCTCTCTTACGGCTGTCCCGGAGACCCTCGGGTTGAATCTATCGGTATCGATGCCTTGAGGAATAGCTATGGCATTCCTCGGGAAGCCCTTCTCCAACGCTCTCCTCTTGAGATCCTCGCTTGTTGTTACGAGTAGATCAGCCATCTTTATGATGCGCATATAGATGAATCCAGGTCTCCTCTCCGGGTCTGCCGGCGTGTAGATGTCGTCTCCGGCAAGTCCCAAGACAACCGGTCTTCCGACGATCTTCGTGGCCAGCACCGCTAGGAGTCCTGTCCTCCATTTGCTCCAATGGACATGGACTACGTCGATCTTCCTGGTGAGGATGAGTTGCAGTAGCCTAGGCATCGCGAGCGGTCCTGTAAGTAGGAACCTCTCAACCTCGATTCCGTCCAGGTCCTCCTTCCTTGGGCTCTTGCCCCTGTGGATCGTCATCAAGAAGACCTTGTTGCCATGCCTAGCCAGCCACTTAGATGTCTCATAGATCTTGACCTCCATTCCCCCGGTCACAGGAAGGAAACTCGGGGTGAACATGAGTATCCTCATCTCTCTCACCGGCTCTTTTCCCGGTGGGTGCCTTCTCACTAGGGGATCCTTGGGACTGGGGTTCGTTGAAGTATCTCCTTCCGTGGTGGTTGGCATGTCTCTCTCAAAATGTAAAATATAACTGTTAGGAGAGTGTAGACTAGGGATACTCTCGCTTTCCGGAGGGACCTTTTGCTCGTCTGTATGGTCACTGAACGTTATCCACCGCACATCGGTGGGGCACCTTTCTGCATACACCAGCTGTCCTCGGCATTGGTAGGGCGAGGGCACTCCGTTCATGTCGTGACGGGCAGGGAGCCCGATACTCCTCGTGAGGAGAGTCTCGACGGGGTACAGGTCTTTCGGGTTGAGAGATCAGGTCTTCCTCGGCTTAAGAGTCTGACTTTTATCCATGAGGCGACTGGTAAGCTGTTCAGTCTCTCCAAAGAGCACGATTATGATCTCATACACTGCCATGACGGGATAGCGGGTGTGGTAGGCTACCGGTGGCGAAGAGCGTTTGGGAAGCCGTATGTGGTTACGCTGCATGGTTCGATCGCGACGTCGATGAGGGCAGGTCTCTTAGTCAGGACCATTGCTAGGCTTCTCGAGGAATTCTCGGTGAAGAGCGCGGACGCGGCGACTTTCGATGGGAGCAGCATGCTCGAGGACTTCGTCTCATCGACTGGAATGAGCAGAAGGAAGGCATTCTATATACCTAACGCCGTAGACTCTAAGGTATTCTCTCCGCGCAATGATATTGGACCTAGCAGTGGGATCAACTTGGATTCCATCAACGTTACCTACGTTGGCCGCTTGGTCTCCGGAAAGGGTCTTTTGACGTTGCTCGGCGCATTCTCGCAAGCTTGGAGCAAGATGAGTGATCTGTCCCTGATAGTCGTAGGTGAAGGTCCCTACCTGAAGGTGATGGAGGACGATCTGAAGGGCCGCGACATGAGACCGAGCGTTTCCTTCTTGGGCGCGGTCTCTCACGGTGAACTCCCGGCAATCTATGCTGCAAGCTGCATGGTTGTGTTGCCATCCGTGTCTGAGGGTTTAAGTAGGGTTCTCCTTGAGGCCATGGCCTGCGAGAAGCCTGTGATAGCCTCGGGGATTCCGGCAAATCTCTCCTTGGTTCAAGACGGGGTGAACGGGCTTATCGTCCCTGTAGGGGAGACCGACCTCTTTGCCGAGGCTATCCTGAGGCTCGCTAAGGATAAGAACCTCCAGAGGAAACTGAGTAGGGCTGCTAGGAAGACCGTTCTCCGCGAGTATGCGGTTGATAAGAGGGTGGATAGGATGCTGGAAGCGTACAAGGCGGCTATCAAGTCTTTTGAACATGATAGGGTGACGGGTTCACTTGCCGGAAGAATCTCTTCAGGGTGAAAGGTGCGGTGAAGGACCATAAGCTAACTGTGTTGGTTCCCGCCTACAACGAGGAAGACTCACTGCCCATCCTTGTAGGTAGGCTTCAGGGGCTTCGCAAGGGAGGAGTGGTCGAAGGCGATATCCTCATCGTGGATGACGGGAGCACCGACAGAACCGGAGAGATCGCGGAGGAATTGGCGCGGAAAGACAGCCTTGTGGAGGTGGTTAGGCATCGCCGGAATCTCGGGAAGTCCGCGGCTCTTAGGACAGGGATTCCTAGATGCGATGGCGAATACATTGTCATCATGGATGCTGACCTTCAGTATGCCCCCGAGGACATACCGAGGCTTGTCTCCGCTCTGGACGGCGGGCTTGATGTCGTCAATGGTTGGCGGAAGAACCGTAAAGACCCGTGGGTAAGGAAGTTTCCGTCCGCCATATACAACTTGGTCTCCCAGATTGTTTTCGGCTTGAAGATCCACGACTACAACAGTGGGTTGAAGGCTTTCCGCCATGAGGTCTTGGAAAGGATCAGCTTTAGGAGCGATCTCCACCGATACGTGCTTCCCCTGGCGCATCAGATGGGGTTCAGAGTTGGGGAAGTTGAGATCCGCCATTTTCCTCGCGAGTATGGTAGAACAAAGTACGGTTCGCCAGTACGGTTCATACTGGGATTGCTCGACCTCATCTCCCTGAGGCTGCAGCTAGCTTTCCTGGAGAGACCGATGACCCTTTTCGGGTTGACCGGTATTCTCCTCTCCTTCCTTGGGGGAGTTTTTGGGCTGTACGTCATCTGCCTCAAGATCCTTTACAGGGAGCCTTTCGGACACCATGTGGCCCTCATCCAGCTATCAGCGCTCCTGGTACTCACTGGTCTCCAGTCTTTCTTCTTTGGTTTCTTGGCAGATATTCTGGCGACTACGCGGATCGAGTTGCTGGAGCATATGGAACAAATGGGACGAGATACTGAATCTCAATCAGCACCTCGCCGGGCGAGATTGAAGAAGAGATCAAGATAGGTCCTTGCGAGATTCCTCCAATCGTAACGTGAGGCGATCTCTTCTGCGTTCTTCTTCGACCTGAGCCTCAAATATCTCTTCTTGACCATCTCTTCGATCGCATCTGCCAGTCTGATCGGGTCTTCAGGTTCTACAACGATCCCAAGCTTCCCCTCTCGAATCACCTGTGCTATCTCAGAGTTCTCAGGAACGGAGGCTGCAATGGGAAGCCCGCCCGCGACATAGTCAAAGAACTTCAGAGGTATCATGCTGCGGCAGGCGACGCTGTCTCTAAGCGTGATTACTCCGATATCGCTTGCCACGATCAACTTCGTGACCTCATCTCTGCTGAGCAAACCTACGAATCTTACAGGCTCACTCAGCTTGGCTGAGCGCATCCTGAGCTCCTCTAGGAGAGGTCCCCCGCCCGCGACTACGACCGAGGCTTTGACTCCTCGAGACCTGAGTTCGCTCGCGGCATCCACAAGATTCCACGGTGCCTGGTGGCTGCTAAGCGTCCCTGTAAAGACGACTAATTCTCCTTGTGCCCCATATCTCCTTCTTACTGATCTGCGTTCGCTCTCAGTCAATGGGCGGACCAGCCCTAGTCTGGCTCCATTGGTTATCTTGAAGAGTCCCTCGGTCGATCCTCTCCTTGCGGAGATTCTTCTCCTCAGGGTCTCCGAAGTGCAGACGACAGCGTCCGCCGAAGCGTAGAGAATGTTGAAGGCGTAGTAGATGGTCTTCGCCAGCAGCCTCTCGAACCCGTAAGTATCATCGATGAGGGCGATCTCCCAGTCATCCCTGACATCCACAACTAATGGGCGTCCGGTGATCCTGGCCGCCAACCAGCCTGCCAGCCCGGAATCCTCGTTAGGTACGGTCGCCCAGACTAAGTCCACGCTATTCCTCAGGGTCACCTTCAGGGTCTCCAGAAAGAGTTCAAGCGTTGAGAGGAGAGCATAAATGATGCTGGGCACCCCTTCCGGGACCCTGACCCTGTAGACTTTCCTGTTCTTGTCGGAGTAGTCTGCTTTTTCGTCGGTCTTAGGGAAGCCTCGGGGCGGCACAACGGTAACCACGTGGATCTCCTGTCCCATTCCTGCGAGGATTCCTGAGAGATCCTCCACGCGTGGCGATCCGCTTCCCATCATCGGGGTGAAGTAACGTGAGACGAAGCAGAGCCTAAGCTTACGTCCAAGATCTTTCCCCCAGGCTCCTCCCATACGATCATCTCTAGGTTATCATGCTCCAAACGCATTTGTTCTATGTCTCAGGTGGATAGACCGATATCTATAACACAGCCTTTAATATACCTAAGATCTTCTGTCGTATTCTCCGGGTCAGGAGAGAGATCTTTTGAAGAAGAGCGAGGTTACGCGAGGGACGGTCTACATCGGGGTTCAGAACGCGGTACAGTTCTCGATAAACCTCGTCTCCCTGATGATTCTTGCCCGCATCCTACCGAAGAATGATATCGGCTCTATCTCGGCTCTCACCTTCTCCTTCACCATCTTTATGACCGTATCCGACTTATCTCTGCCGACCGCTACAACTAAGTTCATCTCTGAGCACCTCGGCGGCGGTGACCCGTACCAAGCGTCTGCAGTGATGGCTACCGCCCGGAAGTACGTACTGCTCTCCTCGACCGCTTGCCTGGCCGTTGCCTGTCTTCTCTCCGAGAGGTTCTCGATCCTTGTCTGGGGGACCGGGGAGAGGCAACTTGTCTTCGTTATGGTCTTCATCGCTGCTTACACATCTGTTATCAGGAATATCTATCTGGCCTGCCTGCGTGGTCTCAGCGTCTTCGGCAAATACGCGGCGACAGTGATCTCGGTAATTGCGTTCGGGAGAGCCGTTGCTGTCGTTCTCGCCTGGTCAGGCTTTGGAGTGCTTGGGGTGATGGCTGGGTGGTTTGCGGGCGAAGTCCTAGGCTTAGCCCTTGGCACCTGGTTCTGTAGGGGGAGGCTTCCGGAACCCAAGAATTCTTATCCAGGAGAGCGGCTCTTTGACTTCAGTTGGCCTCTACAGACAGAGCGGGTTATCTCGACACTGGCCGACTGGTCTGACCAGATGCTTCTTCTCGCAGCGACGTCGGATCTCGTAATGTTGGGGACCTACTTCCTGTGTGTCCGTGGGGCTTCTTCCCTCTCGATCATCTGGTTGGCTTTCAATGTGACCGTTATGCCTACCCTCTCCCGGATCTACGGGAGATCTGGGAAGATGAGGCTGACAGGAGCTCTTAGGACCGCGTTGAGGTATCTGCTCTTTCTGCTCTTTCCGGCTGCGCTTGGTCTGGCTGCTCTCTCAAGGACGGCGATGGTTCTGCTCGGTGGCTCCGCATATGAGGGTGGGGCTCTCCCGCTCTCCATCTTGGCTGTCGGGTCAGTTCTTCAGGCCGTCACCTATATCCTCATGTCGGCTTTGAACGCGATCGCCGAGACGAAGGCTTTCGTCAAGATTGGTCTGGTGAATGTGGTGACGAATGTCTCCTTGGTGCTTCTCTTGTCTCCCAGCCTCGGCATTCTCGGTGCTTCTCTTGCCCGAGTCGGGATGTGGACGGTCCATTTTGCTTTGATGCTGAACGAGTTGAGGCATCACATTGGGATTGAAATCGACTGGGTAGCTGTTTCGAAGGGTGGCTTGTCTTCGGCTATTATGGCGGTATCGGTGTGGCTCCTCGATAGTCTGTTGATAAGGCTTGTCCCTAATACCATTCTAAGGATTGGAGTCGATCTGTGTTTCGGGGTTCTCGTCTACGGTATCCTTCTCCTGTTGTTGCGGGCCCTGGAGCCGGAAGATTTCAGTCTTCTCAGATCCCTCTTGCCACCGGGGTTGCATGGGCTGCTACCCTTCTTCGAACATCTCTCGAACCCATAGGGCTTCCCGTTCAGGTTCTCGGCTTCAACGCCTCTTCGTAGACCTTGATGTATTGTCTTGTCATGGCTTCTAGGCTGTAGTTCTCTTCAGCCTCTCTCCTCGCATTCTCCCCCAATCTTCTTCTAGTCCTTGAGTCTGAAAGGAGGTCCAGGATCTCCTCGGCTAGTTCCGTCGGAACCTCGGGTTTGCTGATTATTCTTCCGCTCTTGTTCTCCTTGACGGGTTCCCTTGTACCCTTGCTGTCGGATACGATCGCCGGAAGCCCTGCTGCCTTGCTCTCAAGAAGGGAGATTGACAGTCCTTCCCTTGTGGAGAGCTGGATGAAAGCGTCTGAGGCGAGATAGATGCGTGTCTTCTCCTCCTCAGGCACAAACCCCATAAACATGACCGCGTTCTCGATCCCTAACACTTCTGTGAGCTGCCGTAGTTTCTGGTGTTCCGGTCCTTCCCCCACTATCAGGAACTTGAAGGCTGGCAGTCTCTTGACCACGTATGGGACGGCCTTCAATACCAGGTCGATGTTCTTTCGTTCGACCAGCCTCGAGACCGAGAGGAGGATAGGGGAGCTGATAGGGATGCCGTGCTTCCTCCTTGTCTCATTCCTCACGGTCCTCGCTGGCCGATACCGTTCGATGTCTACTCCGTTAGGGATTACCTTGATGTCGAGATCTCCGAGTCCTCCGAGAAGGTTCTTCCTGAGTTCGTCGCCAACAGCGACAAGCTGATCCGCTTTGGCCGCAGCGTACATGAGCATTGGGTAGAGCATCTTGGGCACCTCATAGAAGTCGGCGTTGCCGTGCACCGTGATCACTAGGGGGATTCCGGTCGAGGACTTCACGATCGCCCCCGAGACTCCTGAGGGGACGATGAACGATGCGTGGAGCAGGTCCAGCTTCTCCTCCATGACTAGGCGACGGAGATGCCTTGCTGAGTATACCAGATCCAAGGAGAGGACAAGGTACTTACTGTACCAT
>CAZBVH010000047.1:9592-10464 GCA_964495315.1 uncultured Candidatus Bathyarchaeia archaeon | reverse complement strand
GGGCGAGGGCGCCGGCGGCGGGGGCGGGGCGAGCGTGACCCCGGTCGCGTTCGTAGTGATATTCAAGGGAGTCAAGGGACCGGAGGGGGTAAGAGTCCTCAAGGTGAAGGAGACGGGAGGGCTTGGGAAGCTAGTGGAGTCGATGCCTGAGATGATGTCGAAGGGCATGGAGGCGGCTAAGGAGATGAGAGAGAAAAGGGAGAAGCCGTCCTAGCCAATCACCCCAAGGGATCCTCCTTATTCTTTCTATGTTTGGTTTACATCGGACATGTTAAGGGTAGTGAAGTAGATAGTCTACAGCATTCTCGGCGCCTTCGTCTCAGTCGTTCTTCTTCTCGGTCTCCTACTGGTTGCGCTTCTTTTCCTGCCGACGAGGCTGGTTCTGGAGAACTTCAGAGATGAGGGGATTCAGACCCAAGTCATCACCGTCCTGTGTCTGGGTGGCTCTCTGCAGGGGTCTCTCAAGTTCGGTAGAGGGAGGGGCAGGTTCACGTTCAGCGCTTTGGGTGTCTCGGCTTGGAGAAGAGACCTGGGAGGAGGGGAGGGGCGTCCAGCCGGGAGGAAAGAACCCCGCAAGCCACCTGCTTTCCTGAGGGATATCGGTCTGCTCCACGCGTTCATAGGGGCGGTTAGGAGGCTTCTCCGAGATACCCTTAGGGCTGTCTCGTTCGAGAGGTTCTTCTGCCGTTTGAGGATTGGTCTAGGGGATCCTGCTTGGACTGGGGTTGTCTTCGGCGTGTCTTACCCGGTGATCGATTTGGTTCAGTCGTCCTTCTCCGAGGGAGTGGTCGATCTAGAGTTGGAGCCTGATTGGGCAGGGTCTGGGTTCGAGGTCTCTGCGATGGGAACCCTGAGTTTCAGGCTTGCAAGCC
>CAZBVH010000047.1:0-9582 GCA_964495315.1 uncultured Candidatus Bathyarchaeia archaeon | reverse complement strand
GCTGATCCGTTTCTTCCGGGAGAAGCCTGTCCGCAGGTTTCTAAGTCTTGTCAAGTAGGGGTATGAGGTCGATGAACTGGACGAAGTTTGAAACGAAGAATTGGATGCAGACGGGGGAGCCAGTTGCTGTCGGGGAGAGGACGATCATACCTATATGCAGAGTATGCTTCACCACGGGTGGGAGTCCTGATCATCCTCGCTGTTTCGGGACCGTGGAACCAGAGGCAGTGGTCTTGGTCGATCCAAGAGGCGAATGCCTGTTTCCATTATCTGAAGAGACCTTCAGCTTGGAGAAGGCTATAGAGATGATCCCGAACCTTGCAGAGGCGATCAGGGAGGCACATACCTGATCTGGAAGCTAGTCGAATGATAGCTGCGAAATGAGAAGCGAATTTGCCTGCTTCACAAGTGGCGTACCTAGAGAAGTATTTCAATAGGTTGGTGGATCATACTCAGAGGATGGTTCATCCAAAGGGTTTCCAGGCCACACGAGTTCTGCGGTCTTCCGGCTCGGGTCTGCCGCTGTCTGACAAGAGATGAAGGCAACACTCAGGTATCCGCTGCCAGCCTTCATGCCTTGCTTTTGGGGTGGTCTGCCTTCCACTGTGTGGTCTGGGTTCCCATCGTCTAATATGCCTGGTCTGGTAATCTTGTTCTGAGGGGTTGTTAGGGTTGGAGTACGTGTCTGGGAGTTTTGGCAGGATGATTGTGGCTAGGCTGTCTCCGAGGGAGGATCTGGTCGGCTCGATCCGCAGTATTGCTGAGCGGGAGAATATTCAGTCGGGAGTCTTCTCTGCCATTGGGACGGTTTCGCAGGCCCACTTCTATTTCT
The DNA here is from genome assembly GCA_964495315.1 of uncultured Candidatus Bathyarchaeia archaeon. GTDB lineage: Archaea > Thermoproteota > Bathyarchaeia > RBG-16-48-13. Next base: position 8,750 of record CAZBVH010000047.1, on the reverse strand, counting down.
ATGCTCCGAAGAGGAGCCCGGTTTTGCTGAAGGAGCCTCTTGAGATCATCTCGTGCATTGGCAGCATATCTCTTGAGGAGGGTAGGCCTTTCGTGCACGGTCATATCTCGGTCTCCGACTCGAAGTATCATTGCTATGGTGGGCATCTACTGGAGGAGACGTTGATCGACCGCGTGGCTGAGGTCTTCATCCTCGAGTTGTCAGGGAAGACGATTGTTAGAAGAGGTGACGGGTCATGGCAACTCTCCTAGGAAGTTTGCGGAAGAAAGCTACTAGGTTGCGCTACCTCGGGTTTAGGTTGCCGGTCTTGGACCGTTTGCCATCCCGCTAGATCTCTTCTGACTGTGCAGTCCCTTGAGATTGAGAGGGATTTATTGAAGCATTCCTTAATCTGTGTACGGGGACACGATCAGGGAGCTTACGAGGGATCATCTTATATCGAGTCCCATTTCCCCTAGATCGTCTTTGACCTTATCCACCTTCTCTTGGTACTCCTGTATCGGTTTGTGTTCCTTAGGGTCATAGATGTCTAGGAACCTGGCGTAGGTGTAAGTCTCTTCAACTGATGTATCGATCTTCCAGTGTTGCTCGTCGAGCTTGCGCAAGATCGGTTCAAGCTCCTCTCTGCCCATGCCTGACCGGACCACGGCCTCGGAGACAGAGCAGGCAAGTTCGGTCTCGACAGGAGTGCCGCCAAACTCAACTGTGGGGTCCGTCCTGTTGACCATCCTGTCAATGTTGAGGCCCGCTGCCCCCAGCACGGTTGAAACCACGGCACGAAAGGAGATGCTGATCAGATTTGAAGCCCCACCCAGATTTCCGCGACCAACCCCTCCCATCCTGATCATATTGGAGTTCCTATCGAGGGCCATGTGGGCCAGGGAATCCGGCCAGACTTCGCCCGAAAGTCTCCTGCGAGGCGCTGAAGGAAGACTCGACAATCCTGGTCTTCCCGCACCGAACCCAATCAGCCTGTTTCGGTAGGCAATCCAAGAGGCTATGGCGTGGGCAATGCTACCGATGACGCAGCCTCCGACACTGGTGAAGAAAGAACCGGTTATCCCCCGGTTCTCCTTAAACGCCCCATACTCCTCGTATATGATGGCAGCCGTGAGAAAGCCGAACTCGATCTTCAGATCAGGAAGGACTGAGAAGATTGCACCATCACTCCTCCTCAAACCATGTTCTGGGTCTAGAGGCGCTATCATGGCAGCTGCATCCGTGTGGATAGGATAGAAGGCGAGAGGCATACCTGGCCTTCCTGCGGCTCGTACCGCCTCCCTCAGGAGGGAAGCTTCTCTTCGGGCTGTGTATGCAGCTATGGGAATCCCGTGGACCTCCCTGCCGTCGATCGTTATCATGTTGAAGCCTTCAATCATGTCGGACTTGGGGATCTCCGCAAAGCATTTGGGGATGATTCTAACCAGATGTTCGGGCACAGGACCGTGAAGCCCACCGACGATCTTTGGGGGTCTTGTTTCTTCTATTCTCCGCCTGAAGAATGTACGCACATCTCTTCCTTCGCCGACATTTGTCTCTGACGGGAGAGCCTTCACGGAATCTAAGACCTCGTCTCTGGATAGTTCAACAATCCTGCTGTTCGAGACGCAATACAATCCTAAGCTCGAGAGAAGCTCGACTCCAGCATCAAAGGCACGATCAGCCAGCTCCTCGTCATAGCAGAACAGATCATCTTCTGCCGGCTCAGTGATTCCATACTTTCTCTTTAGCTCCTCCGACTTCTTGAACAGACCCATGTTCCACGCCATGTCATCCATCCTGGGTCCATTCATCACCCTCTCGGCTATCTCAACAAGAGAGATCAATCATACCTCATCCCCTTGGGAACATCAAACTGATCTTTCCTACTGCATTAAGCATTAATGGTTGCTCGGAGAGATGTGAAGGTCTACCAGCCTACGAAACTAAGCCACTCGAGTATCTCGGTTGCGATAACCTCGGACCCGATCCAATAGAATTCCCTTTGTTGGCAATTGTCTTATGAGAAGGCGTGTCTACACTTCTTGTGGTGAGATCGATGGATAAGACTGATAGTAGGAACGCGGCAGATGATCGGATCCTATTGCGAGAGATGCACCATGTCTGTCTCGCGGTCAGGGATGTGGAGAAGACGGCAGAGGCATTCTCAACCATTTTTGGCATCGGTCCCTTCCGGATAACCCTCTACGAGTCTCCTTCTACAAGGGCTACTTTGTACGGGAAACCGCAAGGTTATCGCCTTAAGTTTGCGCATGCAGAGGCCGGTCCGGTTGAGATTGAACTCGTGCAGACATTAGAGGGAAAAGCGGCGATCGACGACTTTATAGAGAGACGGGGCGAGGGCATCCACCACCTGGCGTTTGAGTGTCATCCCCCACTCGACGATGAGCTCAGAAAGTGGAAAGAGCTAGGTGTTGAGGCGTTGCAGATCGACAGGAGTCTATCAGATGATCCGAAATATGGTTGGGCTTATATGGACACGGAAAGGCTTGTCGGCTGCGTCCTTGAGATAATGTGCCTTCCACCAGGAGAACAGTAGACGGAATATTGGGAAGCACTCAGCACCGCGCGCTACTGTTGACATGAAGGTCTCTGCTCTCAGTCTTCGTCTTTGCTGTGGGGAGCCGTCTTCCTGCAGCTGGCGTTGGTTCAGATCTCAACGACACCTTGCTAGATCGGCTCGTCTTTCCCTGCCTTTTTCATCACATCGATCAAGCGTTCGCTGAACTTGACCCGGGGCATCGCAAGAATCTCCCGGACTTCTAAGCCCTTCTCGTTCTTGAGGAAGGCGCCTTCGTAGACCGGAGCTGGTTTAACAACGATCGCGGCATCAGCACCTCCACCCAACCAGCCTGTACCTGCAATTGCGATGGCCTCCTTGTCTGGCGCGAGAGCGCCTGCCTCTGCTGCAATCAATGCGACCTCTATACACGTCTTCACCCCGAACCCGAATGTCCTGCTTAGAAACTTGTGGATGACCGTTGCAGGAGCGGTGTCCTCAAGAAACGCTGTGTCGAACGTGCAGCCGAAGATCCAGGGTGTCTGGTCTAGTATCTTCACCTCCAAAGCATCCAGTTTTGTCCGGATCTCCTCCCTCATCGGAGGCCAGGTTTTCTTCAGCACGTACTGATAGCCTCCGTAAGGAGCTACGCAAACGATATGAACGTCCAAATCTTTCAAGGCCTCAGCTACAACAAGCGCCGTCCTGCCTGATTCAGAGGCTATCACAACACTTTGAACGTCCCGCTCTGAAATTCTTTCCTTTACTACAGCTATTAGAGCGTCGGTGTTCTGAGGACCCGGCTCTTCAAAGTATGTTATAGATCTCTTCATTGAGATTCTCTTCCTACTTTGCTCAGCGAACGCGATAGCTATGTCAAGTCTGTCTTTTTTCGTTTTCGTGCTCCCTTCAGATAGAGACTCTGACCAGTTCTGGATCCTGAGGCAAGAGCGCGTGCCATCAGTGACCCTGGCTGTTGAGGTGACCACTATGAGGACCTCCGCAGCGGAGACCATGAGCGGCGCATTGGAGCGAAAAGGCCCGCTGAGGAGGCCACGAAGAAGTACAAATATCGGTGGACCATCACAAGATTGGGAACGTCATGAGCATTAGTGTGGGGGTGCTCTTTCCTCTACCCCTAGTCGGACGCCATGTGATCTGTCCCAAGTGTGGGAGAAGGATACCCGTCGAGCATCGGTTTTGCGGATACTGCGGAGTAGACTTATTGCAGTATGTTGCTTGGCAGAAGGCCATTAGGCCATGCCAAAAATGTGAGAAGAAGATCTCCTTCCTCGCGAGCTTCTGTCCTGAGTGCGGAACTAAGCAAGTCTAGAGGAGCGTCCACGTCACGGCGCTAGAGGATCTGCCTTTTGATCGGAAGCTGCTGTGCCTGCTCACTTGCCCTGGAGTTTCCCGACTTTGCGCAGGAGGCGTGAAGCACCATCTTTCCCCAGCAGCCTTCTGAGCTGCTCCTCCGACTCCGCGCCCATCCCAGATTCGAGGATCCGCATCGCAGCATCCCTCACTCCTGGGCTGAGGTCCCTTGTCGCCTCTTCTATCATTCCTCTGCGACCTTTAGCCGCATTCTCGGGTCTAAACACTTTTCCCATCGAACAGACCCCAGGGAAATTGATGGGCGAAGTTGGCTAAAAAGAAGATTGAGGTCGCTTGAAGAACCCTTGGATAGCCTCGCATATCACCTGAGACCTCAAGGGTTTGTGCTGTAGTCTGCGGAGAGAAAGCATGCGAAGAAACATTAGACTGGCCAGCCGTATCTGCCTCGTAGAGCGACGTACAGGACGGTCTCAATAGACTTGACCCTGACGTTGCCGCCTCCCAGCTTCTCGAGGAGCACCAGATCCTGAGGAGACTGGGGGCGACCGATAGGGGCTATCAGCCTTCCTCCCTCTCTGAGCTGCTCGACCAAGGGATCCGGAATCTTTGGGCAAGCCGCTGTGATGCAGATCCTATCGTAGGGAGCCTCCGGCCTATAGCCGAGTGATCCGTCGCCAAGGATGAGTAGCACGTCTCCGTACCCCGCCTCCGTCAAGTTCCTCTGTGCGAACCGGTGGGTCTCTTCATCGATCTCAATGGTAACAACCTTCCCCTCCTTTCCGACCATCTCCGCCGCTAGGGCTGCGCCATACCCAGAGCCCGACCCTACCTCTAGAAACCTGTTGCCCCATTCCAATTCCAATGCCTCATAGAAGAGCGGGTAGCTGTGAGGACAAGAGATCGTTGCGCTGGTTCCAGGGATGGGAAGCGGCACTTCCTGATAGGCGTAGTCCCTGTACATCATCGGCACGAACTCTTCCCTGGGAACCTTAAGGATCGCCTCTGCCATCTTTGGGGACTTGAGAAATCCCCTCTCAATCAGCCACCTAACCTTCTCCCTTCTCTCCGCCGAGAACTCTTCTCTTGTCTTGACCGGCAGCCTAGGAGGTGGAACAATCCATCCCACCATCTCGACCAACTATCAGTTATGGAGCATCGATGAGTTGAGGACTAAAGATGATTATCAGCACAAGAGAGGGATATCCCTATCGGACCCTAGCTGTAGTGTCCACCTTTCTTGGAGCATAGGCATGTTGCTAGACTGGATTCAATGCTGAGAACAGAAGCCAAGATATGACCGATCCGGTTACAGACATGCTTAGCCCCCAGATCATGAGTCTGCGATAAAGCGTGTGCTTGTCCAATTTCTCCGGGGCAGCTGCAAGGGCTAGAGCTCCCAACGTAGATAATGGACTGGCATCGACCAGCGAGCCCGATACTATTATGGACAATATGAGTGTGGTCGGGTTGCCGCCGCCGAGCTTGGTCAATACTCTTGGTACGAGTGGCAGGAAAGTCGGGTATACGACGCCAATCGTGCTAGCGTAGACCGAGATTAGCGCGGCGGCAAAGCTCAGTGTCAGGGCGATAGTTCCTGGGGTGGATATGTCTGCAACACCTGAAGCGAGCAGATCGGTGCCGCCCAGCTTACCCATCAGTTCTATAAGGACGGTGACCCCAGTCACGAGAAGTATGGTGCTCCACGGCATGGACTTAATTGCCTCTGATTCTGTTTTGCCGTCGAGGACCGAGAGGGCGATGCCTATCAGGAGCGCGGTCAGACCCACATCCGAGTTTAGGAAGATCACGGCGATTGCCAGAGAGCCTATGCCCGTCAAGGTGAGCAGCTGGATGGGCGTGAATTTCTCCGCCGACATTTGGCTAGTTGAGAGACGCTTCTTTTCTCTCAGCAGCTTGAGGCCGCCGAAGAGGATGAATGCGATCGCTGCCATGACTGAGCTTGCAATCATGATACTCACGTAGATCTTGTCACCCATGTAGGGGAGCCCAAGCTTTGCCACGATGCCGTTTGCGACGACGCCTGTGGTGGCTATAGGGGATAGGGTTCCGGCAATCGCGCCATGGATCACCATCAGGCTCATAAGAAGTGGGCTGATTCCCATCTCGTAGGCTGCCAGCAAGGCTGGTGGGGCGAGGAGCGCGGTGATAGGGATGCATCCTGGACCGATTGATGACAGAACGAATGCGATTAGGAAGTACGCTATCGGCAGGAATGCAGCTCTTCCCCTGACGCCTCGGACAAAGTATCGAGCAAGCTTCTCAAGGGTACCGTTCGCCTCGGCTAGGCTGAAGAGGTAGGAGACTCCCACCAGCAGAATGAAGAGGCTCGCCGGGAAGCCTGCGAGCAACTCGGAAATCTTCATGCCGCCCCAAACTACACCTACAAGGAAAGCAAGGGCAATAGACAGAAAGCCCACGTTAAGCGCGGTAACGCAGCTGATGATTATCGCGATGGCGAGAGCAGCTATCGACGCCCATGCTAGCGGACTTGCTGACATGAGTCTTCCTCTATCGAGATGCTTCCTCTTGTGTACGGAACGTATACATGCTTAATGTCCTAGGTACTCTGTGTGACGACCTATAAGGAATAGCTCCTCAACTCATGCAGAGACAAACCTGTCGCACCTTGAGGGCGGGAGACATTGAGGCTTTCAGAGAAGATGCGGAAAGTCTCAGAGATGTGATTCGAGCGGAAATCAGTGACCAGACGCATTGAGCTGGAACCTCTGTATCAATGAGAATCACTTCGAAAGTGATCTTGAAACACCATGCTTTCCTGATTGGAGTGGCCGGGAAACATTGCTCCTGATTCCCTGCAACAGGTTTCAGGCTTTCGCCCGCTCGCCGTCGTCGATGGGTTAGTCTGATTTCTCCCCGATCATTGTTACGGTCTTCGAGTACATGCCGTATCCAAAGGCTTCAATTCTCTCGCCGTATCTGTCCCAGACATCTGCGAGATCAGGGACATTCTTGAGGTAGATCTTCCTAGCGATCTCGATTCCTTCTCTTAGTTCGGTCATCGCTTGATTTGAGGTGAGCTTCCTGTGGGTGTAATGAGTGATGATCTCTTTCACGGTGACATTGTTGTCCTTGAAGATGCCCGTGTAGAACCTCTTGGGCAGGGACCTGGCGCCGAAGACCTCTCCTTCGACCTCCACAGCTATCCTCTGGTCTTCGGTCTCCATGTCCTCGGGCGGCGTGATGGTCAGTGCTATTCTTCCGTTTGGCTTGGTTACTCTCGTCATCTCCTTCGTAGCCCTCTCAACTCCCTCTTCTCCTCTTGTCATGTGGATATCCCTCATGCCTAGGAAGCTCGTGGTGAGGTGGAAGCAGTTGTCTCGAAAGGAGAGGTCGGTGGCATCCATTCTCATGATGTCAACGATGTCCGAGACCCTAGCGTCTCTGACAGTCTTTCTTGCGATCTCTTCTGAGACGATGTCTATTCCGATTATTGTTCCTCTTCTGGCTTGTCTGGCAATCTCTATCGCAAATAATCCCCATCCAGTCCCAACGTCTAGTATGGTGATCCCTGAGGCAATCCCTAGACTCTCACTGATCGCCTTTCTCATTCCCCTCAGCTTCGACCAGTAGCATCTGTACTCGTCATCTGCCAGATACCTAGTGGTCGCGGTGCACAACCTGTGTCACTCTTCAGTCTTGTTTTCTTTCCTGGCGAAATGGAGTTCGAGATTCTTGGTGAAGAGAATAGGCAGGAGCAGTATTTTTGGGTGATTCCGAGTAGTGATCTTCTGGAGAGAGTTTGCCTTCCCGGGTTTGGATTCGTTAGACCGTGGAGATTCTACGGTCTACTGTTAGCATGGGGGCATCCGCTGCCGGCCTTCATGCCTATTAGGAGACGTGAGGGATCTACCTGGGTTGAGCTGCCTCGGGAACCGATAAGCCCATTGAACCGTTTTCGATTGGTTTTGTTCTTGCTGATGAGAGCCATCGTGAAAGGATCAAGTTGTCTGTAGCACGCGCTAGTGTGAAATACTTCACTCCAAGACAGATATGAGGGATGAGGAGAATGACCGATTTGCCAGAAGGGACTGTCGAGACCGAAGTTCTAGTCGTTGGGGGTGGGGGAGCAGCCTCTATGGCAGCGGTTCATGCCAGCAGACAAGGCGCGAGGACAACCCTCGTGTGCAAAGGGCAGCTGGGAAGAAGCGGTGCAACACCTCTGGCCGGTGCTGGAATACAGATGGACGGCAAGAGCGCATGCGAGATGGGGTTTCCTGGGGACCCGAAGTGGACCAAGGAGAAACTGTTCAGGGAGATAGTAATCGAGGGATTCTACCTCAACAACCAGAGACTGGTTGAGGTCTGGGCAGAAGAGGCAGCAGCAAGATTAGGAGAACTGTTGGACTGGGGGTTAAAGGCGGAGTTCCGCAGACCTGGAAACTTGTCCATGCCAGGATTGGAGTTGGCTCGAGCCTGTGCGGAGGGTGTCAAGAGAAACGATATCGCGGTAGTCGAGGATGTCATGGTGGTGGACATCCTCCTCAGGGGCGGCAAGGTGGCTGGAGCCCTTGCGGTTGACGTCAAGACGGGAGAATTCATAGTATTCGAGGCTAGAGCAGTTGTGCTGTGCACTGGGGGTTGGCATCAGGCCTATCCCTTCACGAGTGGCTCCAGAGGACTTACAGGAGACGGACAGGCAATGGCCTACAGGGCTGGTGCTGAGTTGTTGGATATGGAGATGGTCACCTTCTGTCCGAACACCATCCTGTGGCCGAAGATCCATCGAGGAAGCATCTTCGGCTACGTCGCTTCCTTCGACGTTGACGCAAAGATGCTGGACGATAGAGGAAGGGACATTATGGCTGACTATGACCCTGAAATAGTCGAGATAGCCGCGGAGACAGAGTTCAACAAGAATATCTGGTCGATAGCC
>CAZBVH010000046.1:0-11342 GCA_964495315.1 uncultured Candidatus Bathyarchaeia archaeon | reverse complement strand
CGGTAATCGTCTACGCTTAGGGTTGAGCTTGCAAGGTGTTTCTCCACGTAGTAGATGTTGGAATACGTGTCATCATCAGTCCTGGCAGTATCGTCGACGGAATAGACGCGGACATTGTGCAGGTTCTCATCCGGATAGGTCCAAGCGAAGGTGATCTTGAAGAGGAGCGTCCACTGGTTCCCAGAAGAAGTACTGTCCGCGCTCGTGGAGCTTATTGAGACATATCCATTGGGATCAGAGACCTCACTGAACGTGTCGCTGCTCTCCGTCCAGCGGAACTGAAGGTTCTGCCCACCATAATCCAAGTATATGTCAACATAGTTGAAATCGGTCAGACCATTCGCATCAGAGACCTGGACTTGGAAGATATACGCCTTCTTCTGGCTTAGGACACCCTGGGAACCAATGTCCGCATTAGTAAGTGAGAGCGCATCATTGGTGGGAGCTGTGGGAGGGGTCCAGCAGTGAAGCAGTACGGAGTCTATCTGCCAAGAGCCTCGACTTGTGTCACTGGACTCGGTTCCGCCCAAGAACCGCATTGTGAAGGTTGAGGTGGTGAGCCAGCTCGTAACACTGACGTTATTCCAAGCGTTCGGATTCAGGCTCGGGATCACATTCGTCCATCCAGCTCCGTTCCAGACGTCGACCTTAAGCGATTCCGCATCGAGGGTCCCTGTCTTGATGCAGAGTTCTTCACTTGGCTGGTCATAAGTTGCATCTACCCATTGACCCTCCAAGTCTAGCCGGTAGTTGGCGACTGGCAGATCAACGACAAGCAACCAAGAGCCCTTTGGAGTGACTGTATATAACGTGCTGGAGCTGTAGTATCTGGTACGGAAGGTTCTCGTTCCAGAGGCTAGCGCCCTCACCTCGAAAACCGCCCGTCCCTCGAAGTCATATGGAGCAGCCGCCTGCTTCACATCGTACAGTCCTTCGCCGAGAACCTCGGCTCCCTCTGAGTAGTAGATATCACATTTGCTGTAGCCGCTTGTAGAACTTGATTCGACTGCGATGATGCCGAAGACCAAGTAGTTTCCACCGTCGGCTGTTATCGCACGGGTGGACCGGGTCTGGGGACTCGTTGAGGTTGTTCCGGTGCCTAAGGCTAGGTCTTCCTGCCGCCACCAGGCGGTATTCTCTGTGCCGAATATTGACATGTCCATGAAGAATACCCTGGACATGTTGGCGTACGCCGTGCCGGACGCCGAGACTGCAGCCTGGGTCTTGACCGTTGTCTGCGCGGAGAGGGTTACAATCTGCGACATGAAGAAGAGATCCTTCTCACCAGATGTCTTTGCTTCTTTGCTTAATGGCGTGTAGGTGTCTGTCTGGACAGGATACTGACTGGAATCCCAGACCAGCCGAGCCATGGCACTGATACTGGTCGAGGCTATGTATGATGCGGTGCTTCCGACGAGGAGATAAGGTCTTGAACTTGGGGGGGTGAAGGTTACTGTTGCCCTATCAGTCCATGTCGGCTGATAGCCGATCGACCCTTGCGTCATGTCCTCGGTGTATCCGTAGCCGGTGCCTTGAGTCAGGTGCTCATCAAGTCGCATCGCGAAAAGGTGAATGTTCTTTATGTATGCTGTGGCTGCGGCGTTGTTGGTTCGGATACTGACGCTGACTGTGTGGCTCGCGCTTGACGTTCCATCGATGAAGAAGAAGACCTCGCTTCCGGTATACTCGGTGGTTCGAGTCGTTGAAGCCGGGGACCTCGTCATCCACGCCTTCTGGGTACTGTCCCAAGCTACGCTGACTTCATAGAAGTAGCTCGTGCTGTTGCAGGATGCCTGCCAGTCGGCGAAGACAAGGATATCTGCACCGTCGGTATCAGGGGTTATGGTGAGGGTGGCTTTGGTGCTCCATGTCGTGCCTGCCTGGGATACCTCCCCGACCGCATCGGTCTGCCACCACTGGAAGGTGTCGGACTGCTCTTTGAGTGTGTCGTAGACTGAGTCTGGGGCTGACTGCTCGGATGAGAAGCTGCTGTGTGAGCCTCTGTCCGCGGATCCGTCTATGTTGCTTGTTTGGTCGACGTAGTCGCTCACGTCAGGGTCTTTCCAGCGGTAGTCTATTCTATATGTGGTGTTTCCGGATGTGGCGCCGACGCGGGTCTCGATCGTGATCGAGGAGTTGGGATATTGTGCTCCGTTGAGGTGGAGGAGGTTCTCGTAGGAGTCGCCGAGGTCGTAGTCTATCCAGGCGTATTTTCCGGTCTCGTCGACTATCTTGAAGTTTCTGCTAGCCATCTCGGTCTCCGAAAGATGGAGCTGCGTCTCAGGGTTGCTCAGGGAATAGGTCTTCTCCTCTCCGCCGGGGGTCCAGTAGACGAAGAGGTCATTATCAGGTGTGCCATTGATGACGATCTCTTCGATCCGCATCTTGTATATGAGGTCGCTATATTCACCGGCACTCTCGGGTGGAGTGGTTATGGCTGCTGAGATTGATAGGTAGCTCTTTGCCTCATCGAACGTGTAGTACTGGTCTAGCGTGAACTCACCGGAATATCCGAAGTGTACGGTCGCTGCTTGGGTTGCATTGTTCAGGACCTCAACTGTGTCCCATTGTATGCTGGAGTAGGAGATGTTTGTCCATGTCCCGTCTTTGAGGACTGCAACTTCAGGATCTACCTTTGCCCATCTACTGTCGGGGTTGTCGGTCCAGTATGTTCCATCCTTGCCTACGTAGTATTCGTCGTCGGTGAGGGTTGAGTTCATCCGGTATCGGTCGCCTTCATCCCAGACGTAGACCGTGTTGTGACTGCCATTTCCGAAGAGAAGGTCCCAGAGGGAGATTTGAGTCTCTGAGGCTGGGGTCCGGTGCTGGGCAAGCCATTCCTGCTGTTCCTTCCATTCCCACCGGATGAAGTTTGTCCGCTCACTCCTCTCGTAGTCGACCCTTGTCTCCATCCGCTTGTCGTCGTCCATGAAGACCTTGTATCTTGCAAGGAGGTGGCCTCCATTCCAGATCTGTACGAGATACTCCTCTCTATCCAGACCTGTGGCTAAGAAGTATCCTTGATAGGTCAGCCTTCGATCCCCATCGGTGCCATATTCTTTGAAGCCCTTCCAGTGTCCGAAGTTGGTGTAAGGTTCCTCGCTTTCTCTGATGAAGGGCAGTTCCTTTCTTACGCCTCTGAGCTCGACTCGGAGAGCGCCCTCGTCTAGGGGGACGCCTGGATAGGTGATATCGAATATTCTCAGAGTGAGCGTGAAGCTTTCGGTCTTCTCTGTGAGAAGAGTGATGTACGGACTCTGCAGCGTGTCCGATATTACGATTCGCTTTGAGGCGACCAGGCGGGGGAGATCTCCATCTCGCTTGTGTTCCGGCTGATGCCATGCAGTAATATTGTATTCTCCCGGCGCCAATTTCAGCTTGGCTAGTCCCTCTTCTGTCTCCGTGACAGCTAGTGCTGTCTCGTAGGTGGGACTGCTGGCATTATTGAACCTCGCATTAGCAGGATAGACGCGTATCGTGACCTGGTCAACCTTGGGAACCGCATCCTTAGTGTAGGCCTCAACAGTCACGGTAGCATGCTCAGGAGCATGTCCTGAGGCTTCCGCGATCATGGTGACTGCAAATGCACCTATGATTAGGCAGATCAAGATCATTCGTGAGAGGTGTATAGAGGGGTGTAGAGGGGAGCCTGTGGACCTCGTCGAGAAAAAGGAGTGAAGGAGGCTGCTGTTGTCTCGCCTCGTTCTCATTCTAGGCATTTCCCCTCTACATTTTCTGTCTAGACTGTGTCTTTTTGGCGCGGATCGGTTTGCGATGGCGCCTGACCTGTTCTACAGGCTTGACTGTCAGACACAAAGACAGTCGCCGAAACGTTTGGAATAGGTTGCTTATAAGTCTAACTGTCTGACTAGCTGACAGCTTAACTGTCTGACAGAAAGCAATAAATAGACTTTAGAACAATGAGAAGATATATTTCCTCCATCTGCTTGACAGAAAGCAGGGACCTCAATGAGTACTCTGGGCGAGCATGGTCCAAGGGAACTGTTGGAATTAGTTCGTCGACTCGAGGGGAGAATCGAGAATCTTGAGAGAGAGATCGCCGAACTGAAGAGTGCATCTCGACCTGTGAGGGACCAAAGTCTAAAATACAGGTTAGGGGTGGCAGACCTCCTAGAACTCCCCGATCACCTCAGGAAGACCATGATCGCGGTCGCCGAGACAGGACAGGCCACGGCCCAAGAGCTCGCCGAGAAGACGGGAAGGGTGAGGAACCTGGAGAGCTCCTACCTCAACCAACTCGAGAGAATGGGATTGATCGAACGGTTTAGGAAGGGCAGGAAAGTATACTTCCGCGCCAGATACATACGTGGCCCAGGCGTGAAACGTGTACTGGAGGAACTCTCCCAGAGGTAGGAAAGAGTCCTCTTCTGAATCTCGGGCGATTCCCACCACACGAAGCAAAGCATTCCTCCTTCTGAAGCCAGTCCGGGTACGGAAGAGCCGACAAGAGAAGGCTTCTGCTTCCGGCGCAGATCAGAGGAACTGTTGCCCAAGAAGATTCCGACCCATCATCGCAAGCTGCACCATGATTGTCAGCAGCTGCGATGGCTGAGTGTTGGCAGTGTTTGGGACGCTGAGGGGCTTTGTCCAACTTGGTTCCTGAGCCACGCGAGAGGTTTTTGTGTCTTTCTGCTTGACCGTCAGGGTTATAAGCAAGTATATTCATGTTCGACACGGATACACTTAGCTCAGCATGCAGGCAATCTGCGCCACAGGGTGGCTGCCATGAACCTGAAGGCAGAGACAAGCGATGATCTAGGCGACCAAGGGAAGCCCGTAGGTCGAACAGACCTTCTGAAGGTACTGGAAGAACTGGAGGAGAGGGTTGTAGCACTGGAGATCGCAGTCGCTGATTTGAAGACAGGCAGCCCTGCTCCAGGCAGAGCAGCCGGAGGAGTTGGATCCGATGCGGTCAGCCTTCTGCTGCTGCCCGACCACCTCAGGAAGACCATGATCGCGCTCACTGAGTTGGGTCAGGCCACCGCAAGTCAGCTCGCCGAGAAGACGGGAAGGGTGAGGAACCTGGAGAGCTCCTACCTCAACCAACTTGAGAGGATAGGACTGGTGGAACGATTCAAAGAGGAGAAGCACCTTTACTTCACTGCTAAGCAGCCAGAGATCTCATCGCTTCATGATGTGCTGGAACGAATTGGAGGGGAAGAAAAGCCAGATGACAAGGTGGCAGAGGAGATCGCGCGGATTTACAGTCTGCCGAAGGATGCGGTGCCGAGGTGGTTGGTCCGCAAGTGAGAGATGAGCCTGCAGGATATGCCTCTTGGAGATCAAGGCTTTCTCAAAGTCGAGAGATAGGTCCAGCAGAGGTTGGCAGTCCACTCAGCAAACTTCGTCAGGTCATAAGGAGTCCTTGAGTCTGCTTACTAGTTTGTGGGGTTATCTGATGGCGATCTTGTCTTCCAGTTTTCCGTATCGTTCGGCTCTGGACCACTGCGCTCCTCCTCTGTACATGTTCCAATATGTCAGCAATCGGAAGACATCCAAGATGTAGCGGTAGACAAAGGTGTAGAGGGGAACATAGAGTAGCAGGCTCCAATCGTCCTTGTCTAGGTATATGACAAGCGCGGACAGCGCGAGTTCCAATGCTAGGAGCTGTGCCAGTGCGAGGGAGATGCCCATCACCTTGCCGAGGAGGCCATAAATCAGCATCAGGAGAAGCGTTGTCAACTCGATTAGGGGCACTATCACTATGCTGAGGATCAGGTAGGGATAGCCGATGAAACTGAGGGACCCATGTTTCCACCAGTAGGCGCTGTGTTTCTTTAGGACTTGGACGGTGCCTCCGTACCATCTCTTCCGCTGCTGGAATAGGCTTGCCAAGTCTTCCGGTGCCTCTGTGTGAACTATGGCGTCGGGTTCGAAGAGTACGAGCATCTTGGTCTTCACGAGTTTCAAGGTTTGGTCCATGTCCTCTGTGACCGTGTCTCTCTCGTAGAAGCCAACCCAATCTAGGGCTGACTTTCGGAAACCCGACAAGGCGCCAGGCATCACGTCCATCGTGTTAAGCAGGTCGAAGGAGCGTCTTCGAAGATTTATTCCGCGCAGGTACTCAATGGCTTGCAGTTTGGTCAGGATATTGGTTCGGTTTCCGACCTTTACATTCCCTGCGACGGCAACGACATCGGGATCCTCAAAGTTGGCAATCAACCGGGTGAGGGATCGCCTTTCGAGGGCCCCATCGGCATCTATGGTGACTATTATGTCTCCTCGTGCGAGGTTGAACCCGAGGTTGAGGGCTTCGGCTTTGCCTGCGTTCGGCCGGTTTATGAGTCGAATCTTGCCCTGGAGGGCATAAGGTCTCAGGATCGCCTCTGTGTTGTCAGTGCTTCCATCGTTTATTACCATGATCTCTTTGTTCGGGTAGTCCAGCTCGAGAAGTGTGCGAACCGTCTCTTCAATCACTTTCTCCTCATTGTACGCTGGGACGATTACGGATGCCAGGGGAATCTTCTTCCACTCACTTATCGAGCGCTCACGTTCTCGCTGCAGGTATTGGTGGAGTATGGATATGGGAGCGTAGGATAACTCGTGTAGGAATACTATCACCAGGAAGCTGGCGAAGAGGTACCACAGGACCGGTTCAGCTCCTAGGAGACGCACAAGGACAGCGATCAGACTGGTGGGCTTCGCTCCAACACCATCTGTCCCCGGAGAAGGGAGGGTCACTCGAAAGAGCGGTTCAACAGCAGAGTACATCGCATATAGTATCGAGGCGCATGAGAGGAGGGAAAGACAGAACACGGTCCAGATTACAAGGCGTTGTTTCCTCTTCTGCCCCGACAATCCTCGTCTTACTTCCGTTTAAGAATCTCGAGCAGGTCTCTTAAAATGCTTGGTTGTGTTTTTCCGAGGAGAAAAAGGAGGGAGGGTGTGGCCCTCCCTTAATGTGGTCCCGCGGGTCTGGTTCTCAGATTGGGGATCACATCCACTTTGAGACGAGTCTTGCGTCTTCACCTCCCGTATCCAAGGATCTCTTTGATCCTTGAGTGCACATTCCCCATCCTGCAAAGGGCGTCTTCTTCGGCAACCCCTCCAGAAGCGAACTCCATCTCCGCGTTTTCCTGCTCCCTCTCAGGGGTTTCTTTCTCTTCGATGAGGAAGGCGATTGTGTGGAGTAGGGCTGCTATCTTTTCGGTTCTTTCAAGCTTCTCAGGGACAGGCCTGTTTCGCCCCGTCTCTCCCTGTTGGCAATGAGCGTTCTCTTCGGGTGTTTGGGTCCAGGGTAATAAGTGGTTTAGCATCTTCTTTTCTGTGTCGTATTCCTGGGTTTCCAGCGGTCGGTTTGTTGGAAGGTCTGTTAGGCAGTCGGCGAGTATCTGGCCACGTTCCTCTTCGTTGAAGATATAGCCGAAGACGGGTTTGAGGTCTGCCTCTTCTTGGTTGAAGGAGTTGCCGCAGCTTGCACATGTTTGAACTATCTTTGGTACGCTGAGGTCTCTGTCGCAGTCGTTGCAGTGGAAGACGTTCTCGATGCGTTGGTAGTCTGTTCCTATGAGTCTTGGTTCCTTTCCGCACTTCGGGCAGACAAATCTGTCGTGCTCCTGGAATCGCGTTTCCAGGTCTAGGTGTCCGCATCCGAGGTGTTGGATTCGCTGGCCCTTCTCCAGGTCCTTTCCTTCGCAGAACGGGCAGACATACTTGTCTGAGATCTCGGATGACCTACAGTTCGGACAGGCGGGTTCCGAGTATGCCTTGATCCTTCGGTAGATTCCGTGGTAGGTGAGTTCCTCGAGTAGGAGAACGACTTTCTCTCGGTCTCCGATGAGCCTGCTGACTTCGGGGAAACAGTCACCCTCTCTCGTGGGCAGGGGCATGATCTTCTCGTGTCCCTGGACCGTCCAGCTGATCAGCCGACGGACATCCGGCTGATGCAGAATGGCAGTCCTTTCGTCTCCTTCGTGGGGTGCTTGCAGGACTTCCATCTTTCTTCCCTTGCCCCGGATCTAGTGCTTATTCGCTTGACTATTAGACAGGTAGGCAATAGCCGCACTTGCTTATAAGCTTGACGGTTAAGCACAAAGACATCGCTTTCCGTCAAGCACAAAGAAATAGGGCAGCGGCGAGAGAGAAGCGAGCATACGACACACAATCACCTAGACGACGGGCTTTGAGGAGAGCATCATTCGACGGGTCCAAGAGCCCTGCAAAAAGCAGTGGGGCATAAATGATCAGGAAAAGACAGGGAGCAATGAGCGGTCTAGACTGGAGAGCGCTATATATTTTCAGCCTACTCTGCATAGCGTCTTGGACAGACATCAGAGCCAGGAAAGTACCGAACCTGCTCTGGTTAGGATTCATTCCGGGCAGGTTTCTTTCCGCCCCTATGACAGAGACGGTTCAGGCCCCAGACTCGCTACAGCCTGCGAGATCAGTATTGATGATGCTGGTGATCGCTCTGCTCCTCTTTGGGCTGGGCTTCTTCGGAGGAGCCGATATGAAGGCGGTAATATCCTTATCCTACGTCTTCCCTTTCCAGACAAGACCAGCCTTGTCTCCAAGCCCAGTCCCCGTTTGGCTCCCCCTGTCAACGTTGACAAACGCAAGCCTGATTTCAACACTGGTCTTGCTCGCCACCCGATACCACGGGAAAGCAACTAAGAGATGCGGCGAACACCTTCCGTTTCTCCCACTTATCACCATGGGATTCATCATTGCTCTGGCTGTAGGTGATCCCTTCACGATGGTAGTCTCGCAGCTCCTAGGCACGACTCTGAGTTGAGAGTCCGCCTGAGAGTCAATCATCTTCCCACGGTCAAGACAGACAGTAACCCGAAGATCGCTACCACGAGAAGGATCGAGGCGACAAGAGACCTCTCCCTCAGATTGGTAACCCTCAGGATTAGGCATCGAAGCGAGTATGAGGAGTTTGAATGGAAGACAAGATCCTCGCTCATAGTCGACTCCGGAGGCACACCTCTCATGTAACCTATCAGAACCGAGATGGAGTTGAAGATGTGAGGAAGAAGACAGATGAGTACAGCCTGCTCGAGATTGCACAAGACCCCGAAGGCAGCAAACGTGGCGCCAAAGGCAAGCGTCCCTACATCGCCAGGGAAGACACGGCTGGGATATCTATTGTACCATAGGAAAGCCAAGAGCGCACCCAGGTACGGGGCAAGCAAGACGAGACCAAACTGGTTACCAGCCGCCAACGTACAGCCTATCAAACTCACCCCTATGACTAGGCAGCTCCCTGCTTCAAGACCGTTCAGCCCGGCAAGTTGGTTAACCACATTAGCGCTAGCCGTCACAGCGATGGGTATGACAAGGACATAGTATAGAACGCCTAGGTCGATCACCGCGAGAAAGGGGACATGGATGCTTGTCATACCTGCACGCATCACGGCAAGCGGGATACTCGCGAGCACAGGAAGCAAGGACTTCACTCTCCATGGGAATCCGATAGCATCATCAGCCATCCCCACAAGTCCGGCAAGCAGGACAGTCGCTCCAGCGGCGACAATCTTCAGCTGAGTCTCGACGTCGTATAGAGGAACCAGAAGGAAGAGAGAGATCAGATAGGCGAAGACCCACACGATCCCCCCACTCTCAGGGATCAACGGTCTGCCGTTCTTATGAATGTCAGGACTGACCCAACCACCTGCTTTTGCTTTGCGGATGTAGTACGGCATCGCGACAAAGCAGGTCAGGAATGAGGCTGCAAAAGACAGGAAGAGGCGCTTCATATCACTCTACGCATGAGACAGGATTAATCCTCGACAGTGATAGCTATGGCGCCGCCAACGATCCCCAGAAGGGCACCCAGCGCATAACCTCCTCCTACTAGGAGGGAGACCAGGGAGCAGAAGAGGATGAATCCCCCTATCATCTTTGGGCTCGTGACAGGGAGGAAGATCGAGCAGATCAGCAGCAATCCGCCCATCCCTACGGCGGCAATCCCGACAAGATAGTTGTCTTTCGACAGATACGAGTAGAGGGGGGAATAAGCCAAGAATCCCAATAGAGGGCGAACGAGCGCTGAATAGTTGATGACAAAAGCCAACCCTTGAGTGAAGATGATGAATCCTCCGACCAGGCCTAGGACCGAGGCAACTATCGCTCTGGTACCGTAGAGCTGTGACCTACCTAGGCTGACTACGGTCAACGAACTTTCGAGGTCGGCAACCTTCTCTTCTAGCTCCTTATTCCTCTGGATCAGTCGGCTGCAACGTTCGATCAGCAGCTCATTGTCCCTGAGTAGGTCGTCCAAGTCCTTCTTCTTGAGTTGGACAGCCTCTTCGTCACTGATGGTTCCTTCGTTCAACTATGCTTCCTCACCCTCGCTGAGCAACTTCCTGACAGCATCGCGACGCTCTTGGATAACTTCCTCTATGGACTTCGGTTCTTCCGGAGCTTCTGGTTCTGGACCCGCCTCAGGCTCCTCTACGGGTGTCCTGACCTCTTCACCTGCACCTGACTCAGGGACCTCGGTCTGAAGTAGACGGCTGACTTCCGAGTGGAGTTGACGGAGATTCTCCTTACTGTACCTTAGCTCCCGCTCCTTTTCGGCCTCAAGGATTCGTCTGGTCTCATCCGCCTTCCGAAGTTCTTCCTCTAGGAGTTGCACTCGTCGTTCCAGCTCCTTCTTCGACTCTTCCAGCTCGCTTACTTTCTTTAGAAGGGCGCTGTATCTGCCGATTAGCTCCTCGCTGTCCTTGAGAAAGGCTTCCCACTCGTCTTTGCTAAAGCTGACAACTTCGCTCATCGGATCTTCACAACTCAGGGAACGAGTTACGTGTGCAACAGCTAAATAAGTTTTCTAACGCCATGTGACGGTTTTTTAGGGGGAATAACATGTTGTTGATTTGGTCGCGGAAATGAAGCTCCCTGACTTTGGGCTCACGAAGGATACCTCTGCCCAGATGACTTGTCATTTGGCATGTGGTAGGGCGATAGGTGAGTCTGAGGGTGAGAGCTCTGTCTTGAGCCTTGACATCGGTTGTGGTAAGACCTGGCGCGCTGACATCTCTGTTGATGTCGATCCTCAGGTACGCCCGACCATTGTTGCCGAAGCATCCCAACTACCCCTTCGACATTCTGTCTTCTCACAGGTGAGCTTGTTCCACGTCTTGGAACATACACGCAAACCTGAGGAGTTCCTTGACGAAGCTTACAGAGTTCTTGCACCTAAAGGGAGGTTGGTGGTGATTGTCCCGAACTGGAGAAGTTGGAAAGTTCCTTTCCACTGGTTGACAGGTTCTCCTGGGTGGGAACTTCTAGGGGGCCACACGTCAAAGTGGGATGTCCACCATTACTTGTTCACGAAGAAGACTTTGGAGGAGCTCCTACAGAGGGCTGGATTCAGC
>CAZBVH010000045.1:0-11373 GCA_964495315.1 uncultured Candidatus Bathyarchaeia archaeon | reverse complement strand
ATCGTGAGCCTGGTGAGGGATCTAGAGCTCCCCTTGAGCTTGAAGGCACTGGGTCTGGATGAGGTGGTCTTAGAGAAGATGGTAGACAACTTGGTCAATAAGTATCCGAAGAGAACAAACAACCCTCGATGGTACAACTATGAGAACATGCTCGAACTCTACAGAACAATGTTCGAGGGCGAACTCCCGCTAGAGAAGTAACCCTCGGTACTAAGATCGCTATTAGTCAACTTCCTATCTTGGATCCTCATATTCCACGGATAGGGAAGCCTCCTATCATGCATGCAGTGGGACTCCTCAGTTCCGGCAATTCTGGAGTGCCCGTACAGTCTAACAGTTCGGCTCAGAAGAAAAAGGTAGGGCTTACTCGTTTACCTTTGTTTCTCCCGGGCTGGTTATTGAGATGTGGGTGAAAGAGGAGTCCTTAGTAGCACCATGCCAATGATTCTCTCCCACGGGTACGAAGACTAATGTACCCGGCTCAACCATGTGCTCCTCCTTCTCCGTTGCGAGTATGCCCTTGCCTTCAACAACGTATAGTACCTGTTCGTGGGTGTGGGTGTGGAACTTCGTCCTTGCACCGGGCGGGAACTTGACTACTGCCATACTTAGTTTCGTCGCCCCTGCCGCGGGGTTAACGAGGGGTCGAACCTTTACGTCGCCGATGAAGCCTTCCCAAACACCTCTCGTTTCCGGAACTTCCGAGATCTTAATCACCTTCAATCATGTCACTTCCATGAGAGAAGAACTCACTCAAACACCTATACTTGCTCTTCACGTATATCTGTTCTATTCTCCCCGGTGTCTTCGGAGTCGATTCTCCGCTGTCTCGACTCCCTTTTCCTAAGTCAACTTGCCCTGTTGGTTCCATAGACATCATGACTTGGCCACTAGCCTCTAGGTCGATTCCCCTAAGTGTAGGCAATAAGCATCCAGAACCTGTTGTAGGACCAGATCCTATTCAGCTCACCATAATCCCAACGAAGGTGTTCTCCATCTTCCCGAGTAGGGTCGTTCACTATTATGCCCTTGTCGTAGTAAC
Organism: uncultured Candidatus Bathyarchaeia archaeon; assembly: GCA_964495315.1. Classification (GTDB taxonomy): domain Archaea; phylum Thermoproteota; class Bathyarchaeia; order RBG-16-48-13. The sequence continues at coordinate 10,331 of CAZBVH010000045.1, read as the reverse complement.
CCACCACGACCACATAGTAGTATAACCTATCCTTCTCGTCCGTCTCTATCGATATGATGACCGGCCTGCTCCTGTCGATCTCTTGTCGCAGCCTCGCACTCGCTTCGTTGAACTGATTGATTCGACCACCACTCTCCACTGTTAGCCCTCTATGTTTGAATGGATCATCCATGAATTCAAAGGCTGTTCCATTGTCTTTGGTCCTCATCTCAATCTTCAGATCCTGTTGATCAACATCGTACTTCCAGTAGGCGAGAACCATCTGTACACATGCAGGTCCATCTCTTCCCTCAGTCTCTTCCAGGAAAAAGAGCCTCTTCCCGGAGGTCTCACCCTCCCAAAACCTCAGAATCATGTGGTCGGATGGTTCTGGGGGGCTGCCATTTGGCGATGGGACCGTCGTCGGAGAATATCTATGTGCCAACAATGCAAGTACAACAACCAGCGTACAGGACAGCACGACAACCCGCATCATCATCTTTACTCGGTTGTCAAGAGTCGTCCCCTGAACTCGTGGAACCATCTCAACCGCCAATCGAGACACTTAGCTTTTCAAGACGAACAGCGCACTCATGACAAGACATTCGAAAGCGGATCCCCCTAATAAGATTCTCTAGCGTTCCCACATACTCCACAAATCCGATTATCGCTTCGTGGTTTCAATCTCATCCTTACACCAAACTATTTATTGTCGCCTCAAAGCAGTATCCATAGCTGGTCGATCTGACATTTCTGAGTCGATCAGGAGAGTTGAAGGTCTTGGGGAGACCATCAACCCTACGGAGAAACCTGTATGATAAGCCTATTTGAAGTGGCCGAACGCGCGTCCAGCGGACCGCGTATGGATGAGAAAGAATGGAATATGGGTCTATTCAGGAAGATGCAGCAACTCACCCGTGAGTACAATCTGACCTATTCGGGTCCAGACTTGTTTTTCAACGTTGACGATGACTATGTGGACCGTGCCTTCGAGGCATCCGTCAACTTCCTGTCCCAAACAGGCGTGTACTGCATCACTTCAAACCGGGTGATACGATTCACAGAGGATGAGGTCCGGGAAGGGCTCAAGGAGGCCCCCGGAGAACTGGCCGTCGGAGAAGGCAAGGATGCTAGAGTGATAAGGAAGCGGGAGATCGATGACGATCGCCCAGTCAACGTAATCGGTGATGGGCACCGACCATGGCCGATTGATTATGGAAGATGGGTTCCGATAGGCTTCGCCAAGATGGAGAGAGCCGATCTGATGGAAGGCTTCAACTTCCCGGAGCTGGAGGGCAAGAAGATCCATGGTCTTCCCATGGAGGCGTATGCTGCAAAGAGAGAACTTGCCGTCCTGCGAGAGGTAGTTGCAGACGCGGGACGCCCCGGAATGGCGATTACATATTATCCAATATCGACCCGCGCATCCACACTCATAGCACCTATGGACCCCGAGAAGGGTCTAAGGAGAACGGACGGCATTCTGCTCTCCATCCTTCCCGACATAAAAGTGGAGTACGACCTTCTGACCGCGGCAATCGTCTATCAGGATTATGGCAGCTACCGGTTCGACGGAGGAGCCTTCGCGTACGTAGGTGGCTTCTGCGGGGGCGTAGAAGGCGCCATCCTAGAGGTCCTTGCAAAGGTGATGGCTGCTTGGCTCGTCTACCGGGACCAGGCGCACTACAGCTGTAAGACGGTAAAGGCATTGGAAGCTCGAAGACCCCCTGAGGAGGAACAGAGGAGTATTGTTCGCGAGCCGAATCCGATCTGGCCCGCCTACGTCATCAATAGAGCCTTGTCAAAGCATACAAACATCATCCGGTTTGGAGGAGACATAGAAAGAGGTCCTTTTGGAAGTATAGCCAGCGAGACGCATCTGCTCTTCCTCGCCGAGGCTGCTATCATAGACACCGTCCTAGGCTGCAACCTCTTCGGATATCACGAGATCCCGCCTGACGTACAGTTCAGAACCGAGATATCAGATGCCGCGATCAAGGCAGGAATCAAGAAAGACGAAGTGAAAGAGATCATGCTTGCCATCGAGAAAGAGGTGAAGGAGAGGCTTGGTGGCAAGACGGAATCCGTAGCAATAACCGATCGGAGGATGCTACTGTATCAGGACTTCGATGCCTACTTCGATCCTCTACAGGAGCTCTACGACTTCAAAAGAATGGAGCCGACCGCGAGGTATCTTAAGATAGAGAACAAGGCAAAGAAAACACTGGAAAAACTTGGGCTTCGAGTTTAAGCATCCTGCGAACACCGAAGTCAAATCCTACTCCATTCCTTGAGGTCTTGCCGCCTTTCGTTTGCCTCGCTGCTTCAGGAGGCTGTCCTTCTCTCTTTTCGCCTGTCTTCAACTCCCTGGTCTTCCTGTCGTCTCAGCCGTTCGTTCTGAAACCGGGTCCGACAGAGCTTTTCTAGGAATTGCCTTCCCTCCTCTGAGTCAAACCTCGCCAGACCCCATTCCACTGCGACACGCCGCCTCCCCGCAACGACCTCTCTCTTTTCAATAGGATTGTAGCCTCGCTTCAGGTATTGCTCCCAGTAGAGCAGGATCCCTCTCTGATGCCAGTCCGGCATACCATTCGGATCCAGACCATGATCCCTCATCAATCGCCTCAGCTGATGAATCTTCAATCCCTTGAGCCTGCCTGCAGCCTCCCTCGGGGAGAGTCCCTCTTTGATTAGGGCATGTTGTGCATACGCGTTGTAGCAGTCTCTGAAGGCCTCAGACTGTCTCCATACCAAGTACGCTCGGACATTCTTCTCCCCTACAGGTATCGCCCTACAGTCAAAAGCGATGGGTGGAACTCTTTCATGTCTCTCGCCTAGACATCGGTAGAATGCAGTTGAAGCTAGACCTGAGAGTACCGAGTCTATCTTCTCCACCCTCTCAAAGATTGAAGACCCCTTGAAGAGAAGATTGATCTCGTCCGAGAAGATGTATCCCAGAACTGGATTGAAAGGAATGAAGAGTTCCTTCCCTGTACGAACCATAGAGGCGGCGAAAAACTCGTCATAAGGCTTCTCAAGCCTCAGTCTTCTAGTCACTGAGTGGAATTTCCAGCCGTCAAGTCGGACGAAGAAGAACCCTTCTGGGACAGTTATGCCCGAGTAGATCTCGTAGTCCACGAGTGAGAGCTCTCCACGACTTGCCTCAGACCTTGGTTCAGGCATCCCATAGGTCTGCCAAGGTTTCTCTTCCATACAACCACTTTCCCAACTCTGGTCTGAAGAACGCGTGATCGCCTTCGACTTACGTCATCCTTCCAGATGCTCCACAACCTCGGCGTCTTTCACCTTCCCTCCCTCGTCGAGTTTGAACTTGAGCATTACTCGATCTGTTGCATTCTTCTTGGAGTTGAAGGATCTCCCACATTTCCCGCACTCGAGGTCAGATCCCAATGAGGCAACGAACCATGAAGCCTCCACATAGCGGGTGCCGCAGTCCGGGCATCTCGTCACAGAGATGTCAAGCCACGCTTCTTCCATGAATACCCCATCCTGATCAGTGAAACAATCTATTGAGATCAGATAGAGGCTCGTGAGGGCTTAAGCTTAATACCTATTCGGCTGATTAGCAGTGAACTGAAGACGCAGCTTCGGTGAGGTTTGCATTCTCTTGGTTCTTGTCGATGGGTTCGATTTTCCAGACGACTTGTTCTATACAAATAGACATCTCTGGGTACGGTTGGAATCCAATAGTGTTGTGACCTTGGGAGTCGATGCTCTCGGTCAAACCCTTGCAGGCAAGATTGTCTTTGTCAGACTGTTGAGGAAGGGCACCCCGCTGACTCTTGGACAAGGTTTCGGCACGATGGAATCTTTGAAATGGGTCGAAAGACTTTCTTCGCCCGTGAGTGGAGTTCTCGAAGAGACCAACGAAGCTCTCAGGTCCCGCCCAGACTTGGTCAACAAAGACTCCTATGGCGAGGGCTGGCTTGTGAAGATTCGAGTTGAGGGTAGCCCCAAAGAACAACTGGCTAACCTGACTCAAGGCGTGGGGATCGAAGCTTGGGTAAGGCAAGAACTCGTGAAGTACTCAGAACAACTGAAAAGGAAAAGAGACTAGCGCTCTGTCTACCAAGCCCAACGACCGTTTTCCGCCCCATCTCCCAGTAGCATGTGTTATCATTTCTCACGGGCGCTCGAGAACCTGTGCTAATTCTTATTTGGGTCTTTCTTGCTAGTTGTAGTTTGATCAAACCGCGTGACGGTGTGGCGCAGCCGAGTACCGATGACTCTCACTTCTCCGCGAAGCGTGACTCAATGAGCGAGCCAAGCAAAGTGATCGACATCGACGACCTAGATCAGAAACTAGTCAGAGAGCTCTCTGAGAAGACGAAGGAGAGCAAGGAGTTCCTTGCCTGCATTCAATGTGGAACTTGTACGTCAAGTTGCCCGGTGACGCATATAGACCCTCGATTCAACCCGAGAAAGATTGTCCGGATGGCTGCCTTCGGGATGCGGGATGAGCTCTTCTCAAGAGGACTGATATGGCTCTGTTCTACCTGCAACACCTGCATAGAGCGTTGCCCACAGGACGCGATGAAAGGCTTCGTCTCCTCCCTAAGGAACATAGCTGCCAAAGACGGATGCCTGCATCCCACGTTCAGGAAGATCCTCGAGATAGTAAGGGAGCACGGGCGGATCTACGAGATCGACGAGTTTCTCAACCTTGAGAGATCTGAGATGGGATTGCCTGAGATCCACGAAGACACCTCGGACATCCAGAGAATCTTCAAGATCGCCAAGATCAACGAACTCCTACCCCAAGGAGGAAACAAAGAGGGTTGAGGTACGCTCTCTTTCTCGGATGCACTGCGCCCGTGCGGGCGCAAAACTACGAGTTGGCGACTAGGCGCCTCCTTGAGTTCCTTGGAATCGAGACCATGGACCTGGACTTCATCTGTTGTGGCTACCCCGTCGAAGCTGCAAGCGAGGAAGCAGCGATCCTGATGGCTGCCCGAAACCTTGCCCTTGCCGAGAAGAATGGAGCTGATATTCTCACGATCTGCAGCGCCTGCTTCGGCAACTTGAGCAAGGCGAACCATCTCCTCAAGAACAATGACTCGCTCAGAGATGCTGCCAACAGTAAGCTGGAGACCTTCGGCCTTCGATTTGATAGGGTGGTAAAGGTCAAGCATCTTCTTGAGGTGCTGGCATCTGAGATCGGCCCAGACAACCTAAGGACAAAGATCAAGCGCCCGCTCAAAGGGACGAAGCTTGCAGCGTACTACGGATGCCACTACCTCAAGCCCTCTGTGTACCTAGATCACAAGGAGAACCCAGAGAGCCCGAGTTCTCTGGATCGCCTGATAGAATTGACAGGAGCCGAAAGTGTCCCATTCGAAGGGAGCAGGAAGTGTTGTGGAGGAGCCCTACTCGGTATCGAGCAAGACCTAGCCCTCGCGATGTCGAACGAAGTCCTCAAAGGCGTTAGGAGATCCGCGGCCGACGCCATCGTGACCATGTGTCCCTTCTGCGGGATAATGTTCGATACGTGTCAGAGCGAGATTGAGGAACATTTCGGCAAGAGGTACGAGATCCCCGTCCTGTATCTACCTCAGCTAATCGGGCTGTCTATGGGTCTAGAGAAGGGTAAGCTTGGATTCCAGTTGAATCGAGTGAGCGTGGATAAGTTCCTAGAAAGAATCGAATAGTATACGTCCAGAGTGATGCCCCGATGAGAGCAGGAGTCTTCGTCTGCCAGTGCGGCGGTAACATCTCAAACACCGTTGACGTAGAGAGAGTGAAGGAAACCGTTCTTGAGATTCCTGGGGTCCACTGCTGTGAGATAGCTCCTTTCCTCTGTTCAAAGCAGGGACTCGACCTGATAGGAGACTCGATCTCAAAGAGCCAGCTGGACCGCGTCATTGTCGCATCCTGCTCCCCTCATATGCATGAGGAGACCTTCAGAGAGGCGGTCTCCAAGGCAGGTTTGAACCGATACCTCCTCGAGCACACAAATATCAGGGAACAGTGTTCATGGGTTCACAAAGACAACGAGAAGGCTACTGAGAAGGCGATAGCTATCGTTAGAGGCGCGATCATGAGAGCTCAGCGTCTGAGCCCGCTGGAAGAGTTGAATCTACCTGTGTCTAGGGAGGCTCTCGTCTTAGGCGGAGGGATCGCCGGGATAACTGGAGCGCTGCTGATTGCCGGCTCCGGCTATCACGTCACCTTGGTGGAACGCAAGCCCTACATAGGCGGACATATGGCTCAGCTCAGCAAGACCTTCCCCACGCTGGATTGCGCTCCCTGCATCCTGAGCCCTCGGATGTCCGATATCGCCAGACATCCGAACATCGAGCTTATGACGAATTCCGAGTTGACTTCCCTTACAGGATCGATGGGCCAATTCAAAGCAAGCATCAAACGCAGTCCCCGTTTCGTCGATATGGATCGATGTGTCTCCTGTGGCAGATGCGTGGAAGTCTGCCCAGTATCGGTGCCGAACGAGTTTGATGAAGGATTATACCCAAGACGGGCGATCTACCGCGCCTTCCCAGAGGCCGTTCCCTCGGCCTACGTGATCGATCCATTGAACTGCAAACGCTGCGGTGCCTGCGCGAAAGCCTGCCCACCACAGGCAATAAGCCTCGAAGAGGAGCCCAGCGAGGTTGAGCGAGAGGCTGGAGCCTTGGTGGTTGCAACTGGATTCGATCTGGGTGATCTCCCCAACGATTCTCGTTACATGGTTCAACATCCTGATGTGATCACTGCCCTACAGATGGAGCGCCTAATGATCAACGAACTTGGCTTCGGCAGAATTCTGAAACGGAATAACGGACGCCGCGTCAAGAAGCTTGCCTTCATGCTCTGCGCCGGCTCAAGAGACCCGCACAACGGTGTCTCCTACTGCAGCAGAGTATGCTGCCCATACGCGATAAAACAAGCCATACTGCTCAAGAAAACACTCCCTTACATCAGGATATGGATATACTACACTGATATCCGGATGACCGGAAGAGGGTTTGAGGAGTTCTACAGGACGGCGCGGGAGTTCGGCATCTCCTTCGTGAAAGGAAAGCCAGGGGAGATCACGGTAGACCAGGAGGAGAGCATGCCTACGCTCCTCGTCGAAGACCAAGAATCAGGTCATCTCCTCAGAAACAAGCTGGACATGATCGTCCTATGTTCCCCAATGGTACCCAGTCAAGGGACTGAGGATCTCTCAAAGATTCTGCAGATCCCTCTGGCATCAGACAACTTCATAGCTGAGAAGCACCCCAAGCTCGCGCCGGTATCAACTTACAGATCTGGGATATTTGCGGCTGGGGCATGCCTTGGACCTAAGGACATTCATGATTCAGTCGCCGACGGCCGTGCCGCTGGAGGACAGGCACTTGAGATCTTGTCACAAGAAAGAATTCTCATTGAAGCTGTCCGACCGGCTGTTTCAGACCCTCTATGTGACGGATGCGGACTGTGCGTAAGCGTTTGCCCAGTAGGCGCGATCTCCTTGGCGGATGAAAAGGCGAGACTGGATTCAGCGAACTGCAACGTTTGTGGTTTATGCGTTCATGCATGCCCAAAGAATGCGATCGAAATCTCCAACTACACACGGAGCCAGATACTGGCGCAAGTCAAGGGCATCCTCAGCGCAAAGGCTCCTGCCCCTCGAATCATCGGCTTCTTCCAGGATGAGATCGCATACTCAGCCCTCGACTCCGCAGGCGTCGCTAGGCTGGAGTATCCTGAGGAGATCAGCGCAATTAGAGTTCCTTCCACAGCACCCATCGGATCAAGGGAGATCCTTGCTTCCCTGGGATATGGGGCGGATGGGGTGCTGCTCTGTGATGAGGACGGTTCTCCGGCAGCCAAAATGACTCAGAGAAAGCTCGAAGAGACCTGGAGCATACTCGAGGAACTGGGAGTGGAGAGGGAGAGGGTAGCATTCCAAGCCATTCTGCTACCCCTGTTCCGAGTACTCCCTGATCATCTAAGAACATATGTTTCAAAGATCAGGAAACTAGGCCTGCTGAGCGAGGGTGCCCGCAGAAAGATCCTTCAACAGCTCACAGAGAAAGCTGGATAGAGACCTCAGCCGTCTACCCTATTCCTGCAATCCTCTGCTCTTGCCTGTCTGCAGTTGCCTTGGGTCGTCATCCGACCAAGATACTCGGGCTTACTGAACGTCCGCTAAGCTCCTCAGCTTCATGATGGCTTCTGCGAAGTCTTCTTCGCTTAGCCCTGGAGTTTCGGCTTGGCTTTTCTCATAGAATCTGCGAACCTTTCTTAGAACCTCGTCTCGGTCCAGAGTTGTATCTCTCAGGCTTGACTCTAAGTCCTTGAGCGCCTCTTTTGGTACAACGAAAAAGTCCCCGGAGATCGCTATGTCTAGGATTCTGTTTTCTCTAAGTTCTGCCCTAACCCTTATGAGCTTCTTGGCTTTGTGCTCCACCTCCACCACTTTGACACCGCCAGCAATCTTGACGGCTCTTCCCTCAATAGATCCTTCACGCGTCAACCCGCCCATACGGAGCCAATCTTCCGAAGAATGTCTAGGTGCGACCTCCTCTTCCCATATTCTTCTCTCATCCTCAGTTGGCGTGGACTTGACAAGTTTGATCCCTAGGATCTGTTCATATCCTTCGACGAGCAGACTCTTGACCTCCTTTACGGGTGGGATGAAGCCCAGTTCTTTTCTCAGCGAAGTCAGCCACTCTACCATACTTCTGAACATCTTGTCCTTGAACTTCTCGTCAGAGACCCTCAGGACATTCGCCATCGAGTCGTAGTCGAGGTCGAGGATTATGTTCCCGACAAGAATCGTCGTGTGATCCCCGAAGTTGCCGGCTCCGTTTCCAGAGATCTTCCTTCCATTCACGATCACGTCGTTTATAGCCTTGAACTCCGCTGGCAAGCCTAATCTTCTGTAGACGTAAATTGTGACCTTCAGGAACTTCTCGAAGAGCTCTTCAACCCCCAAAGGGATGATCTCGCTCTCTCTTCTGGCAACGATTTGGTAGAAGATCTGGTTGCTGTCGAGGTAGACTGCTCCGCCCCCTTGGGATCTCCTCACGATCGGAAAGCCTCTGTTGCGGCAGTACTCGATGTTGACTTCTCTCTCAATCTCTTGGTGGAATCCCACACATACGTAGGGGCTTGAAGGCTGGACAAGGATGATGGTGTTCGGAGACAAGCTCCTGTCGACAGCAATGGCGACGGCTTCATAGAAAGTCTGAGCTAGAATAGGCTCAGCCATCTCCAAGTCGATTAGCCGCCAAACTTCCATGTTCCTACCCCTACTCAATGGGCTTCCTATGCCCCTCCTTGAATCACAAGAGGTGCATCCCTGCTACCAACCACCCCTTTGGCAGTTAAGTTGCTTTCGAGTGAACGGTCTACGTACGGTAAATAATATTAGGCGTAGCTTTCCAGTAGTTTGGGTTGGATTCCAAGAGAAAGGAGGACTCAGATTGGCTAAGATTCAGGTCATGGACGCGGTAGTGAATATACTGGAAAACGAGGGTGTCGAGGTCATATTCGGGATACCTGGCGCAGGCATACTTCCCTTCTACCAAGCACTGCAGAAATCGAAGAAGATCACGCATTACTTGTGTCGCCATGAGGAGGGAGCTACGCATGCCGCCGACGGCTACGCCAGGATCAGCGGGAAGGTTGGCCTCTGTGCAGGTACCTCGGGACCCGCCGGAACAAACATGGTGACCGGGCTATACGCTGCGCAAGTGGACTCCATCCCCATCATCGCCCTTACTGGTCAGAACGTCAGGGCACAGCTAGGGAAGCAGGCGTTCCAGGCAGTCGACATAGCCGAGATAGTCAAGCCGATCACAAAGAAGAGCTACTGCGTCATGGAATCCAACCAGCTACCATGGGTCTTTAGGGAGGCCTTCAGGATCGCGCAGGAAGGTCGCCCAGGCCCTGTCCTGATCGATCTTCCACTCGACGTTCAAAGAGGTCAAGTAGAGTATGACCCCGCGATCGACTCAAGACTGAGCTTCCAGAGACCGCCCCCGCACATGGGGAAGATCAGACGGGCCTTGGACATGGTTCTGGACGCTGAGAAGCCGATCTTTCTCCTCGGCGGAGGGGTCATCCGCGCGGATGCGACGAAGGAGTTCGTCGAGCTCGCCGAGTATCTCGGAGTACCCGTAGTCACAACCGTGATGGGCAAAGGAGGAATCAGACCGGACCACCCCCTCTACGCTGGGCAAGTTGGAATACAGTGTGGTACTCCCCTCGGAAACAAGACCTTCCTCGAATCCGACTTGGTGCTCGGGGTCGGCTGCCGGTTCTCGGACCGACACACCGGGGCCCTCGACGTCTATACCAGGAGTAGGAAGTTCATTCACATCGATATTGAACCCACCCAGATA
>CAZBVH010000044.1:5231-11727 GCA_964495315.1 uncultured Candidatus Bathyarchaeia archaeon | reverse complement strand
GTGGGCGATGCTGCTTGCGATTGCTCCTCTTCTGATCCTGAAACCCCGAACGAACCCTAAGCCGATATTGCCTGTGCCTTTGTGGCGTTCGATCACCGATACTTTGAGGACGTCTCCGTCAAGATCAGGGACCAACGAGCCGTTCTCGATTCTCAGCCGTCGTATGAGCCTCTGGGTGTAGGCCTCGCCGTCTTCAACCCCAATAACCAATACATCGACACAGGAGGAGGTTGAGGTGACGGGTATTCTGAAGTCCGTGGGGAGAACCTGCTGTCTAAGGTGGATGCTCCTTCTGATGGCCTCGGGACACTGAAAGGACGGCATCTTGGAGGTCAGTTTCCCGTTCATCGCTACCAGGCGGCCGCTGGCGAAGACATATGAGGGCTTAGGGTTCTCCAAGCTCTTGGCCAGTAGGAGGTCCGCTGAGCGTCCCGGAGAAATGGACCCGATCTCGGTTTCGAGATGGAAGTGTTCTGCAACGTTGATTGTAGCCATCTGTATTGCCTTTACAGGATCCACGCCTTGTGAGATCGCGTGATGGAGAAGGTGATCCATGTGTCCTTCGGAAAGAAGTTCGTCCGCATGCTTATCGTCGGTTACAAGGATGCATTGACGCAGATCAACGTTAAGAGTCAAGAGAGATGGCATTATGGTCTCCAAGTTCTTCATTGATGAGCCTTCTCGGACTTCCAGAGCCATTCCAAGCCGCAGTTTCATTATCGCTTCTTCGCCTGAGATTGACTCGTGGTCTCCCTTGATTCCAGCTGAAGCGTAGGCATTAAGTTCACGCAGACTGAGACCGGGGGCATGACCTTCAACGATCTTTCCACTTTCAAGGGTGGCTTTTATCTCGCCGAGTATTCTGGAGTCTTTCGACAAGACCCCAGGGAAGTTCATCACCTCGGCAAGCCCAACGACACGCGGCCATTTCAGCGCTTCAGCCACATCTTCTTCATTGATCTCGGCACCTGAGGTCTCCAGGCCAGGAGCTGCAGGGACGCAAGAGGGGACCTGAACGAAGAACTTGAGAGGAAGATCTTCAGACTCTTCAAGCATGTATCGGATGCCCTCCAAGCCCAACACGTTAGTGATCTCGTGTGGATCGATCACTACACTTGTGGTTCCAGAAGGCAATACCGTCCGGGAGAACTCGATTGGGCGAAGCATGGAGCTTTCAACATGGATGTGTCCGTCTATGAGCCCAGGAAGTATGTAGAAACCTTCAGCGTCTACAATCAAGGTATCGTCCTTGGTCTTCACTTCAGAGACACCGACGCTCGCGATTCGACCCTTCGAAATCGCAACATCACATTGTTCAAGAATCTCTCCCGTCAGCACATTGACTAGCGATCCTCCCCGCACCCATATGTCCACGCCCTTACGGCCTAAGGCTGCGTCAATCAGTTCAACTCTGTCCTCAAACATAGGGTCACCTAACATGTAACCTCAGAAGCAGAAACGGAGGGGGATACCCCATTCCTTACAGTAGATAGTGGTTGCCAAAAAAGGTAAGGGTATACTGGGTCGAACATCAATGAACGTTCGACTGTGGGAACCCTGGAATTCTAAGGTTGCTAGAAGCGTCTCTTCTTGTATCCGCTCTTCCAGTCTCCTCTTCTGCCGCGATCCCCGCCGTATCCGCGTGGTCGATAGTCCCCGCCGAACCTCTCACCGAAGCTGCCAAAGGATCTTCGCGGTCTCTGCTCAACCCGTTGGTTTGAGAGATTGTTATCGGTACTCGCTTCTGGGAGTTCTTCTTCGGTCTTGGTGATTGTCCCATACTTTCCAGCCGTCAGCCTCATGGATTCCTTGAAGACAGAGACGTACCCGTTCTCAACGTGAACCGCGTCTCCCATCTTGAACTGTTCGATGTTGTCGTCCCAGAGGGATAGGTAGATGCAACCGGTTTCGTCCCCAATCAAGGCCTCGGAAATCCTATGTTCTCCTCCTGAGACTTCACGAGGTTCACCGATCTCAACAATCTTCGCTTTCAGGTATACCTTTCCAAGGTATGGTTTTAAGTCACCAACCTTGACGTATTCAACTTCTTCTGCCAAATTCACACACTTCTCGATTCGAAGAGCGCCATAGTTTGCCACTGCTTTAAGTCTTTCGTATCTCGTACAAGCCTCCGGAAACAAAATCTCTCGCCATTCTCGAGTATGCTTTGAACGATGCTTTGGGGATCATGTCGAATCTGACTAGACCGAAATTGTGCTCAGGCCAAAAGAGAATCAGACCGCTGTCTTTGAGTTCATACCAGAAGACTCTTTGGACTCTAGGATTTGTGCTGAGTGCGGTGAACGTCTTCTCCAGAAACTCAGCCTGCCTTTTCTCCGTTTCATACCCGAATGAGGTTGAATATCCTATCTCAGTAATCCAGATGGGTTTAGCTATTCCTGATTGGTTTATGACAATCTGAAGGCGTTCGAATCGCCTGAGTACTTCATCTGCGTCTTGACCATAGAGGTGAATGCCGACTATGTCCACAGCATCTAGCGCATTGAGAGTTATGAGTTCCTCGAGAAAGGATAGACCGGTCCAGGAGATCCCTCCCAAGACCGTTATGGCAGCGGGATCCAAGGCTTTGAGTACAGATTTTGCCTCTTGAAGAAGCCTGCAATACTCTTGAGGCGAGCCCATCCAGTATTGAGCATCAGGCTCATTCCAAACCTCCCAATAGTATATTCTCCTACCGTACCTCTCCACAACCTTTTGGAGGAATTCTCGGAAATCGCCGATGTCCGCAGGTGGATAGGCGTGATATGTATCTGAATCGGGGCGTAAGGAAGCCCAGCACGGTGTTCGTGAAATGACTGGGAGGATCCGCAAGCCATAGTGAGAAGATATTCTTACAAGCGAGTCCCAGAAGTCGAAGCTCCAGACGCCTTTGTACGGTTCAATCTGCTCCCAACTCATGTCTAGCCTGACCCAATTGGCGCCTAGAGATCTTATCAGCTCAAAGTGGTCTCTGATCGCGTTCTCGTCGGTTCCAGGTTCAAGGTGATCGCAGACGCCAAGCAGTGGATTCGCTTCGACAATATCATGAGTGGTCTCTCGTTCGGTTATCAAACCAGTTCTCCCAATGTAGATAGGCACCAGAAACGCCGCGGTCAAAGTCTGAGCTGACAAACACGCTGCAATTGCAGCAGAGTGATTTCTCCAGGATAGAGTATGCCTTGTCGAACGCGTCCACCGGAATAGTAAGCTGAAGCAAAGAACGGTATACGCCGAGATGTAAGTAAGAAGTGCGGAGAAGAAGAATGGAGGGACCCTGAAGATAGACCCCATTATGTGCAGGAAAAGCGCAGTCCCAAAGAAGTACAGTGAACCATCAAAGAGATTGGCACTTGTAGGAGCATATCCCACCCCAACGAGTGTTATCAAGAGACCGAAGAGGACTACAGGACAAGATGCGGCTGCATAAGGACTCTCTTTCCGCGTGGACAATACATAGAACCGAAGCAGGAGATGAATGTGCAATGTGGACCTGTTTGGGTTTGCTATTATGAGGCTGTATCTGCCCGCGGCTTCTGCGAGCGTCACATTCCACGAGTAACTTCCCGGGCCTATTACACGCTTGAATATCGATTGCTCCTGTGACCTGACCTTTACGATTGCCCTCTGATGAGCTGTGACTTCTATCTCAACTTTGGTCTTTGAATCAGAGATCCCAATACGCTGGCTATACTCTGACCTCGGCTGAATCACCATCTCAACCAACTCGCCTCCCGGGCTTCGACAGTAATAGTCGACGGTGCGAGTTTGCAGAAATGTCGTGAAGCCGATCAGTAGCAAAAGCATTCCCGCGGCGAACAATTCCTTGCGCATGATCAACACTTTCTTATGAGAGGCTTGAGACCCTTAGCGATGCCAACCCATATCCGATGTCCGTTTCAAGCGCCACGAAACTGTACAGGAGTCTTCTCATTTACCTGAGGTTAGAACGGACCTAGATTGTATTGGCGACTAAATACGCTTATCGCAATAATCTAGGAGAGAAGTTGGAGAACGCAATCTTAGAAAGGTTTGATTCGTGTCTTATTGATGATTCGACACTTGTTCTCTCAAGCGGGCGAACCCTGAGAGCATACGCTTTTCTGGAGATAAGTCGCGCCCATCTAGGAGTACTAGGGAAGACAAAGGTGGATCTAGCTCTATGTCTCCACAATAGACATCTTTCAGGATCGATCGAGGTCAGAATCGAGACGGAAAAGGCATCCCCCATATTCTGCCTCACAGGGAGGAGGGAGATTGGAGAAGAAGACTATCATGGGAAGCAGACTCAAGTCAGAGATCTCATTACTTGGATGAGAAGAAAAGTCGAGGAGTTCAAAGGAACCTACGAGTCAATCTACGAGGGATTCGTTGAGTTACAAACCATTACGGATCCGAGGGAGATTGCTAGATCTTTCCTTCGACCTAGAGAGTCTGGTCCAGACTCGAAGCCTGAATCTGATTTGCCATTGTCTGCTAATCGGCGACATGGACAGGTGAAGAGTACTGTCCTGCAAATCGTTCACTCAGAGTATGGCATCTTGAACACAAGACCGGCGATCGATAAGCTCTCAAAGATAGTGACGGATGGGAGTCTGGATCTCTCAATCATCTATGAGCCCATCGACCTTACTGAGAATCGTTACCCGCAAAGGGATGGGATAGATTTCTTCGGTGAACGGTTCCGTGAAGCCTGTCGAGTAGGCGCGTGGAATTGCAGACTATACCTGAGGCTGCTCGAGGCAGAGGCAGGGCAGGACACTTTGACGATTTCATCGTTGAAGTCTAGGATAGAAGCCTGCCTCTCTCAACAGACCAGCGGTGAGAATCCTCGCTGGACCACCTCAACGCGGGAGGGATCCATGAGAGCTTCGGAGATCTCGGACTGGCGTAGAGTGAACAGGGAGATGTTAACTAGAGAAGTGGAAGGACTAGGGGAAGTATTGACTTCCTCAGAACTCTCCTGTTTTCTCTATCCTTACGATCTAGAGAACAGGAGAAACTACAGGCTTCTCTCCGCTCCTATGAGAACACCCTCTCAGGAGGAACTTCTAGACGGGAGGGAGAAAGGGATTCCGATCGGGCTCATCTTGGATTGCATGGAGAGACCCGTAGGAAGCTTCGAGATAAGCAGGAGCCAGCTGAGACGACACCTATGCATCCTCGGCGTTACCGGCTCCGGAAAGACCACAACCGGTTTGATCTTAGCCTTAGAACTCTCAAAGTCCAAGATTCCGGTAGTGATACTTGACAGAACGGGCGAGTATACAAAAACGCTACCCAAGTTTTCTCCTCTAGCTGAAGTCCTGGTTCCAGGGAGAGATTTGGCAATACCTACCTTCGAACTTGATAAGGGTCTCAATCTAGGTGAGCAGATCGAAGAATGGATCGACACAATAGACGACTACATCGAAGTAACCTGGGGCGAATATCTCTCGCCGACACAGACCAGGACCCTTCGCTTGGCACTAGAACAATGCTACAATAAGCGAGAAACCTTGAGAATCTCAAACCTCATCAGAGAACTGAGAGACCCAGGGGAGGAGATGAAGAGAATCAAATGGTGGGTTGAGAGCTCAGAATCGATCTGCTCCCGCATCGAGATCTTCGCAACCGGAAGATGTGGAAGAGTATTCGATTCAGAGCAGAGCCGACTTGATCCGGCAAGTCTGTTCCAACCTTTCATCACGATAATTGACCTATCGAATTTCATGGATGATCGACCCAAGAATCTGTTCAGCCAACTCTTCAGCAGGAGGCTTGAGAAACATGCCCGAAAACTGGGAGAGACAACGGATCTAAGACTCATCTATCTGATTGATGAAGCCCAACATATAGCCCCACAAAGGATCGCATCAGATCGGAGTTCAAGAATGGACATCATTGAGCGGTTTGCAGTGGAGCTAAGGAAGTATGGGATCGGCCTGGTAACCATGGCAACACGCCCCACAATGATCAGCAAGAATGTCCTTGCGAACAGTAACACGATAATCAATCACTGCCTGTTTTACGAGGACGACGTAAAGAGAATGAGAGAAACTCTGGGACCGATAGAAAACGACGAGCTTGCGGGCAATGGCTTGGAACGTTGTCTGAGAACGCTTGACCCAGGAGAAGCTGTTGTCAGATATGGATCCTACGAGGCACCATTCTTGGTCAGAATCGGAACCCCAATGCACAGGGAAGCACTACGTGAAATGTTGGCAGGCTAAGGAGAATCTGAGGAGACGGCAACAACCATCACATCGTTCACATTGGTCCCTGTTGGACCAGTCAGTATTGAGTCAGAGATTGCCTCAAAGAACGCTGCAGAATCATTGTTCACTAGAAGCCTACGCGGTTCCAAACCACATTCCAGCGCCCTATTGAGACTGTTAGAGTCGATGATTGCCCCTGCAGCTTCCGAGTTGCCGTCGATACCATCGGTCCCAACCGAGGCAACTACAATTCCCTCTAAGCCTTGAATTCCGAAGGCCGAGGACAGAGCAAGCTCCTGATT
>CAZBVH010000044.1:0-5221 GCA_964495315.1 uncultured Candidatus Bathyarchaeia archaeon | reverse complement strand
TTCCTGCCGCCCCTTCCGTTGCCGACCACCGTGACTGTGGTCTCGCCTCCGAGTAATAAAAATGCAGGTTTCGTTACCGGTTCGTTGAAGCGAGATTCCTCTTTCGCGATCGAGGCCAGAACCGTGCCAACATGCCGTGCCTCCCCTTCAATAAACGTTGAGAGAATCATCACATTGAACCCTCGCGAGATGGCTTCCTTCTTGATGGCTTCCAGAGCGGACTGGTTGTTACCGACAACAAACGTTGAGACCTTTCGAAAGATTTCATCGCCAGGTTTCGGAGTCTCTTTCGCTAAACCCTTCAGGCCATTCTCAATGTAGGCAACGATTGATCCCGGCGCCCCCTCCCAAAGACCATACTTGACGAGGATGTTCTTCGCATCCTGGAAGGTTGTCGGATCAGGAACAGCGGGACCAGACGCGATCATGTCTGGGGGATCTCCAACGACATCGGAGATCGTAAGTCCGATGATCGTTGCCGGATAGGCGGCTCTAGCCAACTGCCCTCCCTTGATGGAAGATAGGTGTTTTCTTACGGTGTTTATCTCGTTGATCGTTGCCCCAGACTTCAGAAGAGAGCCGGTCAGTTCTCGCTTCTCTCCAAGAGATACTCCGGTCGCAGGTAGGGGTAGGAGGGCTGATCCTCCGCCCGACAAGACGAAGATGATCAAGTCTTTTTCTCCTGCTCGGTTGGCAATGTCCATGATTCTCCGCGCCCCTTCAACCCCTGATTCTCCGGGAATAGGATGACTTGCCTCGACGAGGTCAATCCTTTCGGTATGATATCTCGATCGGGTTCCTTGCAGGATGTTCACAGTTCCGCCGGTGATACGGTCCGAGAGAATACGTTCGACCGATTCGGCCATCGCTCCGCTTGCCTTTCCTGCACCCAAGACAAAGATGTTACCAAAGCTACGGAGGTTGAATGTCTTGTCCTTTATCTTGAGCCGGTCACCCTCCAGGACAACGCTCTGCTCAAGGACGGTCTTGGGATCAACAGAGGCTATCCCGGCTTCAATACAGCATAGGACCGCGTCTCGGAGGATACTGTCCCGTTCGGTTCGACCGTTCTCGATTAACTGCTTCTTGTTTCGGATCAATGCCACGACGATCACCTCAGGTGAGAGCAGAACCTCCAGCCTAGCTTCTATCGTCTAGTTGAAAAGCTAAGTTGAAGTAGGTTACATATAGATTGCGCGAAGACCCCTCATTCGCCGTTTTGAACTCGACTTGAGCGAGATCCCAAGCATGGATGGTGACGTTTTGGACACTCTAAAATGGTTGATCGTAGATATGCCTTTGTGAGGGTCAGGCGGATGTTGAGATACCTCAAGGATGAACAGAGATACCTCCTCATCGCGGGATTCTTCAGCCAAATAGGAATCGAGGTTGAGAAGATGTTTGAGAGGATACAAATGCGGGATCTTGCGGCCCAAGTCTTCGACGCCGATTCGGTGGCTGGATGGCAGCACGTGTACTATGCGGCTATCAACGCGATAAGCGCCTTCCATGCAAGAACGAACATCACCAGAGACCTGCCTATGGAGATCCTACTTTATGTCTCAGGTCAAGACCAGATAGGTAAAGCTGTCCAACTCGTCGGAATAAGTGATGCAACCCAAAGAGTATGCCTAGTCATATTGGCGCGCTCAGAGACTGAAGCTACGGATTTTCAAGAGCGGTTCCAAAGACAGTTTGAACTCACTAGAGAAGACTCCGCTTTGGAGATAAAGGACGAGAGGAAACTGAGGCATCTGATGGAAGTCTTCTCAGTCAGCGAGACGGAGATTGAGACGGAAACTAGGGGGGGACTAAGCCGAGAAGAGGCTTTGAGAGGGCTCATAATAGAGAGAGGAGCCCTGCTGGTCGCAAAGAGGTAACCTGTGGAATGTCTCTCTTTGCATTCCGTTTTCGCTCTGTTTACATTGAGTCTCTTCGCTCGATCTCCAACGAGAAGACATCATCTGGACCTAGGACAGAAACGCCGGCCACTCTGCCCAGTATTCCTAACCATACGATCTTGGAGGGGGATTCCAAGTCAACTTCACGATCGATCTTCCTCGCAACTGTGCTGATTACATCTTTCCGGTCTAGGCTGCTGTGTCTCTTCTCAACGGTTATGCGGAATGTCTCGCCAGGTCTGATCTTTGACTCAAGTCTTTCGCCTAGAGCGGAGAGTTCTTCAAGGTCAGATTCCACAACCTCTTCGACAGGTATCACCTTGAGGACATAATGGAGCTCTTCAGGAGATTTGCGGAAGATACCTCGAAGACTTCTGATAACCTGGAATGGGTTGAGAAAGGTTCTAGCGAGAATAAGCCCAGGTATGCCCGAGGGCTCAACTTGGGAGTCAGGATCGCCCAGTGTCTCCAAGATGTACCAGATCTCGGTGCACGCCTCATTCTCTCTTCTCCTAAATGTGGAGATGAGAAGGTTGAAATCTCGCAACATTGAAGAGCCCACTGTTCATTGGGTTGAGGGGCTATAGGAGCCTTTTCCTTACGCTGTTTGAGTGTGGAGAGTCTTCTTGATCTTGGAAAAGGGTATGATGCCGGTGCGGAGAAGCCTGAGCTCTTGAGCAGAAACATCAACTACGGTAGATGACCGGTGTGTCTTGCTTCTCCCTCCGTCAAGGATCAGGTCTACCTCTGAACCTAATTGCCGCTCCACTTCATCCGCCGTGGTGGAAGAAGGGGCGCCAGAGATATTCGCGCTGGTTCCAACGAGAGGAGTTTTGAGTAGTAGGAGGAGCTTCAGGAGAAACGGGTGATTTGGCACACGTAGCCCTACGACCCCTGAGCCGCATGTTATCGAGTCGAGGAATCTTACTTTCTCGGCGACGACCAGTGTGAGTGGCCCTGGCCAGAATGTTTGACCAAGCAGTCTTGCGTCAGGAGAGAAGTATGCGAGCCTATCCGCTATCTCATAGGATCCTACTAGTAGGGGAAGGGGCTTTCTGCCTCTCCTTTTTGCTTTCTTGAGTCGGGTTACCGCGGCGGGGTTGAAAGGGTCGCAACCTAGCCCATAGACTGTATCTGTGGGGTATGCAATCAGGCTGCCAGAAAGTATCTGCTCAGCCACCTCCTCTATCTTCACTTTGCTTAAAGGTAGCCGCCGCAATCCACTCCCTCGCTGTGAACTAGGTGCAAGAGTCATCGTTCGTGCTCAAGAGGTCCTACTGCTTCCGAATATTTCTCAATTGCTCGAGGGAGAGGTCCATCTTTGCCATGCCCGCCCAACCGAGTAGCGAGATCAGAGAGAGGAAGATGAAGTGATTGAGTAGGCTCATAGGTAAGACCTCCTCTATCCTGAGACCCAGAGCAACAAATATGCCCACGAACGCTCCTTCGTAGGTTCCTGCCAGCCCAGGTGGAGCAGGTAATATGAATGTCAGCTGCAGAACCATTGATCCGAGCAACACCAATCTAAAGGGGAGGCCAAGGCCGAAAGACAGAAACATCGCGTAGATCGAGAGTGCTTGCAGGAGCCAGATGACCATCGTTGAGGAGAAGATCAGAACGATGGAGGCTGGATCGCCGCCTATTCCACGGGCTCCCATGATTAGAGCCTTGGAGAAGTCCAACAGCTGCATCCTCCATTTTTCAGGCAATCGGATGAGGCTCAAGACGCGCCCTAGGAAGCCCAAAAGCGCTTGCTCCTTGCGAGTCCCGGCAACTAGTCCCACAAGAGCAACAAGGACCAGAGTACCGACGAGACGAAGACTCTCCATAAACCATCTTGGAAGGTTGACACTCGGTGGGATAAGAAAGATTGAGATCACGCCTATCGCTACGATTCCCAGCAGGTCTAGGACTCTTTCTACGCACACCGACGAGAACGCCTCGAAGAAGCCGACATCTTCTTTAAGCTTCATCAAGAAAGCTCGCAGGAATTCCCCTCCTACCCTTGTACCGCTAAGGAAGTTAGTCATGTAGCCGATCAAGGTTATCCAGAACGCCTTTGACACCGAAACACGATCCTTAACCGGTCTAAGTAGGAGTGTCCAGCGGAAGGCACGAAACCAGTAGAAGACCAGAACGAGCACTATCGAAACAGACGCCCAAGAGGGAGAGATAGAGAGGAGGGAAGCAAGAAGCCGCTCTGGACCTGTGTACCAAATCAGCCAACTGAGTATGGCGAATCCAATTAGGATTAGAAGCGAATTCTTGATGAGACTCTTAACCTTCTCATTCATGCCCTTCAAGCGATCCGTACTCGGGGTTCCCTTGCACAGGTGTCAAGAGATGAGAGCTTCACCATTCCTCTTCTTCCCAGTCTTCCTCTTCGTCTTCCCACCAATCTTCCTCATCGTCTTCCGTGCTCAACTTAGAATCCTCCGGTCTGAAGCTCAAGGAGTACCTCCAGATATAAGGTTTTCAGGCTTGTCAGGAAACATGTTCAAATCTATGATCAGTATCTCTAGCGTGAGAAAGACCTGAAACACGTGACGCTGTATGACGCGGGTTGCCGTTCTGGATCGAGACAGATGCAGACCAGACGACTGCGGACAAGTCTGCTGGAAGTTCTGCCCGATGGTTCGCAGCAAAGTGGAGGCGATCGTCTTTGACCAGGAAGACAAGAAACCTTTGATCGTTGAATTCCTCTGCAGCGGTTGCGGAATCTGCGTCAAGAAGTGCCCCTTCGATGCCATAATGATAGTGAACCTTCCTGACGAGATGCAGAAAGAGAGCAGCCACAGGTTCGGCCCGAACACGTTCCAGCTCTTCAGACTTCCAACCCCCACCGCCGGAAAGGTTACGGGGCTCATCGGAAAGAACGGAGGCGGCAAGACCACGGTTCTAAGGATACTTTCAGGAGAGATCAAACCGAACCTAGGCAGATACGAACAGCCGCCAGACTGGGACGAGATAATCCAGTTCTACAGAGGATCAACCCTCCAGGACTACTTTCAGGCATTGAGCCAAGGAAAACTCAGAGTCGTCCATAAACCTCAATATGTAAGCCGACTCCCGCTAGTCGCCAAGGGAAAGCTTGGGGATCTCCTGCGAAAGGTCGATGAGAAGAACGACTTCGATCATGTCGTTGAAGAGCTTGAGCTTGAGAGACTCCTCGATCGAACGATGGAAGTCTTGAGCGGTGGAGAACTCCAGAGAGCTGCGATAGCCGCAACGATGCTACGCAAAGCAGACGTGTACCTGTTTGATGAGCCTTCCAGCTGTCTCTTATACACATCTCCGAGCCCACGAGACCGTACTAGATC
>CAZBVH010000043.1:3957-11859 GCA_964495315.1 uncultured Candidatus Bathyarchaeia archaeon | reverse complement strand
AGACTGTGATGAGTGGAGAACACAGGGCACCCTGGGGATGCATCTACGCAAAAGAGGACAAGAGCAGATGCAGACCTGGGAAGAAACCGGAATCCGACCAAGAATACTTTGAAATCCTATGTCTCTGCATCTTGCAGGCTGGACTAAACTGGGGCACGCTTCGAGAAAACTGGCAGAAATACAGGACGGGTTTCCATGACTTCGACATCAACAAGCTGGTCAAGACACAGACACCTGAGATAATGAGAAACCCGAATGCGATCAGAAACAGCAGAAAAGTGGAAGGTATCCTCTACAACGCCAAAGAGTTCCAGAGAATAAGGAAAGAGCAGGGCTCTTTCTCAAATTTCCTAGCATCATTAAGGCAGATCAAAGGCGGAGATGCCCCCAAACTACTGAGGAAACGATTCAGACATGTGGGGCCCTACACCGCTGAATACTATCTGCATTGCGTAGGATATTAGAAACCTCTCAAGGCGGGTATCAGAAGCCCAATCAATCATCCTCTCCCAGTCTGGGGCACCGCGATTGACGCCCTGAAGCTTCTCTTCCAGAATTCTCCTCTCTCCAAGACAGAAAGCGTAGCGCCCAAATATGGTTCCGAGAAGCCCCGGGAGAACCGAGGAGAAACAGTCAGAGCTGACGGCACGATAGTTGAGCCCAAGGAGTAATCAAGCCAGTGCACACTATGGAGCGAGAAAGCGAATGCTCTCTTTTCTACCACATGATCGCCCCACCACAAACGTTGATGTCTTGTCCCGTGATCCTGCCAGCCTCATCCGAGGCTAGGAACAGTGCTAATTGTGCCACATCTTCATGCGTGATGAGTGCTTCAACGAACCCTTCACGAATCAGGTATCGTCCTCCCAGCACTCCCATCTTCCTCTGTTCATCGATCTGTATTCGATATTGGTCGGCATCAAATGGCTTGCCCAAGTGCTTGGCCCTGTCTCTTTCCACTTCCACGTTCCTCTCCCCGCCGGGATCCCCTGGGCAGATCGCGTTCACTGTAATGTTGTATCTTCCAACCTCTGTCGCCAACGTACGGGTGAACCCGATCAAGCCCATCTTCGATGTAGCATACGGTGTCCTGTGAGGCATCGGATTCTTCCCCGTGATCGAGCTTAGGTTTATGATTCTGCCACGCCTCTTTCGAATCATCTCCGGCAGAACCGCCTTCGTGCATAGAAAGGTACCGCCAAGGTTGACGGATAGCGTCCGGTTCCACTCCGCCAAGGTAATCTCCCAACAGTCCTTCGTCGGTCCGGCTATCCCTACATTGTTCACAAGGACATCAACGGTCCCAAACCTCTCTATCGTCTCCTTGACCATAGCCTTCACTTGTCCCTCCTCTGAAACATCTACTTGGAAGCATCGAACCGATCTCCCCATAGCCTCTACCTTCGAACCAACCTTCTCCTCCAACTCCCTAAGAGGGATGATATCGCAGATAGAAACCGTGGCTCCCTCTCTTGCGAACAACTTGACCACAGCTTCACCGAAGCCCCTTCCACACCCTGTAATAATAGCCACTCTACCATCCAATCTTCCCAAGAACATACCTCCAGATCCGTCCTAAGCCCGCACGCACTAATCAATCTGTTGACAGCGAACCCAACTCTAGCGTCCACTTGCGCGCCCAGAGATAACAAACGAGATAACAGATGAGAGACTTGGGTATGATACCACTGCGTTGAAACGCTAACTGATTTTGGCGCGCTCTACCTGAAGAACGAGTAGCTGGCAGAGAAGGCATCTGGAAGGAGTTCAGAAAGCTGCCTGCAAAAGAGAGAAAGGAGATAACCAGACCTCAGTCTAGCCGATCTTAATTTCCTGAATCTTGTCGCCACGGTCGATCGCGAAGATCCTCTCAAGCAGCATCTCCCGCTCCAACGGCGCGACCAACCGACGAGCGTAAACAACCGTATCAGGGTTCACACTCATGCTAGTCACACCGGAACGCATGAGGAACTCCGCGAAAGATTCGTACACCGATGGACTACTCGAGATTGTTACAGGCCGAATCACGAGAAGAACGGAATTCACAGACACAAGTAGCGTCTAGTTCCCTTCAAAACACTCAAAAAATCCATCGTCGTTAAAGAGGTTCCTCTTCTGGAACCCTGCCTCCCCTTGAGAACAATGACCCAAGGAAAGACAGGAAAGACAAAACATCACATGCCAACACGTAAGGAAACCATTCCTCCACCATATTCCTCTTCGACTCAATTACAACCTCTACTTCCCACTCTATCGTCGCCTCAAACGATGTCGAGACTTCCTCATCATTCTCCGCATTATTGAAGAGAAAGACATAGTCACCATCCTCCAGAACCACCTCACCGCTGTCCTCATAGGAGTTCTTGGCATCGGCTATGTGACTGAAGTCCTCTTCATCCCTCCACTTCTCGTACTCCTCATCCTCAAGAAGGTACCAATTGATCTCATAGTCTTCATCTACTGACCAATCCCACTTGACGGTAACTTTTCTTCCCTTGTCCAGAGTGAAATGAAGAGCCTTGTAATCCTCGACATCCAAATCAAACTGCTCGTCAAACAATGTCTCCGACTTCGACTGTAGTTCCCGCTTTGTGGAGGTAGCAAAGGTCTGGGTAGATGCATAGGCAACACCCGCACTCAAGAACAAGAAGACAACACCTAGAACTGAGAGGAAGATGCTCATCGCGCCCCAAGCCATCTTCTCAACCTCCTCAACAGCAGACGCCCGCACCACGAAGACTCCCTTGAGAACAGCCTTAAACATTGCGAGCAGCCTTCTCAAGCGATCCCTTTCTGAACACAATGGAAAGAGCGAGAAAGGGGACCATCCATCTGAAGAAATCAGACACTGGCGAAAATGGAGCAGAGATCAAGAGAAAGAGACAGGTTCATTCAATCTGCATTTCCCAGTCGGGGTTACCAAGGTCGGTGTCTACCATCTTCTCTGGGAGAAACCTCTCCTCAAGCGACACAACCAGATGGCAAGGCAAATCCTACACAGAGCCGGAGATACGGCAAGAAGCGCAACTGAAGCATTTAGGAAGGCTACTATTCTTCGATAGTGGCGTGCAGGGCGGTATCCTCGGCTGCTCGCCACACATCTCATTCCAAAGTCGATGCAATGGGTCTCATCATCGGACAACTGCCAGTAGAGCCTTGGAAAACACTGTTGAAAAGCTTCACTCTTTAGCTCGCACCTTGTATTCGAGCACTGGCTGCCATTTGGCCGATGTTATGATTGGTGATTGGCTAGTTGGTGCGCGCTCATCTTTTCATCAACCTTGACTCTCTTTTCTTACGTTCCAAATGCCCTGCGTTGAGGCCATACTTCACTTGCAGTAATTTGCGGCTTCAGAATTCCAAGGCTGTGCCAAGAGCTCTTCGAGTAATGCTCTAGCCTGTGCGAGGGATCTTGTTCTGAGGTCTTCCATAAGCATAAGAAGCAGACTTTCTCTCTCGGAATGCCCGTGACAAACCCCAACCGCTTTCACCCCGGACCCAAATACACATATATGTCAATAAGTAGAAGCATGACGGAGAAATTTTAGGATATAGTGACCGCTAAGGCTTCAAATACACGATCTACAATAGGGGAGAGGTCACCCCCGTAGGAACATGACGTGCCAGAGGAGGAATCTAGAGATATGGCACCTCTATCTAGCGGTGAGCGGCTACAACTCTACCAGAGACCTGATATACGTCATCTGCTCAGCTGGACAATCCAAGGACACGAAAGAATCAGCCCTGCACTAGGAAAAGACCAGGATCGTTTCCCGGAAGTCAGCCGAATCTTAGGCAGTCCCGAGAGCAGCACCGCCCTACTAGAGGAACTGGCCTCAGCCGGATTCTATCAGAAAGTCAAAGTAGCGACAAAGGCTATCTGCCCGGAATGTGGTGACGCCAAGATCTCAGTAAGCCAAGTCTGTCCTCTATGCGAGTCACCGGACATAGAGAAGGCGGACAGGATTGAACATTATGCGTGCGGCTGTATAGATCAAGAAGAGAAATTCCACAGGGAAGGACAACTCATCTGCCCGAGATGCGAAAAGGAACTGAGGATTATCGGAACCGACTACCAGCGCGTGGAAGACATCTTTTTCTGCAACCAATGTAAGCGCGATACCAGCATACTGAAGGTCATTGGCAGGTGTGCGGATCACAACCATACATTCTCCTACGATAAGGTCGACCTGAAACCAGTCTACGGCTACGTCTTCAATGAGAGCCTGCGCGAGGAGGTTACCGCCCAGTGCTTACTGGAGCGTCCCCTGGCAGAGTTCATAGAGTCCATGGGATACAAGACGGAGACCCTCGCCACGCTCAGAGGGGGCACAGGAGCGGAACACACCTTCAACATCGTTGCCTCAGGAGGCGGCAAGACCGCGGTCATCACCATCACAAGCGGCGTCGACGAGGTAGGCAGGGAATCCGTACTCAACTTCTTCGCTGAACTATTCGACGTAAAAGTCGACCAAGGAATCCTCGTCGCCATGCCTCGCCTCTCCAAAGACGCCCGAACACTAGCCAAGCTATATGCAATAAATTTCGTAGAAGGAGAGACGATAAGGGAGATCCTCGATAAGCTCCCCACCGTAATAACCGAACCCAGAGGCATCAGAGAGATCTCCCCTGAAACAAGGATACTACAAGAAGCCATAGAGAGACTTGCACCAACCGAAGAGAAGATCAAGGAAGAGACCGAGATCACACCTAGACCAGAATCCACGCCTGTGAAGACGATAGAGGAACCTACCGAAAAAGACCGAACAATCGATACCTCGACGAGCAGAATGTCCTTTGAAGAATATGAAAAGCAGTTGGAAAGCTTCAAAGAAAGAGTGAAAAAAGCTCGCACGCTTGCCGAAAAAACACTCCTAGAAGAAGCACAGGGCATCCCAGCAGGCGAAGCTCCACCGGAACAGATCGAAAAGCATCCAGAAGGCGAGGATAGACTCGAGAAGCTCAGAAACGCAACGTTGAAAAACCTATTGGACCTAGAAGAGTGGACCGCCCAAGAGTACAGCAGGATAGCGGAGTCCACCCCAGACCCGCGACTTCATGAACTCTATTCCGCATTCTCAGAACAAGAGAAGAGACACAGAGAACTCCTCTCCGAAGTCGCATCCATCATTTCTCCAGATGAGGAAATAACGTTCACCGAGATCCCCGCTGAGATTCGTGAGATTTCGGGCAAATTCACGGGAGAAGCAAGGGACATCTACGAACTGATGCTCTTGATGGAGACACATGAACGACTCGAAGCAGAGGGAATGAAGAGGTACCAGGAAATGGCCAAGACGACACCGGATGAGCGGGTCAAGAAGATATTCCAGACACTAATCGCCGAACATGAAAACAATCACAAGATGTTCCGCGAAACACTCGAGACTCTGGACAACATGTACAGAGAGATCTCCTTCAAGAGAAGAATTACCCCAAAACGCTGAAACACCCTCACATCCCAACCTTCACAGAGAGCCAGAAGACCTCAGTAAGACGCCTCCCGTTTGGAACTGCTACGCTCGATGCCTTGGAGCTTCTCTTCTGGAATTCTGGAGATACGACCATAGGCTAATATTGGGTTCTCGGCAATGTTCCGCAGGGAGAAAGAGATGCTGTACCGTAAGCTCGGTAAGACTGGGCTCGAAGTATCGGCTATCGGACTCGGTTGCGGTGAACTGGGTTCTTCGAGAACAGAGTACGCAGCCAAGATAGTGACCCGGGCACTGGAACTGGGCGTCAACTACTTTGACACGGCACGCAGATACTGGGACAGCGAGATCAAGGTGGGCTCAGCTCTAAAAGGCGCCCGCGAGGAGGTCTACATCTCCACGAAGACGCCAGCTGTAACGAGGGAAGAAGCCTGGCAGCACATCCGTGAGTCCCTCCAACGCTTGCAGACAGACTACCTGGATAACTGCCATCTCCACAATCTGGTGAACGAGAAGGATCTCGAAAGACGCGTTGGCTCTGGCGGCGCCCTTGAAGCCCTGGTCGAGGCGAGAGATCAAGGCTTAATACGCCACATCGGCTGCACAAGCCATCTCAGTCGAGTCCTGATCAGAGCCCTTGAGGACTTCGACTTCGAGATCATCATGGTTCCAATGAATATCGTGGAACGCGAGCCGCTGGAAGAGCTCATACCCCTGTGCAACCGCAAAGGGGTGGGCGTCACGATCATGAAGCCCCTGGCCACAGGAATACTGCCTGCACGACTCGCGTTGAAATGGCTGCTCAACCAGCCCATCGCCACAGCAGTGCCCGGAACGACCACAATCGAGGAAGTGGAGGAGGGTGCCCTAGTCGGACACCTAGAGGACATCACCCTAACGAACAAGGAAAAAGGAGAGGTCGACCGCCTAGCCACCCGGCTTGAGCATGTCCGCTGCCGAATATGCTATGAATGCGAGCCCTGCCCCAAAGGCATTCGAATCCCCACCGTGCTAGGTACAGACATGTTCCGCGAACAGTACAGGACAATGGGACCTGAGGGATTCAGGTTCTTCCCCTGGTCTGAAGAGATAGTCAAGAACCACTTGGAAGAGCGGAGGCAGAAGATGTCAGCCGTCAGATCCTGCAACGAGTGCGGAGAATGCGAGGAGAAGTGCCCCTACCACCTACCCATAATCCGAATGCTGAAAGAGACGGTTGAACCCATGGAAGACATGCTCAAAATATGGAGCGAACAGCTAGGAATCAAGCCGACTCCCTGATTCTTTCCATCACTGCAATAGCCGCATGCTAGAAGGTTCTGGAGAGGGCGCCGTAAACGTCGTCTCCTTGACCTATGAAAAGGACGACTTTGAGTCCTTCCCTATCCACGTCGGGTATTGCTCTGCATCTGCCGATTCGCAGTCTCCGGAAGGGGAGGGGCTTAATTGTTCTTCCCTGGCTGAATTCACTGGAATTCGATCCCCATCTTCTGTAGGTCCTGTTTGACTCTCTGATAGAGGGCAAGGTACTCCGTTCTAGGTGTCATCGTCTGTGCGTCGTAGCACTCAACTAGAGTCTTTCCTGGAGGCGGGTGCTCCATCTGGTCTTCGTACTTCTTGTAGAGCTGCCTTGACAGCTCGTCTGCCTCTTCTCGCTTGAACTTGGTGGCTGCCACACCACACTCATAAGCCCATCTGACCTCTAATGGGGTGCTCATGTTCAGTCGCAGGGGCCTGTACGGTCGGGTTCCCAGGACCATAGAGCCGCATGGAACGAGGACTAGACTCCTGTGCATCGCCTCGTAGAGAGACATCTCGGTCCCGACGTTTCCAGTCAAGCTACCGATGACCCCTCCAGCGATGAGGTGAGTGTTGCGATTCAACGCCTGCAATGCCAGCGTGACCGCCCAGAGGCTCATAGGGGAATTCCGAAGACCGTCCCTCAAGGCAACTACATCAGGGCCGCACAGTATCTGTGCTCGATAGGCGAGGGTGCTGTAGATGGAGTTGGCGACCATGACGATGGCTGTTCCCTCGGGGCCGCCGGCGAAGCCCCCCAAAGTCGCGGTTGGCTGGCTGAGAACGGCACACCCATGATCCAGGACAGCGGACGTGACCCCCAGAAGGTTGGCCTCGATCTTGAGCTCAGGGAGAGGAGTGATGAAGATGCCGTCCGTCCGCGTGACCCCCAGTTCGTGGTCGAGGGCCGCGATCATGGTGGCAGGGTTCGTGGAGATGGGATAGTATCCGATGAACAGCCCAGGCCGGGAGGCTCTTCTGGCGCCTTCCTTAGCCCAGTAGACCTCGTACTTCGAGGCATGCACCTCATGAGCCAGTGTCCTGATCTCTCGCCCCTCAATCTCCAAGAGGTTGGGACACAGGAAACCGTCGACGAAGGGCATCTCTGCCACGGCTTTGGCGAGGTTCGCCAAAGCCGTGGCAGAGATGCCCTTCGTCGACGGTTTCCTGT
>CAZBVH010000043.1:0-3947 GCA_964495315.1 uncultured Candidatus Bathyarchaeia archaeon | reverse complement strand
CGAACCTCGCCAAGAGGTCGCCCTCCTCGAAGGGGGCCATACCGCGTCCAAACATGTTTGGCAGCCGCTTATCTTCCACATCTCGGTGAATGACGGTCCGAGCGTCCTGACCAGCCCCTATGACCAGCGCCGAAGGCGCGGCCTTCAAGGCCTCCCTGACCTCTACCTCACTGAACTTCAGGACCCGGCTCGTCCCAAGGCAGTAGCCCCCAATATCCGTGAAGAGGTGCAGGCCCGCCTGAAAGACGGCGTCCGCCAACGTATCGTCGCTGGTGACGAAACTCTCTCTATCCCATTCTATCTCATACTCTTTGACGAGCTCCTGGGCCTTATAGAAGACCTGGAAATCCCACTCCCGCTCGCTCATCTTCGGACCGGCAGTCGCCCTGTCCACAACCTCCCAAAAACCAACCAAGACACATTCCTCCAACTATCTGCAGTTGCAGGGGCTTTCCCATCGTTCACTACTCATTGTCATATGTTCCTCTATTTCTTGTGTTGACGACTTGTATTTGTGGAGTTCAGATTCTGGTGCTGTGCAGGGTTGATCGATGTGATTTCTCGAGAATTCGAGGGTTGGCTTCTTTCCTTCCTTGCGCCAATGATAAGGAACCATGGTATGCGATCGCATTCGTTGCCAAACTCTCTGTAGTGCTCTTCGATGTCTTTCTCCTCGGGAACCGGCTCTTCGAAATCCGTGATCCGGAAGCCACTGTTTATGAGAAGTTTCATGTAGTCTGAGAGGGGTCTGTGGAAGCTGTAGACAGGCGGGAGGTCGTAGTATCTCCATTCTTCCATGCTTCTCTCAAAGTAGCGATCAACCTTCCAATACAACCAATCTTCTTTTCTGTGACTATCCACCGGTTCTCTGACCCATCCGTGTACGGGTGAACTTGCGAAGCAAGGATGCATGATTGAGAAGACAAGCTTACCTCCCAGCCTCAAGACTCTGCGGAGTTCTTTCACAGCTTGTTCAATGTCCTGAAGATCGCCGAGAACTATGTTGGATACTACAGCGTCAAACGTTCCATCATTCAGCATTGATAGGTTGCATAGGCTCCCGACATGATACCTAATATTCAACGGTTCCCTCTCCTCGATACGCTCGGCAATCTCAATGAACCTTCTTGACACGTCTACACCCACAACCTCAGCCCCTCTCTTGGACAATAATCGAGAGAGATACCCGTTTCCGCAACCAGCATCCAAGATCCGCTTTCCATCCACCTGACCGAGGACCCTGAAGAGAGGGGGATCGATCAGATATTGCCTGTTCTTATCGCCGAACTCGGTATAGCGCCCGTGCCACGTATCCGCAAATCTGTCCCACGCCTCTCCAACCATTTTATCGCCTATGACAACATCTTCAGAAAGAGAATATTGACTTGAGTATATGGATCCAGCCTCTTCTTCAGGACTTAGACCCGACTCTTCTCTAAGCATCTCGGAATGTATCTGCCAAGGGTGTTCCCCTTGATACTCCAATCGGTCCAAGGCAGGGTGCCGCTCTCCACAATAGGGGCATCCTATGGCATAGTAGGCATCCCAACTCCAGAATCTCCCTTCAACGAATCTATGATCTCTACCACAGAACAGGCAGATGAACTTCTCAGCCTCATCGCACCAAGTGATCCCATTGAAGTGGCTTGGTCTACCACAAATATCACAGGTGTATCTCCAGTGCCGGTCACACCTCGGAAAATCGCTATCCAAATCCCTAGTAGCTTCTCGTAGAGGATAAGACTCATCACTTGAATGGATCAGTCTGCAATATCTGCAAATCATTTGAGACACCACTCGCGGATTCAAGGAGATAGAAGACAGAAACCCCGTATTTGAGAACTTCGCGCACTCAATCGAAGCAACCATCTTGGGATAGTTTCATAGGACCGGGTGAGAAAAAGGGATGGTTTCAGCAAGTGTTATATCCCACTGCGTTTTACCCACTTGTAGGTGGGAAATTGGAAGTGGAACTTAAGGATAAGGGAAGAGTCACCATTCCAGTGGAGATAAGGAAAGCCTTAGCCTTAGAGAAGGGAGACCGGCTTACAGTTGAGGCCGCTGAAGGAGTGATCAAGCTGACGCCGAAGAGGATCGTCAGCGCGGAGGAGATAAGGGGAATAGCAAGAATCAGAAGAGTGAAGCTTGAAGAAGTTGAGCTATCCCTAGCAGGCGAATAGATCTCCTCGATATGAGCATAAGCATCCCATCACGTGAGGCGCGATGGCTTCTCCCGGAGGAATTGTTTGAGATTCATTGACTCCAATGTCTTCATCTACCATGTTGCAGGCGATGAACGGTACGGCGAGACCGCTAGCAAGATAATCGAGAGGATAAGTAAGGGGGAAGAGGTGGCAGCATCCACCCTAGTCCTCGCACAGGTGATCGCCTATCTTCGATGGAAGAAGAGGACCCACGTTATTCCAAGGTTCATAGATTTTCTGAGGTCCTCGCCGACGATTCATAAGCTTGAGACAGACTTCGCCGACCTCGTCTCAGCCCAGAAGCTCCAGGAAGAAGCAGGAGTGGAGTGGGAGGCGTGGGACGACCTAGTCATAGCAGCACAGATGCTGAGAACCGGCACAACAGAGATATACTCCAACGATAAGGACTTTGACGCCATCCCCGGAATAAGAAGAGTATTCATCTAGAGGAAAGACCGTTCACCGATCCAACGACGCCTCTCTTCCTGTCCTGTTGAGTTCTTCCTCAACGCACCGTCTTGACAGGAACCTTCTTCTCGCTGACAGGCTTCAACCCCCGTCCAAACAGGATCGGAAAGACCTAGAAGACAGTGCCCCTTTGACATGCACGGAAGATGGAAAAAGAGAGGGAGAAGACCTGATCGATCTTCATCGCCCAGTCCTCGTCGCCACGGTCGATACCGAGCATCCTCTCTAAGAGAACCCTTTACTCAATCGACTCTTTCACTGCAAGCATTCATGCAACCTAACGGAGTGCAGTCTGTCGGTCTCCTCCGCTTCAAGTTCCGCTTGCCTTCGGCAGTACTTTGATATCCTTGAATTCATTGAAGTGCTTGTCAAAGGAGTATATCTCCTCGATCTCTCGAGCCTTCATGCAGAGATATGCCAGTGCATCGTTCGCGCTGACCCCAATCTCCCTCGCCAGCGACATCGCAGCCTCATAGTCCTCAACAGTGACGGAATAGACCCTGACATTCCTACTTGTCGTGACCCACGCAAGGAACCCCAGCGATCTCTCGAGGCTCAGCCCGCTCTCAATTATGTTGACGACCTCCGACAGATGCACTACGGTCGTAGCCACCTCCTCTTTACCGTCCTCTATCCTCTTCACTGTCGCCTTAGCCTCGTCCTTGACCCGCTGCTCCTCCGCCCTCAACGCCCTCCGGGGGACAAGTATCGCGTGAAGGAGGACATTCGAGTCCAAGAACCTCAAGGTTCCCGGGACTCCGCCAGGGCCTTCCTGATGGAATGTATGTCCGTGAAGTCTACGCTTTCAGGTATCTTGATGGAGTCGAAGAGGTCTGAAGGAGCAGTGGCCTCCATCGGAACCAGCTCGATCCTGCTTCCCCGCCTGATCAGGATTAGCCTGCGGGACTTCCAGCCTCTCCGCCATTCTATGGGGATGGATACGCGTCCCTGGGGATCAGCTTCCTTTACCACCATTTCCACCATTTCCCCACCTCACACCAAATATGGTAGAATTGGTGAATATATACTTTTCACCAAACAGACCGAGCTACGCCTGGGCAGGACCCAACCGAACAAGACAGCTCCAGTCGGAACGACACCCGAATCTCCGGGAGTCGTCTGCGAATGATCGTCGGGTGATCTCGCTGTCAACCTTCAGACCCGGCAGGTCCCGATGAACGTACTACGCCACACAAGACTCTTCAACGCTTGGACATGATGAACGCTGCACGCCAGCAATTCATGTGAGCGGCCTGCCGCAGCGAGGACAATACC
>CAZBVH010000042.1:0-12204 GCA_964495315.1 uncultured Candidatus Bathyarchaeia archaeon | reverse complement strand
CTGAGGCGGGGTAAGCCGTTCAACCTCGTCGACGAGATGAAGTAATCCGCCCATTGTCCACCGATTTCTCGGGTGTTTCTGGCTTTTCCCGGACGCCTATCATCGGGGCTGGTACTCTCCTATTCCTACTGATCTACCCGCACATGACATTCATTGGTGTGCTGTGGGGCGTGGACTATCGTGCATCTTGACTACTACCATAGTAGCGTCATCAGGATCCCATACGCTAGAGCGTGGGTAACTGTGAGGCTGACGGCTGGAGTCCTCAATCCAGCCTTCACCAGTCCTTGGGCGAGAAGTAGGTGTATCAGGGGGAAGAGGCAGGATATGAAGCGCAGTTCCTTATGTGGGACGAGACTG
This sequence comes from uncultured Candidatus Bathyarchaeia archaeon, assembly GCA_964495315.1. GTDB lineage: Archaea > Thermoproteota > Bathyarchaeia > RBG-16-48-13. Next base: position 11,844 of record CAZBVH010000042.1, on the reverse strand, counting down.
AAGACCCCTAGAAATGGCAGGATCAGAATTCCCAGAATATAGGTTGCGCGGGTTCTGCGGATAGCATAGGGCAGGAAGACTATCGCGAATCCTACAAACGCATAGATCCATTGCAGGTATGCGTACCAGGGTTGCACTCCCCACCATACATTCTTTCCCTCCACAATGTTAGTGTAGATGAGCCAGATGGCTCCGCCAAAGGGAAGAGCCGTAGGTATGGATTCTAGGTAGCCCTCTACCACTGCAACTGTCAAGAATCCCAATAGGAATCTAACGATGTACGAGCGTCTAAACAATAGAAAGAGGATCGCTAGGATTGGGGGAATGAAGATGCCCATCACAAATCGACAGGAGAATGAGAAGGCGAGGGCAACCCCGCTGAGAAAAGATGCAAGATTACGGTTACGCTCCCCAGAGTCAAGCCAGTAAACAATTAGAACTAGGGAAAGTAGGAAGAAGAAGTTGCCTGGGTTCTCGGAGTATGCGTGTGACTCGGTGCCCGTAATCATGAACCTGTTGATGGACTGAAGGACCACTGCTAGGATTGCGGTGGGTTCGCCGAACAGTTTTCGGCCAATAAGGTACAAGAGACCTAGCGAGAAGGTGCTTAACAGGACATTCAGACAACGAGATGCGAAGAGCAGGGAGGCGAGATCAGGGGTTAGATGGCTCTCGAGCAGAGCTGATGGTGCTGGCATTGGGTTGAAGAGGATGCTCCAGACTATCCACCAGAGCCGCTGGAGAAGCGGGTAGACGAATCCTCGTCCGAGGTGGAGGTCGCGGGCATGAAGGACATATACAATCTCATCCGTGTCTCCGAAGTGCATTGCCGAGGCAGCGTAAAGACGGAGGATGAAGCCGACGCAAAGAGATATTGCAAGCCATGATCTAGGCTTTGCCCACTCAACTCTGAGTTCCTCAATGTTCTGAGGTCTTCTGCGCCTAGACCAGACGAGGAGGAATAGGAGCAGGGCGACTAGGAAGTTAACGATTATCCATGCTCTCGGCCACTTGGATGTAAAGAATCTCACATAATCCCCACTTTGTGCTAAGAGAGCGAAGGTGAGCACGAAGTCAGTGACGTATGGAACCAAGCATAGTATTAGCCAGCCGTCCTCCAAGTATCGCCTATCCATCCATGACATCTGACTGATACCTTCAGCATGTTTTCCAAACGGTAGAGATCCTGAGTGAGCTGAATATCACCATTACGAGCGCAGCTGATGATTTCTTACCCTATTCATGTTATGGCTGTGCATTAGCTGTATGTTGTCTTGAACTTGACGATATTCGTATCATGGAGTGTACTCCAATGGCTGCTGTCGCAAGAAGATCAAGCGTTGGCGTTTAATCTGATCGTAGACTGTGTTAGGACTAGAACGTTCGGAGGGAAGTTATCCTCTCGTTCTGCTTTTGCGAATCAGATTGTCGAAGATCTGGGTGTACTCGTCCTTTTCAGTCTTAGCCTGATTTGACAGAACTAAAATAGTATATCGCAAAAGTAGGATGGCGCCATGTCAATGAATGCAGAGCCCCTAGTGACCGTCGTAATTCCGGTGCGTAACAACGAGAGTACCATAGGTAAAGTTCTGGAGGCACTTCAGTCCCAGACCTATAGGAACATTGAGATCATAGTAGTTGATGGCGCGTCTCAGGACAGGACGGTGGAGACAGCTTCGCGTTTCAACGTGAAGATAATAACCGAGGAGGCAAGGGGACCCAACTATGCGAGAAACCTCGGTGTAAAGGATGCTAGGGGAGAATTCGTTATCTTCATTGACGGGGATTGCAAACCGGACGCCCGCTGGGTTGAGAGCCTCTTGGGACCATTATTCGACCCGAAGGTGGGTGTTGTGGGTGGTACTATTGATGTGTGGAACTCAAGTAGTTACCTCGCCATGTATGGGCATTTCGCGATGATTCCTGTGATGCCGAGGTTCGAGGCTAGAATGGTGCAGAACATGAGAAGATTCAATGAGCTCCCGGTCAGCACCAACATGGTCGTGAAGAAGACCGTATTCACTGAGGTGGGATACTTTGATGAGTCCTATCGGGGTGGGTTCGAGGAGACGGATTTCCTCTGGAGGGTTGTAAAGTCAGGCTACGACCTGGTAGACGAGCCTCTCGCAATAGTTTACCACTGGAACAGGGAGAGCCTTGGTGGGCTTCTCTCCCAGACTTGGAGATACGGGCTCGGGGCAGGGAAATTCTGCAATGAGCATCCTGACAGCCCTGTCACGAAGAAGTATCACAGGTACGACCTGTATTTCGCCGGGTTCTTGTCTCTATTCCTTTTGATGCTGATCGGTTCTCTTAGGGTCCTTCAACTCCTACTCGTGGCGTTGCTGACGTTGGCGGTTCCCTTGACGGTGCTTTCCATCTACTACCTTAGGCAAGCCTCTAGGCGAGGGGCTTGGTCTATCCCCGTACTATACCCTGTACTAGACTCTTTGAGGGCGTCAACGTTCTGCTCTTCTCAAATCTACTCGGAGCTGCTTGAAAAGCTGGGGCGGTCGCGCTAGGGTTGTCGTTCGGGGATCTCTTCCATCAGCTGGCGTATCGCGCGTAGAACCCTTAGGACTGCGTCAAGGAGGAGACCGAACGAGAATAGGATCACCGCTGTCATAAAGAACATCGCGGAGAGGATTGCGGAGCCGAGTCGGGGCCATGTACTCAACCCGTAATATCTCCACATGTACCATCCGTGCAGCGTATCAATCCCCATGCCTGCCGCGACGATTAGGAATAGGAGGGCCAGTCCTCCAAAGGTGAGCATTGGGTTGAAGTCGGTGGAGAGCCTCATCATCGTGAGTGCGATCCGCCATCCGTCTCTGAGTGGCTGTAGTTTCGGTCGTCCGATCCTCTTGCCGTAGGTTATGGGGACCTCTACGACGCTTAAGCCCCGCTTCTTCGCTTCTATCAGCATCTCGGATGCCAGCGGCATACCTGAGGCTTCAAGGTACATCTTCCTGAGAGACTTCGCTTTTATTGCGCGCATTCCGGACTGCGAGTCGTTTACGTTCAGTCCGTATAGCCGGTTCAGGAGGATGGTGAAGAAGCGGTTGCCGATGCGGTTCAGCTGGGTCATTGCGCCTCTCCTCATTCCTGCGAACCGGTTTCCGATCACGATGTCCACCCCATTATCCTCTAGGGGTGCGAGGAGTTTTGGGATGTCTGCTGGGTCGTAGGTAGAGTCTGCGTCCATCAGAATGATGGCGTCCTCGTATTTTCCGTTCTTTCCGGCTTCTTGGTTCTGCAGTACATCGTTGAAGCCCGTCATCAGGGCGGCTCCGTATCCTTTCTGCCTTTCGTGCAGTATCTTTGCGCCGAGGGACTCGGCGATCTCCGCTGTCCCGTCGGTCGAGTAGCCGTCGACGACGATTATCTCGTGGTCTAGGTCTTTGAGGGTTCTGTGGCAGTTGGCTATGACCCATCCTACGCCTCTAGCCTCGTTTAAGGTCGGGATGACCACGAAGACCCGCATCGGCTTCTCCAAGTAGGATTCCTGCTGCAAAGTTAGTGCGAGGCGGATTCAATTTATCGATTGTGACAGACCTAGGTCCTACGATCATGGATACGTCTCAAAACGGATAAGCGGAGAAGGTGGGAAGTGTAGTTCTCGATGTTCGAAGTGTGATGTCCAGGAGGTTGTGAGGCTTCTTGTTTCCTAGGAGGCGGGTCTTGGTGGGTGTCCTTTCTTTTGTGGTGCTGATCGCTCTCTGTCTCTTGAATGTCCGTGAAAACCATTGGGTCAGTAGGTCTCAGGAATCGGCGGGTGAGGTGCCTGTCATCTTTCTTTTCGAGTATCCAGAGAAGTATGAGGGTCGGCTGGTGCTGGTCAGCGGGACCGTTACAGGCTTCTATTCGACCTCAAACATGCTGTTCCTGAAGACTGATCATTCCGAGGTTAGGGTCCTCCTTAAGGAGGGGTCTGGAGTAGATGTGGGGGACGATGTGACCGTTTACGGGAGAGTGGTGTTGGCGTCGAAGGGGTATATTGAGGCGATTTGGGTACACGTTCATCACTACTCGAAGATGGGGCTTTATCTCTCGGCATGTGGGTCGCTTGTCCTCGTCTACTATCTGCTGAGCAGCGACAGCAAATCGCGTAACGTGTATGGGCTTGATTCTGGGAGGAGGAACTGCTCTGCCTGACTGGATTACCCACATCGGGGTTGCTTGGCTTGCATCAGTCTCAGTGAGCCTGCCTAGGAGAGAGCGGAAGCTGCTTCTTCTCGGCTCGGTTCTTCCCGACTGCTACAAGCTCCTGCTGTACCCGATTGGGGCGCTCGGTCTGATGGGAACGTCTGTGTATGTTGAACTCTTTTTTGAGCCGTTCAGCTCCCTGCTTGGCGCATTCTTCCTATGCACGTTCGTAGCATCCCTCTATGGAGGTGAGCTGAGACGCAGCCTTGTCCTCCTCTTTTCTGGGTCGTTGAGCCATCTTCTTCTTGACACCCTACTCTATTCGGGGCCTAGACTGCTGATCCCCTTAAGTTGGAGAAGTTTCGAGTTTGGCTTTCTCTGGCCGGAGAACCCGGTGCCTGCTATCGTAGTTGCTGCCGCCGTCCTGGCATTCCAGCTCCTCAGAAGGAGGTAACCCCGGGCGGTTTAGGGTTCACTTCTAGATCGCCGGATCTCGCTCTCAAAGATGAGGATTAAGGAGAGGAGGCAGGTAATCAGAATCAGCCACGGGAAGAGGGTCCAGAACCAGCCGTCAAGTATGAGGTGGAATATCTCCCGGATGGTTCTGTCTGCACTGATCAGGATGGGTGTTGTCTGGTCGAACCATATGTCCCAGATCACGTACTGCAATGATGGAAGCACAGTCAGGGCAAGCAGAGGTATGCTCCTCCATCTATCCATGTAGGATAAGGCGAGTACGGAGAACGGGACGAGTAGAATGAAGTATTGGGCGTGGATGACGGGGCTGAAGAGGAGGAAGGTCAGGATGGGGATCAACACCGCAGAGTTCATGGTGGAGAAGCCTATCTCCCTATGCCGTCTCTTCATGAGGCAGTAGCTCAGGAAGATCAGTAGAAAAAGAGCGAAGAAGACTGGGTACTGGATTCTCACAAGCCAGTCAGGTATCTCCTTCCACAGGAGGGGTGCGAGTAGGCTCATGACGAACCAGAGGCTCCCACTTCTGCTCCTTATCTCCACCTGCACATTGGCAACGCCATATGTGACCTGCTCTATGTATGCTGAGAAGTCGGATGCCAAGTATGGTGTTGATGCCAGGGTGAAGATTCCTATGGGGATGAGCAGGAACTCAAGTGCTTTCCTTGGATCTCTTTTCGCGTGCAAGAAGAAGAGGAATGGGATGGTGAGGAGGGTGTACTGCTTGGTAAGTGCAGAGAGACCCATCAGGATGCCTGCGGCTCTACTCTTGCCCTCAGAGAGCAGGATGGTTGAGTAGAGCAGGAGTAGGGCGCTCAAGCTGTCGAACATGCCCCAGACTGTGCCGACAAAGATCAGGTGTGGATGGAAGAGACAGAACAATCCAGCCAAGAGGGAGAGACCTCTTTCTCTACGGCGGAGTTGGGCGTAAACAAGAGATGAGAGGAGTATGTTTGAGAGGATCGTTGGCAGCTTTATCAGGCTTAGCCATATTCCGTCGGAGTAGTTGAGTGTGGGTCTCAGGAGATAGACGGTGACCAGCCACCAGGACCAGAGCGGGGGATAGGCGTAGTCGGTCAAGTGGTAGAAGTCGAAGAGGTGTCCCTTGACCATCATCTCTCGGGTGTCGTTCCGGAAGGATCTCATATCGCCGGTCACCGCGGTATGTGGTGCGAGCATGAGTTGGATTGTCAGGCTTAGGCATGCGAAGGCTGTGAAGAGGAGATCGCTTCGGCTCCAATGAATGCGTGAGCTGGGGGATTCTTGAGACATTGCGGTCATCGGTCACTCTGTTTGTTCATCGCTTACCGGGTTAGGGAGATAAAGATTTCAAGTCAGCCCAGACTCAAATGAGTTGAGTTGGGGCAGTCCCGTTTGAGAGGAAAGGACAATCGTAGAGTGGAGTATTTACTCCTCGTTCTTCTGTTCCTCTCAGCATTCATTCCTAGGGTTCTGCTCTCGACATACCTCGAGGTCTCCGGCGATGAGATCGTCTACATCTCGAGTGGGGTCGTGTACATCGATAACATCGTTCATGGCGTGACCCGGTGGGAAGACTGGGAGATAAACTGGGAACACCCTCCGCTCGTAAAATACCTGATCGGCTTGATGGTCTACACCTTTACGGACAACGCGATAAAACGCATCCCGCACAATGAGATGTGGATATACCTCTACATGAAGCCGAGCGACATATACGAAGACAACATACTCTTCCTGGCAAGGCTCCCGTATGCCCTCGTCGGGTCATTGACCGGTATCGTGGTGTACTTCTTCGGTAAGGAACTCCTCAACTGCAAACTAGGAATTATTGCGAGTCTGTGGCTGTCTTTCAGCTACCTCTGGTTCTACAATACGATCTGGGTGCAGAACTTGGAGGCGCCAGAGACGTTCTTCGTGGCTTTGGCGATGCTCCTATTCTACAGAGGTGTGATGAAGGGTAGCCCCAGATACATAACGATGTCAAGCATCGTGTTCGGTCTTGCTCTAAGCTGCAAGTATCCGGCGGCTCTAGGCATACTCACGGCGCTGATCTGGCTGCTTATTCTCCTTCTGAGCGGTAGATTCTCTCTTCGCTTGAAATCAGGAGATCAGGCACTCTTGATCCTTAGTCTAGTTGCGTTTATTCCGATTATCGCACTCACTTTTATTCTCCTGTGGGGCTGGTGGATAATTCCAAACGGCTTTGAGAGGACAGTAGTCCACTCAATAAACCGGCATGGCTTGATGGGGCATCTCCGAGACGGCTCCGGCAGCCTAGGATTTCAGATGTTCGCCTTCTATCTTGAGGCGATCACCAAGTACTTTAGCTTCGTTTTCCTGCACTGGCCATTCCTGCAGTGGCCGTTGGCTCGTGTGCAGTCGCCGGAGCCGCTCTTCATCCTTGTTGGGCTGATCGTTCTGTTGGTGAGGGTCGTTCAGAGATGTGCTAGCAGCCTTGAGTACTTGCTGATCCTCTACTTCGCTCTACCCACGATCATCCTGTCAGCGATGAGGTTCAAGCTCACACACTACATTCTCCTAGTGTGGCCTCCACTGGTCCTGATCTCCAGTCTGGGGCTGTATGAGGTCTTGCGCAGGGTGGGGTCTCTCCTTACTCAACTGCGAGAATCGGAGGTGTCGCGTTCTCATGACGCATAGATTGGGTCGCAACAGGGTGCATCAAAATCATGGATGCCGTGGGGTTCTGCATCTTGGCGTCCGATGGTGCCTCAAGAAACTTAAAAAGGGTAGCTATCACCTAGAGCTTCATCCAAGTTTACACGAACTGAACTGGTAGTCCTATGAAACTCGATGGAGTGCTTGCGTTCATAACTGGTGGGGCTGGTTTCGTCGGTTCTCACCTAGCAGATCTGCTCCTTCAGAAAGGAAATGAGGTGGTCGTATACGACAACTTCAGCCCCTTCTATTCAGGAAAAGAGAGGAATGTAGCCCACAACCTGCATAAGAACGGATACCGGATCATCAGAGCGGATATTCTCGACTATTCGACCTTGGTCGAGGCGATGGAAGGATCTGATATTGTCTTCCATCAAGCCGCTCAACCAGGAGTCAGATACTCTATCGAGCACCCTCTGGAATCCCATGGAATAAATGTGACGGGAACATTGAATGTGCTCCTTGCCGCGAAGGAACTCAAGATCCCTAAGGTCATATTCGCCTCCTCCTCCTCTGTCTACGGTGTTCCTCGAAGCCTCCCGATATCGGAGGATCACCCGACAAACCCCAACTCACCGTACGCGGCGAGCAAGCTTGCGGCTGAGAAGTATTGCAGGGTCTTCTCAGAGGTCTACGGCTTGGAGGTTGTCATGCTCAGATACTTCTCAGTCTATGGACCTAGGGGCAGACCAGACCAGGTTATCAAGGCTTTCGCTGATAGGGTGGCTTCGGGTTTGCCGCCGGTCATTTTCGGGGATGGGGGGCAGACGAGGGACTTCACGTATGTCAGTGATGTGGTCGATGCGAATGTCCTTGCCGCGGAGAGTGAGGGGGTCTCTGGAGAGGTGTTCAACATCGGCTTCGGCAGGAGGGTTGAGATAAAGGAGCTTGCAGAGATGGTTATCGATATCATGGGTGAGAAGGGTAAGATCTCTCCGACCCACAAGGAATCCTATGCCGGCGATTTTCCTGACACGTGTGCAGACATAGCGAAGGCTTCCCGAATGTTAGGCTACTCTCCTAAGGTGGACTTGAAGGAGGGTTTGAAGAGATTCGTCTCTTGGTATCAAGCGAACACTGACTATCCGCAAGACACATGATCGACCTTGAGATGCTTCCGTGAGGAGACTCCTGTTTTCATGCCGGATAAGCAATGGCGCATACCGCGTCTTTTGGTGCTAAGTGCCTCACCAGATCAGGAATCTGAAAACGGTTTCCCACTTTGCATTGAGAACCGTCAGCTGTCAACGGAAGGGGGCTTGAAAGACCTACTCTTGTATTTCACTCTTCAACTCTGTAAACGTCTTTTGCTGCAATTCTTCACTGTATTCCTCAGACTCCTTGATTGTGGTTTCGCTGAATTTGGGCAGTTTCTCTGCCTCCGCCACCTGTGGAATGACCTCTACCACCAATCTTTCTCCCTCTATCCTGTAGCTGAGATCAATCCCCTTTTGCTTCTCTACATATCTGGGTCTTCTCGGTATCTTCTAAATTGTGTCAGGCTCAACACGTGTTAACCCGGGGATGCTATCGTAGGCTTGGTCGAATGAGATGATCTTTCCGTCTAGGTTTAGCGCGGTGGCTGCATAGTGTGAGTCGAAGAATGTCAGGTTCAGCGTCTGCCTCAGATACGTGCTTGCAACGGCTATGTCAGGTGTCAATGGAATGTATCTTGTGTTGGGTAAGGCCGCTAGAGCCGCTAAATCTCTGAGGAGTCTGTTCTCCATTCTCTCGCTTCGATATATCAGCTCCATTTCAATCAGACTGACGCTTGAGATTTCAACGTGGGCTTCTCCGGTCCTCAGCTTCTCCATTATCCTCTCGGCAACTGGGTGTTTCATGTCATACTCGTTTAGGTAAGCGAAGACCAAGTCGTTTTCCAGTAATGGCATTAGCTGACCCTTTTCCTACCTGCCTCATGTTCAGCAGCTTGTTCTGCTTGTTCTCTGAGTTCTCTGAACGGTTTCTTAACGTTGAATGCTCCATGGAGAACCTTGAAGGGGTCTGGTGGAAGAGGGATTATCTTGAGGTGGTCTCCTGCGTTTATGACTAGCACTCTTTTCTCGATTTCAAGAGTCTCCCGTATTCCCTTGGGGAGGGTTAGTCTCCCTTTTCTATCCAGTTCCAGAATACTCATAATCCCACTCAACTCAATATTTCGTTCTAGTGGGATTTAACCTTTTATGGATTCAAAGTGGGTTTCTGCCTTATAAGATAAACCTGTCAACTTGAAGGATGATTCTCGACAATTGTTCCTGAAGCTTTAGACATTGGCGCCAGACAGTTCATCAGAAAAAGGCTAAATGGAGAGGCAAAGACCTACTACCGAAGCCGTGTAACAGGGAAGAAGATCTTTGTCGGCAGCAAGAGTGGCAAGGGGTACCGTCTACATCACGGTGCAGAATATCCTCACATCCGCGATGGGAATCATATTCTACATCGTGGCGGCGCGGGTCTTGACCCCGAGCGATATCGGGGCGATAGCTACGCTCCAATTTGCCACAGCGATCTATACGACGATCTCGATCCTCTCGTTGCAGACCGCGGCGACGAAGTACATGTCCGAAGAGATCGGGAGAGGGAGACCTGACATGGCGGATGCGGTAGCGAAGCTAACTCTAAGAATCGTGGCCCTCAGCTCAGTTCTCTTCCTCTTCTTGGCTTATCTGTTCTCGCCGTTGTTGGCAGGCAGGCTATTGGGTGATCCGTCAAAATCACTTATCTTCATGGTCACTTTCCTCTCGGCGTTCTTCGGTGTACTGAAACAGATGTACGTCTCCTTCTTTCAGGGGGTTCAGAGGCTGGACCTCTTCGCGATCACCCACATAGTAACCGTTCTCGTCTCGAGCGGGCTTGCCGTCCTGGCGGTCGTGCTCGGTTACGGGTTGGCTGGGGTAGTGGATGCATGGTTGGCAAGCCAGATCGTGGGGTTCGCGTTGTCGATGTTCTTCTACAGGGGCTGCTTACCCCGAACTAGCATAAGCGGCTATCCGACTGGTAGGCTTTTCGGGTTCGCGTTTCCCCTTCTCCTGCTGGGTTTGCTCGGATTGGTCACCAGCTGGTCTGACCGGATGGTCTTTCTTGCACTTACTGGCAGCCTGTCGGATCTCGGAATATATGACTTGGCGGTTCGAGGGAGCATGACGCTCTCTGTGATACCGTATGCCGTGGGGATAGCCGTCCTCCCTGCGTTCTCAGAACTCTATGGGCGTACCGGAAAGGAAGGCATGAGCAAAGCGACGAAGATGTCAACCAGGTACTTAGCCTACCTCATCTTTCCTGCGGCGATCGGTCTCGCAGCCACGTCTGAGACCTCTATCACGTTCCTGTTCGGGGAGGGATACTCAGGTGCAAGTCTTCCTCTGGCGATCCTCTCTGTCGCATACATCATGACTGCCTACAACGTGATTTTCATGACTGCGCTGCAGGCAATCGGGGAGACAGGGGTCTTCATCAAGATTGCGCTTGCGACGATGATCACTCAGACGGGTCTGGTCGCGGCGCTAAGCCCCTCCATGGGGATGCTTGGACCTACCATCGCGAGGACTGCGATGCAGTCAGTCGGGTTCGCCTACCCTCTATACGAGCTGGGGAGGAGGATGGATGTTCAGATAGATACTGATGCCACAGCCAAGGCTGCCTTCGCCTCGTTCTTGATGGCTTTGCCGGTCGGCTTGGCGGACGGGGTGTTGAGGAGCCTTCTGGCGACACCGTACCGGTTTGTGTTCGATGTCTTCCTCGGGGTCGTACTCTACTCCATTCTCATGATTCTCCTCAGGCTCATCGAGAAGAAAGACTTAGAGCTATTAAGACAGGTTGTGCCAGGTGAGGTTGATCCATTGCTCGACCTGCTCGAGAGGCTGCTTCCTGCCAGCTGAGTGGGGAAGCCGAATGTTGTCTTGGCTCGATGTGGGGCTAAGCTTCGGCAACCTTCGCGTATACTCTTCTCATCTCTTGGGCGATCTCATTCCATGAGTATCCGCGTGCGGTTCTGAGAGCGTTTTCAACCAGTCGTTTCCTGAGTCTAGCATCCTCGAAGATTTCGGTGATGGCGTCTGCGATTGCTTGAGGGTTCTCCATCTCCACAACTAGCCCTGTGCGTCTATGTTTAACGAAGTCTAGGGCTGCGTTCTGTGGTGCGTCGACTATCACTACAGGTGTTCCAGCGACGATGGCCTCCAAGGCTACCATGTTGAATCCCTCTCTGGTCGACGGGGAGACGAGGACGGAGGCGCTTTTCATGTGCTCTGCTATCGACCGATAACTCGGTAGTACCCCGTGGAATATGACGTTCTCTGAGAGGGAGCATCCGCAAGCCAGGTTCTCCAGATCCTGTCTTAGCGGTCCGTCGCCTACCACATGAAGAGAAGACTTGGGAAACCTCTTCTTGACTATGCTCATCGCTGCGATGAGCCAGTCCAAGTGCTTATGAGAGATCAGTCGCCCCACAAACAGCACCTTGAATGGTTCCCTTTCCACCTCTACGGAGTTGAACAGTCCGAGGTCGACGCCATTCGGGACTATATCGATGTTTGATCTGGGCACGTTGTACGTCTTATTCAGCGC
>CAZBVH010000041.1:0-12634 GCA_964495315.1 uncultured Candidatus Bathyarchaeia archaeon | reverse complement strand
GGACACTACGCAGGCCTCATCGATCTTGGGGACAACAGACTATTGGCTTTGCACACCGACAACGTCGGAACAAAGGTGCTGGTAGCCCAGATGATGAAGAAGTACGACACGGTGGGCATCGATGCCGTGGCGATGTGCGTGAATGATCTGATATGCGTAGGAGCTGAACCGATCGCACTTGTCGATTATCTGGCCGTCGAGAAGCCGGACGAGGAGATCTCGAAAGAGATAGCGAAGGGACTGGCGGAAGGGGCTCAAATCTCTTGTGTCGCGATAGTGGGCGGAGAGACCGCGGTCGTGCCGGAGCTTATCAGAGGAGAGTCCCCTGGGAAAGGTTTCGATCTCGCAGCGATGGCTGTAGGAATAGTGGATCGCGAAAAGCTCATTACGGGATCAAGGATGAGAGAAGGCGACCTTATCCTCGGGCTGAGCAGCAGCGGAATACATAGCAATGGTTTGACATTAGCCCGAAGGGTCCTTTTCGACATCGGAAAACTAAACATAAACGATCCTTTACCAGGGTCAAAGAGGATTGTCGGGGAAGAACTGCTTGAGCCCACTAGAATCTACACAAGGCCAATACTGGAAGTAATCAACCATGCAGAGATCTCAGCTCTAGCCCACATCACCGGAGGAGCGTTCACGAAGCTGAAGAGGTTCGAGCGGTTCTCCGAAGTCGGATTCGTCCTGGACAGGATGCCTGAACCACCAGGTATATTCAAAGTGCTCCAAGAGATAGGCAGGGTCTCGGACAGAGAGATGTACAAGACCTTTAACATGGGAATAGGCTTCTGCGTCATATGTCCGCCAGAGTCTAAACAGAAGGCACTGGACGTCATGGAAGACCAACACCTTGAAGCGCAAGTCATTGGAAGAGTAGCCGAACGAAGGGGAGTAAGAATAAGAACCCCTAGAAACCAATGGTTGGAGTACTGAGGCAGCCCCCGGGGGCAAGTGTGCAAGAGAGAAGATGAGCGAGAGAAGGAAAGGAGCAGCCGGCAAGGGAGAACTAGTTCTAGTGCTCCTTACTGCCGCGTTGACCGAAGCACTGTTCATACGATACTTTCAGCCCGAGCTGAGAGGTGAGGTGATGTTTCTGCTCTCGCTGGTCTCAGCAGGATCACTCTTAGTCATCGGTACTTCTTGGATGCACCTCTCTTCTCGTCCTCTGAGACTTGAAGCTAGAACCGTGAGACAGTCAAGTCCCCGGAGACGGCGAAAGACGCGTTTAAGCATGCTTTCTGGATTTCTTTCGGATCGGCTCCGTTTTCGAGGAGACAGAAGGACCGCGACCGTGATTGTGTTGCTGCTCTTATTCGTGTCGTTTTCTTCGATTGTTCTTTTGGCTTCGAAGACAGCACTCTCCGCTTACAGGATGATCTATGCCTCGACTCCTGAGTACGTTCAACCCTATCTTCGCGGTGCTTACAACATTGTGAAGCCGCTGATGAGGCTGAATCCGACGGAGAAATGTCTTCTCGTTCAGAACGTACCTGCGGTATTCGTTGCAGCCTGTTCCCTAATCATCTCCCGACGAGCTGAGTAGAGAACTGCGCACCTACGTTGCACTTACTGATTCTTTGAGGGCGGGAGCTGGTGGAGTGGAGGCAGCAGATCAGCAGGAATCGGGGATGAGTATGCAGCACCCTTCATCCGCTCAGCGAATTCTTTCTTCGCCCTTGCCCGCAGGTCATCGTCAGTCATGAGATCCAATACCGAGAGAGCGATGGTCTTTGCGGCGAAGAGCAACGACTTGTTCCCTATGCCTGACTTTGAGCATGCGACATTCTGCCAGGAGTGTCCGGAGGTTCCGACCGGAAAGGTTGCTGTTGAGAACTCAATCGTGGGGGCTTGCCAGCTCACGTCCCCGACATCCGATGACCAAGGCCAGGTGACGCCATCATCCCATGCATCTGGAATGCTTGTGTCCATGATTTCATCCATCAGCTTTTCCCAGCCAGGTCTCCTTGACCTTTGAAGCGCGTTCTTCTTCTGCTCTCGAGGAATCGTGTCTGAGATCTCCTTTGCAAACTCGAGCTCTGCAGGGTCATATCTGGGTGCACTGATTTCGCGCATCTTGCTGATCACAAGTTCGCTGAGGACACGGTTTGGCAAGGTATTGTAGCAGCCAGTCAGGAACTCAACGTCATGCTGAGTGCCTGCCATTAGGTCCGCCCCGTTGGCAATCCGAAATACCCACTGGGTAATGGAGTCGACTTGGCTCCGCTCGGGGGCCCTCACAAAGTACCAAGAACGGGTGTATGGAGGAACCACGTTGGGCTCATGCCCCCCATCCTCTATTACATAGTGGATCCGGACCTCCTGGACCACATGTTCACGGAGGTAGTTGGCGCCTACATTCATCAATTCAGCAGCATCAAGCGCGCTCCGTCCCTGGTCAGGGGATCCCCCGGCATGAGAAGCGACTCCATGGAAATGAAACTTGATCGAATTGACAGCATTGGTGCTTCCAAGACCAGCAACATTCGTTGAACCTGGATGATGGCTTAGCACAGCCTCAACGCCCTTGAAGACCCCTTCTCTCACCATGAAGACCTTCCCGACCAGCGTCTCCTCCGCCGGGCAGCCGAAGAACTTGACCGTACCTCTAGTCCCGGTTGCTTCCATCGCCACTTTCGCCGCCATCGCGCCTGCCATACCCGAGGTTCCATGGATATTGTGTCCACAACCGTGTCCGGGACTCCCTTCCTTTAGCGCCTCCTTCTGTGCAATAGGTCGCTGGGATAGACCTGGCAGAGCGTCATACTCGCCCATGACCCCAATGACAGGCTTCTCCTCACCATAGGTGGCGACAAACGCGGTCGGCATTCCTGCAATTCCTCGTTCAACATGGAACCCGTGCCGCTCAAGCTCATCCGCCAAGAGCTTCGACGACTTGAACTCCTGCAACCCCACCTCAGCAAACTCCCAAACCCGGTCACTAACCTCGATTATCCGCTTGTCATTTTCGGTTATCCATTCCAGTGCATGATCTTTCATAATTGCAAACCTCTCGACGCGCAGGAATATCTGGTTGACAGCCTTTACCTCTTGTGGATTGGAAGGAGGTCGAAGACGCGATAGCTCAGTCGCAAAACAGACAACTGACAATTGCACCTGGATGCGTTATCCCTATACCCCGACACCTGACGCGGGCCATGAAGCCGCAGTCAAAGCAGTCCATCTTGAAGAGTCCTAGGAAAACATTCGATCCATACCGAACTGAGGAATCCTGCGAATATTTCTAGTATCGGAATGCGCTCAAAACGAAAAACTCCCACCCAACTTTTGATGCTGGGAATGCGTATTCCGTGATCTTATCGATTCGTTCCGTGACTGTCCT
Source organism: uncultured Candidatus Bathyarchaeia archaeon (assembly GCA_964495315.1). Classification (GTDB taxonomy): domain Archaea; phylum Thermoproteota; class Bathyarchaeia; order RBG-16-48-13. The sequence goes on along the minus strand of CAZBVH010000041.1, from coordinate 9,291 downwards.
GACGATCCCTTCCGACCATTGATCGATGAGTATTTTAGAGACCTGCCAAAAATACGCCCGATACAGAGTCGAATCGAGCATAGAACCATGTGACACCGCACCATTCCTTTGTGATAGCCTTGGCTGGCTGAGAGCAGATTTCCGGGAAGAAGACGGAATGGAGACTGGAGAAACGAAAAGAACGAGCAAAATCAGGAGTCTCCTTACATCAAGATTCTTCTTGATGCTAGTGGCCGTGTTCGTAGCCGGATATTTCACCAATCGTTTTCTGACGAGCATTGGAGGGGCGCATAAGGTAATGGAGATCTACGGCGTCTGGGCCCCCATTGTCACTGTCGCAGTTTTCGTGATTCTCAACCTTTCCTACTTCCCTGTCGACTTGATGGCAGTCGCAAACGGGGCAATCTACGGCGTCTACCTTGGAGCGACATTGACGTGGATTGCCAGGATGATCGTCGCAGTGATCGAGTACCGCATGGGAAAACAAGGCGCCAGAGACCTAGACCTAGACGTTAAGCTGAGGAAGATCCCTTGGCTGGCCAAGTTCCCTGTCTCGCACCCACTCTTCCTGATTGGCGTCCGATATGTACCCTACGGGGGAGGGCATCTGGCAAATCTTGTAGCAGGATCGAGACATGTTCCATTGGGACGACACTTGTGGACAGCCGCAATAGCAGTAGCCTTGGCCGCAGCTGTGGAGGCCATGATGGGAGCTGCGATAATATCGCTTTAGAACCAAATCGCCAATTTCGCAGTGGTACTCTTAGCCACGGTCAAGACGGATCTAGATCCAAATTCTCAGCAAGCCAGCAGAGCAACTTACCCTCCAGAAAACGGTTTAAGGTGCAAGCCGAACACTTGACGCAGGGGTCGAAGATGGAGAAGATCTTCTACAATGAAGTGGACATGGTGGTGAAGGAGGGCCGCTTGACCGACCCAGCCAAGATGCCCAGAACAGCGGTCATACCTGTGGTTAGGGACAAGGACACGGGTTACTTGAACGCGGCACCATACAGCGCAGGGGTGATGAGCATCAACCCGCTTCAGGTACTATTCGGTGTCAAGAGCTGGGACTCCAAGTTCACCTTCAGAGATGCCGACGAGTTCGTGGTCTCGGTTCCAAGAAGAGATCAGATCGACAACATGTGGGTCATGGCCTGCTCCCTTCCACACGGGATCAACGAGATTGAGATCGCCGGGTGGACAGAGTTACCTTCCAAGGAGATAGAGACACCGGGGATAAAGGAATGCCCGCTGAACCTGGAATGCAAGAAAGCTCACTTTATCCAGCTCAAGCAGCCTTTGCGCGCCATAATCATCGGTGACGTGGTCGGAGTGAGCATCGATAGCGACCTGCTCGAGTTCAGTAGATCTGAGGTCTTAAGGCAGTTTCCAATGCATGAGGCTACGTCAAACCCGTATACAGGTCTATACGGACCGAGTGTGCTGAGCGGCGAACTCGTTGGCCCGGAACCCAGACCGCCAAGGGGGAAGAGAGCTGAGAAAGCGGACAAGACCCATGTCAGCAAGGCTGAACTGCAAGAACCTGAGAATCAAGATGTCCTCATGAACGCGATCTGGCCGAGACCATCTTACATTGTGACGTCTCTTGACGAGCACGGCGACGAGAATGCGCTCCCGGTTTCGGGTGGGCTGTTGATGAGCGCGAGACCGAGCATTCAAGTGCCTGTGCCTAAGCAGAGTGACTCGTATATGAACATAAAGAGAAGAGGTGAATTCGTCGTTTCTATACCTGTTCGCTCGCAGATCCGTGACTTCGAGAGCCTAGAGAAGAACGCCTGGGATGGACTTGGAGCTGCCGGACTGACGTTGCTTGAACCGAATCAGATAGAGACCCCAGGCATCCGTGAGTGCCCGGTCAACATCGACTGCAAGTCCGTTCTCATTGAAGATGTTCAAGGCACCGATTACGCCATCCTAGTTGGGAGAAAGGTGGGTCTAAGCGTCGACAAAGAGATCATTGGCTACGAGAACATGATGCATCTGTATAGCCAGTACATCTATGCTGTCATGGATTGGGGTATGGTCAGGCGATGGGGATTCCACGACGTGAACAATCTAAGCGTCAGACCACTGCCTAGTTGGGGTAGCAGGTATCATGGCGGCTGGTGGACAGGCCCGGAGCAGTATCAAGCAGGCATGCAGTTCTGGCTCCTCGAACTGGTCCAGTCAGGATACCTGTCCGAGGAAGAGTTCTTCAAGATAAGGCGTTGGCTGAGCTGGTGGAGGAGGGAAGGCTTTCTAGCGCCAGAGCCATTGAGGAGCGAGTTGAGAAAGCATTTGACACACCTCTTTAAGATGATGGTCTGGGCTCACCGGGACTACGACAAGTGGCATGAGATCCATGATTACCTGAAGGAATTCACCTATGAAGGGATCTGGCAATCCCCGTGAGCGTGAAACACTCCGTGCACTAGTGACTTTCGATAGGCCTCAGAGGATTCATTCACGGTTAGAAGCTTTTGATGTGGTGAATCAACCCTTGGACTCAGCGCTTCAATAACCTTAGAGCCTCTGGGTCTTGGCTTCCAACACCTCGAAAGCGCACTTTTTGCTCCTCTGGTGGATTAAAGATTCTTGAGGGCATCTATCAGGGCGTCCACTTCTCCCTCGGTGTTGAAGATGTGCAGCGAGATTCTGACCGCATTGAATTTGGGAACTGTCCTGGCCACGATCCCATACCTGCTCTCGAGCATCGGCACCAGGACAGCTGCGTTTTGACCCCTGACTTGCAGGGTAACAAGCCCATTCTTGAAGGTCAAGTCTTGGGTTCCTAGAACTTCTAGGTTCGGAGTCTGATCTGCCTTCTCTATGAGGTACCCAGCTAGGCCGCGTACGCGTTTCTCCACATTCGCCTTTCCAAAGTCTGTATGGTACTTTATTGCTCTGCGCAGTCCGACGAAGATCGGTGCGTTCAGTTCAGAAATCTCAAAGCGCCGTGCATCAGGGTGAGGGGTGTAGTCATTCCCTTCTGTTCTTGCCCCTTGATAGCCTATTGATGCCTGGTCAAGGCTTTCCAGCTGTTTCTTGTCGACATAGAGAAATCCGGTTCCACCAGGGCCTAGGAGCCATTTTCCTCCTCGGGCTGCGGCGTAGTCGCAGCCAATCTCCTTGAGACTGATCTGGATACATCCAGCCGACTGCGCCATGTCGAGAAGGACGGGTACACCGTGTTCATGGGCTATCTTGGTGATCTCTCTCGCAGGCAGGACCGTTCCTATCATGTAGATGACGTGGCTTATGGTCACTAACTTTGTCTTTTCATTGATGGCCCTCTCGAAAACGCCCGGATCGAAGAGCCCGTCCTGGTCTGCCTCGACCTCGACTACGTCAACGCCGAGATATTTTCTGAGCCGCATTAGGGGCAGGACGCTTGCGACGTGTTCAAGATTTGTGGTGATTACCCTGTCTCCTCTTTGCCAATCTATTCCGCTGTAGACGATGTTTAGACCGTCTCCAGTGCTGTGGGTGAGCGCAAACTCTTCTCTTCTTGCCCCCAGGAGATTTCCTAGGTCATCACGTAGGCCAGTGATCTGCTCTTCGACCTCTGACAAGAACCGCTTTGATGCCGGTCCCAGTGATGCTTCTCGTCTGAGGGTTTCCGCCACTGCTTCGACGACTGGGGTTGGTGACGGCCCAGCCCATCCCGAGTTGAAGTATATGCACTCTTCGGTTATCGGGAAGTCTTTTCTCAGATTTTCGGTGTTCAGTCTCATCACCACCTCTTGAAGATACTCTTGACAGATGCGGTTTAGGTTCTAAGATTCGGGATCCCTGGTCACGTCATTCCTTTATCTTTACGATCATGGAGATCTCGCATGCGATCCAGCCCTCGACGCCGACCGGAAGTGCTTCTCTAGCGTGCTGCCCTCTTTCACCGTACAGTTCAAGCAGAAGGTCTGACGCTCCATTCAGCACCGCCGGCTGATTGGTGAAGTCTTCTGCGCTGTTTATGTATCCGCTGACCTTCACTACTCTCTCTACTCGGTCCAGATCTCCTATAGCTGCCTTCAGCTGCGACAGTACTCGAAGCATGGTGCTCCTGGCTGCCGCGTAACCCTCTTCGACGGTAAGATCCTTTCCCACTTTTCCCAAGTAGTCCTTTCCGTCCGGTCCTTTCCCCGGACCCTGACCTGCAGTGAACGCAAAGCCGCCCGCCACTACCGTCCCTACGTAGTTCCCGGCAGGTGGAGGAGGATCAGGGAGTTTCAGCCCCATCTTCTCCAATTTCTGCTCAACATCAGAGACCCACTTTCCTTCTCGCCAAATCTTCAATTCGACTACCTCACTCAAGGTTCAGCACAGAGCAGGGAATAAAACGTTTTTGTCATTCTGGAGGTGGTCTGCTCCTATCATCGCAAGGAAACGGAGCGTTACTATCTGTAGAGGGTCAGGATGAGAAGGCCGTCGCTAGGAAGCCCAACATCTTTGTCTTGAGCAGCAAGGAACGCACGTCTGTACATTCATTCGGGCAGTGAGCGCCGCAAGTCGTCTTGTCCGCGGCCGGATGGATCGGCGAAAACCCGTAAACGACCGTCCCGAGCGGTCTCAGAAGCCTACTGTCTGAGGAAGCGGGCATAAGGGTTGGAAAGATCACAGCCTCAGTGCTGTTAAGTGCTCTTCTCATGCTGGTCAGTATCGCGTTCTTCAGGTTGGTCTCAAAAGGAGAGTTGGTGGAGGCTGAGTACGGGCGGCAAACCTCGAAACTCACACTGCTCAGGCCTTCAAGAAGCCTTGCCATCTCTCGGATTACGAAGTTTTCGTCTTGGTTTGGTAGCGTCCGAAGGCTGCACTTCAGTTTGCACCGCGAAGGAATAACATTTGACTTTGCTCCTCCCTGGATGATTGTGGGGGCTATGGTCATCCTGGACAAGGCGGTCAGGTCGTCTGCAAGATTCTCGTTCAGCTTATTGACGGCTTCGATCACTTGGTCGATGTTCGCTGAGCTGGGTCTCTCTTCTACGCCCGCCAAGTCGTCGAGCTCAGAGAAGATTGGATGAGAGACATCTATCACGGGCCTATACTTCTCGATTCTCTCGAGAACCTTCCACATATGGTAAAGGGCGTTATCACCAAGCCAGGGTTTTGAGGAGTGGAAAGATTTCCCAAAGGTTTCTATCTCAACGGAGAAGGCGCCTTTCTCCCCAGTACACAGGGGGTATAGCAACCGCCCCGTATGCTCAATCGGAATGCCTCCTCCTTCGTTTATCGCGAATTCCGTCAACACTCTCTCGCGATGCTTCTCAAGCAGCCATCTTAAACCGTACTCGGCTTGTACCTCCTCGTCGGCACTCGCCAGGAAGACTATATCGTGATTCGGCTCCACACCCGCCCTTTTCAGGAGCACCAGCGCCATTGCCTCTGCGGCGGCGAGATCTTTGCAGTCGGAAGCGCCCCGCCCATAGATCTTGTTCCCAACGATCTGCGCTCCGAAAGGAGGATATTCCCATTTCGCCTCATCCTCGACTGGCACAACATCGAGATGAGAAAGATAGAGAAGTCTGGGGCTTGTCTTCTCCCCTGGAAGCCTGGCTAATACGTTGCCTCTTTCCTCTTCTCTTGAGAGGATCTCGCAGTCGATCCCCTCTTCTTCGAATTTCTTCTTCAGAGGAAGAGCCGCCCTTGTCTCGTTGCCCGTTGGCATCTGGCCAGTATTGGTAGTATCGGCTTTCACCAAGTCACGAAAGAGATTGATGATCTCGTCCTTTGCCTCTTCGACAAGTTCTGAGAAATCCAGACGGACCAGTTCTACCCCTCTCTAACCGATCACGCGGTCTGCAGATCGATCGTCCAGTACCCTAGGATCAGAAGACATATATCAGTTTGGCAGAGTGTTCGAATACGCGACCTTCGGCTTGCAGCAGGTGCTCGAGGAAAGAAACATTTCCCTTGTAGCAGGTAGCCGGGCAGCCCTACGTTGTTCGCTTGAGTAGCCAGAAACTCGATCGCTTGTAGGACATCTGGTGCCATCCGTCCTTCGCAGGGTAGTAGAAGATGCCGTCGACGTCGGTGAGTGGACGGATCAGAACATCGGCACCGACCTTCGCGGCTATGTCATACACATAAGGAAGCGTCTCCTCAGGAGGGCGGATCGCGTAGATCAGTCTTGCCCCCCGGTAAATCTCGAGATTCGGGTTCAATATGTCATCCTCGATGCCTTTCAGCTCGGGTCGTTGTCTGACATAGTATACCTTGTCCTGATACCGATCGACGACAAAGACTTCTGTGTTTGGCATACGCTTTTTCACAGCTTGAGCTACCCATGGGTGGTAGCCTACCATAACTTCTACGATCTTCTTTGCATCCTTATACTCGGCGGCTATGAACTCGGCGATAGCATCATTATCGAAGAGCTTCAAGACAGACATACCTTTGAGGAGCTCACTTAGAACACAATTAGAGCCAAAGCTATAAAACTATCACGAAGCAACCTGCAGGACGCGAAAATGCAGAAAACAGAGAGTTGTCGTCCCCTTGTTTGGTAGGAACCGCTGCGGATGGCTCTATCACGGGGACACGCAGTGAACTGATGGCTGCGGACATCAAGTGGTCGACATTGCCGTCGTACCTGTAGGCAAGAAGGTCTACGCCGTCTACACCCTTCTTCTCCGCTTGTTTCCCCTGCTTGGTGATCTCTTCTATCGACCCTCTAAGCTGGCAAGCGTGTCCTACGATCTTACCTATGTAAGGGAAGAACTCGATTCCCGTGCCTTCAAGGATCTTCATGGTAGGTTCAATGCATTCGGGGAGGCAACCCATTAGGCAGTCAACTTTCAGTTTGACCGCCATCTTGGCTGAGAGGATATTGGTTTCTCTGTTCACGGTTACGACTTCTAGGAAAGTCTTCTTTCCTGTCTTCGTGATTACCTCTCGAAGCTCCCTGAGTCTTCAAAGCTAAGCCCCACATCCTTGAAGCCAACGTTGGATACAGCGGTGTCCTTGATCTCGTTGAAGACATCGACGGCGTTCCATATCGTGGTGTCATTGTAGGTCAGATAATAGAAGATGAGCTCGTTCAGCCCAGACTCCCTTATCATTTCCTCGGAGGGTTCTCCGTGATCAGCCAATGACTCTTGCGCCTCGTGTCGGTCTCCCGACGTATCCTTCACAAGCGATTCCCTCAGCAATGAAGGCTTGTTTCATTGCGCCTGCGACCTCGCGAGGATCCGCGCTCTCAGGATCGACAACCGCGATTATCGTCGGTCCTGCCCCGCTCAAAGTTGCTCCCGCAGCCCCCGCCTCTATCGCGGCTCGCTTGGCTTCACCGCATCCGGGGTAGAGTGAGATTCTCTTAGGCTCAATGATCACGTCACCCATCATGCCCTCTCCTAGAAGCTTCGGGTCAGAGTGGAGGAGACCCGCCAGGACGAGCGAGGAGGAACCCAAATTGCGTATCGCCTTCGAGAATCGCACGTCTCTTGGGAGAACAGCCCTTGCATCCCTTGTCGTCTTCTCTATGCCCTTTGGGACAGCCACTGAGAAGACCAAGTCCCTTGGAGGTGGGAACCAAGTGACTCTCAAAGGATCGTAGGAGCTTATGATGGTCACTCCTCCACAGATCGATGGGGCAACGTTGTCAGCATGAGGTGCACCCGCAACGGCTATCTCCCCCTGTGCCGCGATCTCGACCAAGGATCTTTTGTCCAGCCCTGCTCCGAGTAGGCGATTCATCGCGAAGACAGTTGCCCCAGCACTCGTACCAGTGCTTCCCAGCCCGGAGCCAGGCGGGACACCCTTCTTCAGGTTCACTCTGACCCCTACCAATCCGTACCTCTTCAGAAACTCTAGCGCAGCTTTGCCTGCGCTGTTCCGCTCAGGATCAGTAGGTATTCTGTCGGCTCCTACTCCTTCAACGGTCAAGAACACTCCTTTCTTCTCAGCGATCTCAACCTCGGCTACATCGTAAAGGATATCGAGTGCCAGCCCAAATACGTCAAAACCTGGTCCAAGGTTGCTTGTTGAGCAAGGGGCTTTCACCGCTATTCTTCTCATCTGATTCTTCACCTCATTTAGTGTTAAGTCGTCTTGGCTGAATCCGTTTCGGGGCTATACTTGCCTTGAGCCAGCTTGGCAGCAGCCTTGATAGCTTCCACCAGGCTGTCAGGGTTGGCGCCTATCCTATTCCGTGCGTGCCTGAATGCTGTCCCATGATCCACCGAGGTCCTTATGATTGGGAGTCCAACAGTCATGTTGACCCCCACTTCGAAGCCCAAGAGTTTGATCGGAATGCACCCTTGGTCATGGTACATTGCGACAACGATGTCGAATTCTCCCTTCCTAGCCCTCCAGAAGACCGTGTCTGGGGGAACTGGACCCGTCACGATCAGACCACTTTCCTTGGCTTCCCTGATGGCAGGCTCTATCTCCTCAACCTCTTCATCACCGAACATGCCTGATTCGCCTGCATGGGGATTCAATCCGGCAACCGCTATCCTCGGCTTACGGATGCCCATGCCTTCTAGCGCTTCGTTTGCCAGCCGGATAGTCCTTAGGACCCTATCTCTCGTGATCAGTTCGCAGGCTTCCCGGAGAGGTAGGTGAATCGTCACGAGGATGACACGCAGGTATGGAGTCAGAAACATCATTGTGAAATCTCGAGTTCCCGTGAGTTCTGCCAGTATCTCGGTATGTCCTGGATATGGATAGCCAGCCTTGTTCAGCGCCTCCTTATTGAGAGGGGCAGTTACGATTCCATGAATCTCGCCGCTTAGTGCAAGCTGCACTGCTTTCGCAACGTATTCATAAGCAGCCTTGCCCCCCATCGCCTGAACCTCTCCGATCCGAAGGTCATCGATCTGAATGTTGTTCAGGTCCAAGAGGTCGATCACGCCGTACTGAAAAGAGGCGTCTCCAACGGCACCTACGACTCTGATCTCAGGCTTTAGATCATATGCTTTCTTTTCTTGGGTCAAAACTTTCGCATCGCCTATCACGAGCGGTCGAGAACAGTAATAGATCTCCTTCACGGAGAGGCTTCTGATCACTATCTCCGGTCCTATGCCTGCCGGATCGCCGATCGTGATGCCTAGGATAGGCTTGAACTGTTCTGGCAAAGTCCTCCCTTCTGCGGTGATTCAGCCCTCGAGTAACTATTATCGTTTGGTTGGACAACGGAAAAACCTTAGCAAAAAGCAAAGGTCTGCTTGATTAATTCTCATTTCCGCGGCTGGTCTGATTCTACTTCTCGACCTTGGAGCGGTTTGGGGAGAATTGGCAAAGCAACCGACTTGTCGTTCCCTGTCTCTTATACACATCTGACGCTGCCGACGA
>CAZBVH010000040.1:0-12899 GCA_964495315.1 uncultured Candidatus Bathyarchaeia archaeon | reverse complement strand
TCTACACCTCTCTATTCGTCGGCAGCGTCAGATGTGTATAAGAGACAGTTTCCTATCCTAGCGCACTAGTTCTTTTGATGATTCCAGTACGTATATCTTTGTGGTAATCCGAACTGCTCTCCACTCCTGAGAAGCAGCGCCAAGCCTTTGAATTGGCCGCGGGACCGAACAGAAGAGGAGAAATACGAGGGGAGCATCCTAGAATAGATGGAGGAATTCGGATGAGCCTTAGCATCAAGGTTACTCCCACGGAGAACGGAGCAGTCATTACGGTGAACGGTTACGACATATCCATCACGGTGAGGCCCTCGGAGCTAGTGGTAACCCCCTCACCAACACCTACCGCAAGGATCACCGTTGATGAGGTCAAATCGAAATTGGCGGAGTACCTAGGAGAACTCACTATCTCAGAGGAAGTTGAAGGTATCGTAGTTAAACCGGTAGGGTACCTTGGTCGAGAGAAGTTCACCTCGATTGCGAGAATCGTCAGGGAGCTCGGGGGAAGTTACATAAGCGCAGGCAAAGAATCTAGGTTCGCCATTCCCTCGGAGTAGAGGAAAAGTCTCAAGCAGCAGTGCGGCAGATACCTGAAAGAAAATTAGAGCCGAAACCATACCCTTGGGACTGGGTCTGGCTTCGTCGACTGAGCAAAGGGAGGACTACTGCTAAAAGGATCTCTCTGGATGGCTGAAGACGATCGGGAGCTGTATCGTGGTAGGTGTTGGGTGCAGAGTTCTCTCCTAGAGATTTCGAACTATCCTTGGTTCCAGCATATCTCTCGGTATTGCCCCAACAATTCTGTCTACAAGTCTCCCGTCTTTGAAGACCAGAAATGTAGGGATACCCATTATCTGATAACTCATTGCAACACTCTGATTTTCATCCACGTTAAGTTTCCCAAACAGGATCTTGCCAGTGTAGTCTCGTGCCAGCTGCTCCACAACAGGGGCTACCATGCGGCAGGGGGCACACCAGGGAGCCCAACAGTCAATAACTACTACCGGATGATCGCGGATAACTTGGGGAAATGTGGCATCGGTTACTTCGAGGGGTGTGCTCAAAACCGTTTTCCTCTCCTCTTGAAGCGACTTGCTCATCATATCTTGCAGCTTCTTACGTTTTATCTTCTCTATCTCCTCGTCGTTCTCAACCATGCAAGTTCCTCGCAGGATTTCCTATGGGAAATGTCCCAATGTTTGTGGGAGAGAATAGGTTGCAACACTGTTCTGAGGTAAGGTATTCTACTCTTATGTCTCTTCCCTTTTCACGGAGTCTAGATTCCTCCCGGATCATCGATTAGAAGGTCCATGGCTTCAGGGTCTCAACTGCCATCTTATTTGGGAAAGAACTCCTTGTCTGAGGGATCTCAGTTCTAAAGCCCCAGGAATAGCAAGGCGAGGGCAACTACCACAGAGACAAGAGCGACGAAGATCCGAACGTAGATCGCACGAAGATCAGGAGAAAAAGTCGAGGGAAATACCTCTTCAGGATGTGGTCGTACACATGACCCTTCAAGAAGTGGTGGAATTCGGCCTCTTCATGATGGACTTCGATCTTACAAGACCTATCGGTCTGCAGATTGGTCTTCTTGATGATCTTGTCAGTCAAGAAGCCGCCAACTACCCCGATAACGAAACATACAGCAATGATTATCATGGCTTCTCTTGGAATTGGCTGAAGCATCACGAACGCTTCATCCCTGCGGTTGAGAGCATGACAGAGACCACAGTACCTAGACTGACCCAACCATGGCCGTACTGGGAGACGACGAGGAACGCATCAATACAGTCCGGTATCACGCCGAGACCTGACGCGATAAGGTGCTGGTTGAGACGCCGTTTGACAATATTCTCGTTCAGTTCCTCTTGAAATCTCAGCTAAAGGTACTCAATCAGAATCATAGGGACTGTAACCATCAAGACTATCTCTGTGGTCTCAGACAATACGTCAGCAATCACATGCTCCCCTAGACTCCTCACACATGGCTTTTAGGATTTGAAGATCTCTTTCATTGCTTCGCTATATACTTGGAAGTCTGCATCGGTAAACAAGACTAAGCGAACTTCTTCCAAGCCCGATTCATCTACAGAGTCTCGTATGGTTCTGAGAGCAATCCGACTTGCCTCAAAGATCGGATAACCGAATGCCCCAGTACTTATGGAGGGAAAAGTGACCGTCTTCAACTTTCTCTCCATCGCCAGCTTCAAGGAGTTTCGATAGGCCTCAGCGAGTAGTCGGAATTCCCCACGGGATCCCCCGCGCCAGATCGGACCGACCGTATGAATCACGTATTTCGCTTTGAGGTTGCCGCCAGACGTGATAACCGCTTCTCCGACAGGAAGCCCTTGAGGATAGAGGGTTCGCCGAATCTCTCTGCATTCCTCGAGAATACGGGGACCGCCTCTCCTATGTATCGCTCCATCAACACCGCCACCTCCCATAAGGCTAGGATTGGCCGCATTGACAACAGCATCGACGGATTGATCAGTTATGTCTCCTTTCACGAGGACTATTCGCGTGGAGCCACATATGGCCTCCATCTCACTATCACCAATGAGTGAGGGGGAACCATCAAAAAACCCTTACGAAGGGTAGCCGAGGGAGACACTAGGCGTGGGCGTCAGAAACATCTCTTACACGCATTAAGAATAAGAGAAAGTTGCGAAGAGAGCTCTTCCCCGGGGTCTTGAGTGATGAAGAATCTCGTGAAAGCAAAGTTGAAGGCGGGCAAGCCCTCTGTTGGCACGTGGATTGGGATTGGACACCCGGATATCACTATGTTCTTGGCGGATTTGGGAATGGACTGGCTGGTGTGTGATATGGAACATGGTCCCTATGGGGTAGAGACGTTCTACTTCATGATGCAGTCGATGCTCTACGCCCGACATGACTGTATGCCGATGGCAAGGATTCCCTGGAATGACCTGATCTGGGTCAAGAAGGCCATGGATGCAGGAGCCACCGGGCTAGTAGTGCCGAGGATTGAAACCGGCGCAGAGGCGAAGCAGCTTGTTAGCCACATGAAGTACCCTCCGAAAGGAGAAAGAGGTGCTGGACCTAGGTTCGCAGCATTCAGGGACCCAGGGTACTTCGATACGGCGAACGAAGAGACATTAGTGGTAGTGATGACTGAGACCGTCAAAGCAGTGGAGAATCTTGACGAAATATTCTCTGTTGACGGCGTCGACGCATGCTTCGTTGGGCCATCAGACCTCTCAATAGACATGGGGATTCGGGGACAGATCAACTCGCCTGAATTCATCGAGAAACTAGACATGATAGTGGACGCGGCGAACTCCCACGGTGTCGCACCGGGGATGCACTGCAGCAGCAGGCCCGGAACCACCAACATCAATGAGGCGATCAAGCGAGGCTTCCGTTTCTGTGCGCTCGATAGCGACGCGCTCTTCTTAACCACGGGTGCGAAGACAGTACTAGGCCAGGTGGTCGGGTGGAGCCATTAAGAACCCCGCCCAGGAGAAGCGTTGGACAAGTGACCCAGCGCCTGCACATCATCAGATGCCTGCTGTCCGCTATTCTTTCATGGGCGGCAGCTGGTCTAGTGGCGGCTTGAGATCGGCAGGTAATGGCGAGATATACGTTCTTCCATTGAGTCTGTCCTTGAATTCGTCTTGGACCTTCTTCAGCAGGTCTGGTTTTGTGAGGAGATCCAGTGCGGTTGCAGCGATCACCTTTGAGGCAAAGAGCAGAGACTTGTGCCCTATACTGGTCTTCGAGATTGCTGTTATCTGCCAAGAGTGACCAGGAGAACCTAGCACGGTTGTTGCCGTCGAGAACTCAACCGTTGGGGCCTGCCAGCCGACATCGCTGACATCCGTAGATCCCCCGGACACGTCTCCTTCACCCCAAGGATCGGGTATGCTGGTGTCCATATCGACATCAAGCAGTTTCTCCCAGCCAGGTCTCTTTGATCTTCGAAGTGCAGCTTTCTTCTGTTCAGGAGGAATGGTCTTGGAGAATTCCGCGGCCAGTTCAAGCTCTTCTTTGTCGTAGGTGGGTGAACCGATCTCACGCATGTTCTTGACTATGAGCTCGCTGAACACACGGTTGGGAAGTAGGTTATAGCAGCCGGTGAGAAACTGCACCGTGTGGCTTGTGCCAGCCATCAGGTCGGCTCCGTCCGCAATCCTCAGTATCCACTGATATATGTGGTCGACTTGCTCCCTCTCGGGGGCCCGAACATAGTACCAGGAACGACCGTATGGCGGGATCACGTTAGGTTCATGCCCGCCATCTTCGATGACATAGTGGATCCGGGCTTCCTGGACAATGTGCTCCCGCAGGTAGTTTACCCCTACGTTCATGAGTTCTACGGCGTCAAGTGCGCCCCGTCCCTGATCAGGAGATCCACCGGCGTGAGCAGCTATCCCATGGAAATGGAACTTAACCGAGTTCATGGCATTGCTGCTTGAGAGGTGCGCGGTGTTGGTTGAGCTCGGGCGGTGGCTGAGCACGGCATCCAAGCCATTGAAGACCCCGTCTCTAACCATGAAGACCTTTCCCACAAGGGTTTCCTCTGCCGGGCAACCGAAGAACTTGATCGTTCCCCTTACTCCGGAAGATTCCATTGCCACTCTAGTCGCGATGGCACCTGCCATGCCTGATGTGCCATGGATATTGTGCCCACAACCTTGACCAGGCGCGCCTTCCACTACAGGCTCTTTCTTAGGCATGGGTTTCTGAGAGAGACCAGGCAAAGCATCATACTCGCCCATAACGCCAATCACCGGCCTGCCCGTACCCCAAGTAGCGACAAAGGCTGTAGGCATCCCCGCAACCCCGCGTTCAACGCGGAACCCATGTTTCTCAAGCTCATCTGCTAGAAGCTTGGAGGACTTGGACTCCTGTAATCCCACCTCAGCAAATTCCCAAATCCGGTCACTGATCTCAATGATTCTTGATCTATTCCCTTCAATCCAGCTGAACGCATCATTTCTTGAAATATGAGTCCCCCCATTCTTGGTGTCTCTCTCAGTGATTCTATTACTTTTGCGGTGTGACATGGTTAGTTCAGGAACAATAGACCGACCTGATTGTCCATCAGCTACAATCCTGATGTCTAAGTTCTGATGAAGATTGGCGGGGATCTGTGAAGCAAGAGCCAGAAATGTTCCGCAGAAATGAACCTTTCAGCCGGAGTATCTAAGAGGACGCGCCTCAGTCACATCGCCACGTGGGCTTGATTGGGTCAAGATAGGGCAAGCATTAAGACGAATTCAGATCAAGATTGGGGTAGCAAAGACTTTGAAGCCTGCTTGTTTGAAGCGCATCGGGTTGGTCGTCAATCCCGTAGCTGGAATGGGTGGGGCGGTAGGACTCAAGGGTACTGACGGGAAAGCCGTGCTGAGAAAAGCCCTAGAGCTGGGAGCTAAACCCATAGCTGAAGAGAGAGCCAAGTCTTTCCTTCTGGAACTGAAACCTGTCCGAGACCAGATTCAACTCCTTGTGGGCGCAGGAAAGATGGGAGAGGATGTGGCCCGAGACTGCGGATTTGACTTCATTGCGATGGGTAGGAGAAAGAGAGAGACAACAGGCGAGGACACAAGAGAGGTTAGCAGGAGGAGCGTTGACGAGGGAGCTGACCTATTGGTCTTCTGTGGAGGAGACGGCACAGCTCGAGACGTATTGGATGCGGTCGATTCCCGTCTTCCTGTCCTCGGCGTTCCGACTGGTGTAAAGATGCACAGTGCAGTCTTTGCTGTCGGTCCTCACGCCGCGGCGAGTCTGGTTATGAGATCCCTATGGGAGAAACTGCCGATAAGGGAAGCCGAGGTCATGGATGTCGATGAAGAGGCGTTTAGAGAGGGGCGAGTATCCGCGGCACTATATGGACATCTATTGGTCCCCTATGATCCCACCCTGATTCAGAGCGCGAAGGCTGGAACTCCTATGACTGAGATCGAGATGCGCAACCAGGCAGCCATAGCAATCCAGATTATCGAAGAAATGAAAGAAGACACGGTCTACATAGTCGGTCCAGGGACCACTACTCGAACTATTGGAGATCTATTGGACCAGAAAAAGACCCTACTGGGCGTAGATCTCTTCCAGAACAAGAGGATTCTTGCAGAAGACGTCAATGAAATGCAGATCCTTGATGCGATCAAGGGGAAGAAGGCGAAAATCATAATTACCCCGATAGGAGGTCAGGGCTTCATATTCGGGAGGGGAAACCAGCAGATCAGCCCAAGGGTAGTCAGGAGTGTTGGCATTAACAATATAGTCGTCATTGCGACGAGGCACAAGCTGAGGGGACTCAAAGCTCTCAGAGTCGACACCGGTGAAACGGAGCTAGACGATCTGCTCAGGGGATACATCAGAGTCACGACAGATTACAGAGAAGAAAGGATGATGCGTGTTGAGTGACCCGTCTGCCAATCAAGGAAGACTGCTATGGATTCCTACGCTTTTCCGAAAGAGTTGCCGACATCTGGAAGAGGAACCCCACCAAGGCATCTTTCGACTGATTAATACACTGAGACCTTTGCGACACCCCTAATCTTCAGGAATTCAGATATGAGCTCCCCTGGTATCTTCGACTCTGTTATCAATGTGAGAGTGGGCTCGGGTGAAAGCTCTGGGTCGTCCACAATAGCCTGCCGTATACTCATATTCCTATCAGCCAACAACGAAGCAGATCTTGCCAGTATTCCAGGAGTCCTCGCATCTACAGGGGTGATCTCTACAACTCCTAGGTCAAAGTATCTGGCTACCTCCTTTAGAGAGTGGCCTGCAGACCTAATGTGCTGAAATATCGTCCGTAGCTCAGGATTTCTTTCTATCTCCTTTATGGTCTGGGTTACCGTTCTCCTATCCACCTTTGCGACACGGGCTATCCCGACCGAAGACAATTCAATCTCGTTGCAGTAGATCCGCCCTTGTCTTACACAAAGACCATTCTGGACCAGAACTCTGGCAACCGCAAGCCGCTCCGGATAGCCGCTCAGGTGTTCTGCCATCTTGTTCCACATAAACCTGCACTTATGTACTATTGTATGCAAGCGAGATATAAATGTCAAGAAGAGGTCGTCAGTTGCTCCTACTGGCTTCTGCCAGCCAGACTGTCCTCAGGGACGCCTGGCATCAAAGGCGAGGCTGCAATCGATCCGCCAACGCAAATCCATGGATGGGGAGAGGAGTAGAATCTGAAGACCCTCAATGCCCACCTAAATCATACTGCATCAATAACAAAAGAAGGAGAGGGAGGAAGACCAGGCTCCTCCCGAAAGCATCCTTCAGAACACTGCTACTGGTCCGCTTGTGCTAGGATACGCTGCCTATCCATGGATACAGCTTTCTCAGTTTCTGCAAAGATTTCTCTATTTCCTCCCTGGGATACTCGTAGGGCAGCAGCTTTCCTTGAAGATAGTCATCGTAGGCCTGCATGTCGAAGTGGCCGTGACCACACAGCAGGAAGAGTATGGTCTTCTCTTCACCTGTCTCCTTACATGTCAACGCTTCGTCGATAGCGCCCTTGATGGCGTGGCTTGGTTCGGGAGCAGCTATGATGCCTTCAGTCTTGGCGAACAGCTTGGCAGCGTCGAAGACATCCACTTGGTTGTAGGCTCGGGTCTCCACCTTCTTCTCTTGGCTCAACAAGCAGAGGGTGGGGGCTTTGCCATGGTAGCGTAGTCCTCCAGCGTGGATTGGCGGAGGTACGAACTCGTGACCTAAGGTATGCATCTTGAACAGGGGGGTTAGCCTTGCTGTGTCGCCGTGATCGTACATGTACTCACCCTTAGTTATGGATGGGCAGGCTGTCGGTTCAACGGCAATGAAACGGGTGTCCTTCGGAGCCTTCCCTGAGACCTTGTCGTAGTAGAAGGGCCAGAAGAGTCCGGAGAAGCTACTGCCTCCACCTATGCAGCCGACTACCACGTCTGGATAGTCGTCTATAACCTCGAGTTGTTTCTGGGTTTCCAACCCCACTACCGTCTGATGGGTCAAGACGTGGTTGAAGACGCTGCCAATGCTGTAGTTGGCTTCTTCATGTGTAAGCGCGTCTTCGACGGCTTCGCTTATGGCTATTCCAAGGCTTCCGGTGTTGTCAGGGTCTTCCTCCAATATCTTCCTCCCAGCCTTCGTTTCTTTGCTTGGGCTGGCATGGACTTTGGCTCCCCACAGCTCCATCATCATCCTTCGGTATGGCTTCTGGTCGTAGCTTACTCTCACCATGTACACGGTGGATTCGAGCCCCAAGGTGGCACATCCGAAGGCTAGGGCAGAACCCCACTGGCCGGCGCCTGTCTCCGTGGCTAGTCGTTCCTTTCCTTCCTTCATGTTGTAGTATGCCTGTGGAACCGCAGTGTTGGCCTTGTGGCTCCCTGGGGGACTGACGCCCTCGTATTTGTAGTAGATCTTGGCGGGGGTCTTCAAAGCCTTCTCCAGCCCAACCGCTCTGAAGAACGGGGTGGGTCTCCACATGTGGTAGATGTCTCTTACCTCTTCGGGGATGTCTATCCACCGATCCTGGCTGAACTCCTGGGCGAGAATCTCCTTGGCAAATATCTTTGGGGCGATACCTGGACCAGGAGCCCTCGTGGCCGGGTCTATTGGTGGCGGTAAGGGGCTGGGCAGATCGGGAAGTATACAATACCATTGCTTGGGTATCTCGTCCTCATCTAATAGCGTCATTCGTGCTTGCAAACATATCACCGATTTCTGGCATATAGGGGTTATTTTGGTTATTCATGTCATATTTAAAGCTTCTGAGTATTAAAGAATACATGACCGTGTCCGCCTCTCAGGCTCAAGACTGGCCTGAGAGAGATACTCGAAAAATAGGGGGACGAAGCCTTATGGGCTCCATGCTGATCTTACGGGATCATCCCGATTTTGAGGGCAGTCTGTGGTCCCGTTAGGATGTCGAAAGCCTTCTGCAGATCTTCAAGCGGCATCTTCTGCGTGCAGACGTCCTTTGTGTTCAGCCGACCGGCGCATATCAATCTCCATGTGAGGTGGGTGTGATAGGGCGTCGTATGGGTTGTGCCTACGATCGTGATTCCGCCATAGTGTATCTTCTCTGCGCTAAAAGTGACCGTTGCCCCTGGCGCCGCACCCGCATATTCGTTAACAAGACCCAGTTTTCCCACGACTCTCACGGCTTGCTCATATGTAGCTGGGGTTCCAACGGCTTCAATCACTATGTCAGGTCCTTTTCCGTCGGTCAGCCTCTTTATCTCCTCTTCAACATCAACCTTCGCCGCATTCAGAACGATGTCCGCACCGAATTCCTTTGCCTTCTGCAGCCTATAGTCTATCTTGTCAGTCATGATAATTTGGATTGCGCCCATCATCTTCTGCATCTGAAGATGATAGATTGCCTGGGGACCACAACCCAGTATGACAACCGAGTCTCCTGGCTTGGTTTGGCAGAGATGGCTGCCGTAAACGGCGCAGCAGGACGGTTCCAGCTGACAAGCTGCCTCGTACGGCACATGGTCAGGTATCTTAAACGTATTGAGGCGCACGATCCGCTCAGGGACAAGATAGTATTCCTGATAGCCACCTCTTCCTAGCGGAACCGTCGGATTGTCCGTTTCAAAGTGGAAGTTCTCGCACGCCATGTACTTGTGCCTTAGGCATGCTTCGCACTCCATACACGGAGCACTGTTGTGAGCTGTAACTCGGTCCTCTTCCTTGAACTTGGTTACGCCTTCACCGACCTCGTGGACTACTCCGGCGACCTCGCCGTGGCCGAACAGACGGGGATATGTGTCCCCAGGTCGTCCTCTGAGGTAGGACTTTACGTCCGTACCGCAGGTCGTCACACATTTCACTTCAATCACGATCTCGCCATGCTGTGGTTCTGGTTTCTGAACGTCTTCTATCCTGAAGTCTTTCAGTCCATGTATCACAGCCGCTCTCATTGTTGCCATTCTTACACCTTCTTGACACGATAGCTTTCGATGAGGAGCCTCTACTATCACTCAGGGGAGATTAAGGTTTTCGTTTGAGAGGCCCTCGTCGGTCTACCCGACTGGGATCGCTATAGTCCTGATAGTGGACCTGAGAGTTCGGTGAGCAGGATGCACCAGGTTGTAGAAGCTTCCTTCTTAGGAAGACTGGATTGTCGTCCCAGTCTCTGCGGTCGGCGATAGGCCAGGAGCTCGCCTCGCCAATTCGGTTTTGAAGACCTCAGACCTCAGCATGTTCAAGAAGACTTGGACAGCCTCCTTCCCAATGCGCTTACTCTGTATTGCGAAGTCGTAGTGCTCCTCAACCAGGGGAATGAAGATAAGACCATACCGGTCCGCAGCAGCCTTGATTCCGAGTCCGAGATCCGCCTTCCCTTGGAGAACCGCCACTGCAACCGCGGTGTGAGACTTCGCTTCAATCTCGTAACCCTTGATTCCGGAGATCAGTTGCTCAAACTGGACTCCCCTAGATCGAGCGATCTCTCTCAGTTTCATGTCCAGAAGGATTCGAGTCCCTGACCCAGGGTTCCTATTCACGAAAGCTAGGTCTTCTCTGAGGATGTCTTCTAGACTAGAGATCCTCTTCGGGTTTCCTTTTGCAGCAATCAAGCCCTGGCTCCTGTTGTAGCCCCTGACTAGAACTGCTTTCTCCGCGATCTCATGTCTGGCTAGGAATGGGACGTTGTATACGCCAGTCTCCTCGTCCAGCAAGTGTGTTCCTGCAATGTCCGCTGATCCTCGCCTGATTGCTGCCAATCCTCCTGATGAGCCTACGTTGATAACTTTGCAGTCTAGACCAGGATGCTCCCTTCGAATGAGTTCAAGCAATATGTCGACACCGATGCAGTGGCTCCCGATAATCATCAAGTCTGCAGGCTTGAGTTCTGAACTGAAGAGTTTGACTTGAACACATTCTCCCTCCTCGAGGAAAGCTCGGCTCTCAGGTATCTCTATGAAACCATCCGCTTCTTCCAAGGTCGTTATTGCACCCGACCCGCCAGGAACCGGGTAGACCGTGTAACTTCCAGTCTCGTCTTGGACGAGATTGACTGGAAGATACTCGTGCCTCCCACCTTCCGTATGGATCTTCTCCGCGGCCCGGGCATCAATTGTTTTCCTATCCAGTTCAGGGTTTAGTCCTGCCATCTCCCGAAGGACAGGGCTAACGAATATCTCGAAAATGGTGAGTGCTGAGGCAGGATAGCCCGGCAGCCCGAACAGAGGCTTCCCGTCCAGAACAGCTATGATTGTAGGCTTACCTGGTCTGACCGAGACCCCGTGGACTAGGATCCCTGGTTTGCCTAGGGTGTTTATCAGGCGGTAGAGTAGATCGCCGACGCCTGCAGAAGTGCCTCCTGACGTTATCAAGATGTCCCTTCCTGGCAGTCCTTCCTTGATCTTGGCACTTATGGCGTCCGGATCATCTCTCACAACGCCTAAGAACACGGGGTCACCTCCGCACTCGGTGACCGCGTCAGAGATTGTGCGGGCGTTTATGTCGTAGATCTTTCCGTATTCCAAGGCGTCCCCCGGTTCCACTATCTCGTTTCCAGTTGAGATTATCCCGACCTTCGGCTTGGTGAAGCAAGCGACACTATTGACGCCCAATGCCGCTAGGACACCGGTCTCTCGGGGCGTCAGAAGAGAGCCTTTTCTGAGAATTAGCTCCCCGGCCATGATGTCTGAGCCGGCAGCCATGATGTTCTCCCCTGGCACGACAGCCCTGTAAACTTTCAGTGAAGCGCCTTCCTGCTGTGTATATTCCACCATTGTGACTGCGTTGGCACCTCTCGGTATCGGTGCTCCTGTAGAGATCTCTACGGCTTCTCCTTTCTCAACTTCTATGCTCGATCTCTCTCCTGCGCCTAGCCTCCCGGCAACCTTCAGGTTCCGCGGGGAATCCTCCTCGGCTCCGAATGTATCATCCGCGTGAACCGCAAAGCCATCCATTACGGCTCGGTCAAAGGGAGGGACGTCTATAGGTGCCTCAATGTCCTTGGCCAATACTCTGCCGTAACATCTCTCCAAGGGTATGGTTTCCACACCCACTGGTGAGGGAACGAAGTGTTCTCTTAGCCTCCTCTTTGCTTCCTCGACCGATGCGAGTTTTCGGAATACCTTCTGAGACGCGGATTCACTCATCTAGAGACCTCAAAAGGGTGACTTCGACCTCTTCGCCTTTCTCCAAGCCTTCAATCTCCTCTGGGATGACCACCAGTCCATTCGCTTCCACCATTGAAGAGATTATCCCAGCACCGGTGGTTCTGATGGGTTCTGCTACGTAGCCTGTTCCAGCCTTTCTCACGAAGACTCTGACGTAATCCTGGACGCCTGGTCTTGATGGGACCCTCCTGAGCATTCTTGCTCGAATGGTCTGTCTGAATACTTTTCCCTGCGGGGTACCAAGCATCCTCTTCATCACTGTTTGAGCAAAGGTGTTGAAGGCGATCAATGCGGCCACAGGGTAGCCCGGCAGCAATATTATGGGCTTGCCACCGACTGCTGCGAGCGCGGTAGGTTTCCCAGGTCTCATAGATATGCCGTGGACGATTATCCCCGGTTTTCCCAGAGAATCCACCGCAGTGGGGACTAGGTCGCGTGCGCCGACGGATGTACCCCCGCTTATCAGGACCATGTCTGAGGATCGTAACCCCTCAGATACTCTTTCCGCAATGTCAGCCACTTCGTCTCCTGCTATGCCGAGATCCGCCGGTTCTCCGCCGGCATCTTTGACCGAGGCTGATATGATCAGGCGGTTTACGTCTATCACTTTGCCCAGTACGACTTTGCTTCCTGGCTCAACCAGTTCATTTCCAGTTGAGAGTATGGCGACCCGGGGTTTTCGCACTACTTTGATGTGGCTCAAGCCTATTGCAGCGAGGATTCCTAGATCCTGAGGTTGGAGGAGAGCCCCCCGTGTGAGCACTTTTTCGCCTTTCTTTACATCCTCCCCTCTCTTTG
>CAZBVH010000039.1:0-13021 GCA_964495315.1 uncultured Candidatus Bathyarchaeia archaeon | reverse complement strand
ATAAGGTCCACCGAGATCGGGCGACATTGAGTGAGAGGCAAAGTGACCGGTGACGTGGAATTCGGCACCTCACAGCTTCCTGTCTGGGGCATAACTCCATTGGCAGCTTTGGGCAATAGGTAGACTACGCTACTGTTAGCCCCATTTCGGTGAGGCTTCCTTTTACTGCGTCCACCTTCTCCTTGTACTCTTCCACAGGTCTATGTTTTGCAGGGATGTAAAGATCAAGGAACTTAGGATAGGTCTTCTCGGCAGCTTTGTCGATTGCCCGATGTTTGTCATCGAGCTTCTGCAGTATGGGTTCAAGCTCCTCTCTGCTCATACCTGATTTGACCACGGCTTCTGAGACCGCGAAGGTAAGTTCGGTTTCTACAGGCGTGCCGCCCAGCTCAACTGTGGGGTCTGTTCTGAAGATGACCCGGTCGATGTTAATGTTGGCTCCCAACACGGTCGAAACTATGCTCTGGAAGGCAACATCGGTCAACATTGATAGGGTTCCCGGATTTCCATGACCACTTCCTCCGAGCCTTATCATCTCAGAGTTTCTGTCGAGAGCCAAGTGGACAACTGAACTCGGCCAGACTCCATCAGAGATCCTTCGATGAGGAGTCGAGACTCCAGGTTCAGATATCCCGGGTCTTCCTGCACCGCAGGTTATCAAGCGATCTCGATAGGCGACCCAGGAGGCTATGCTCGAGGCTATGCCGCCGATCACGCAGCCCGCAACACTAGCAAAGAACGTTCCCCCACCGCCTCGGTTCTCCTTGAAAGCACCATACTCCTCGTAGACTATGGCTGCTGTGAGGTAGTTTAACTCGAGCTTCAGATCCGGGAGAAGAGAGAAGAGCGCCCCGTCGGTTCTTCTCAACCCGTGTTCAGGATCGAGAGGCGCTATCATAGCAGCCGCATCAGTGTGTATCGGGTAAAGGGCTACGGCCATTCCCGGTCTCCCCGCAGCTCTCACCGCTTCCCTCAGCAGAGAAGCCTCTCTCCTAGCGGTATACGCTGAAACCGGGACCCCATGGACTTGTCTACCGTCGATCGTTATCATGTTGAAGCCTTCCATCATGTCGGACTGAGGAATCTCGGCAAAGCACCTCGGAATCACCCTGACGAGGTGTTCCGGTACAGGACCATGGAGGCCGCCTACGATTCTAGGGGTCCTCGTGTCCTCTACTCTCCTCTTGAAGAACGTACGCATGTCTCTTCCTTCACCGACACTGAGTTCAGAAGGTAATGCCCTAACGGCATCAAGGACTTCATCTTCTGAGAGCTCAACGATCCTGCCGTTTGAGATACAGTACAATCCTAGGCTTGCAAGGAGTCCCACCGCGGCATCGAAAGCACGGTCAGCCAGCTCCTCATCATAGCAGAACAGTTCTCCGGAACTGGGCTCAGGTATCGCGTACTTTGACTTGAGTTCCTCCGACTTCCTGAACAGCCTCATGTTCCAGTCCATATCATCCATTCTGGGTCCTTTCATCGCCCTCTCCGCGATCTCGATAAGAGAAATCAAGTTACGCCTCACCCCTTCCTCCAAAGCAGCAACTGCCTGTACTATTCTGTCGGCGAGTTTTTAACTGCTTGCAGGAAGAAAAGAGGATGATCAGGATCGTCATCAGAAAATTGCAGAACTGGGATGTGCTGCCTTCGACTGGGAACTCCTGGGGAGAGGACCATTCTACTCATAGCATATGGAATCTGGGAGACTGAAGACTGCAGATTGTATTTCCAGCCAAGAGATGGGGTAGCGCTATTCTTAGGCCTCGCTGGAAAACACAGGCAGAGATACGAGAGGGCAACATCAGACAGCCAGCCGACACATCAGCATTGGGAGAGTTTTTCTTTGACGATTCTCTTTGCTTCAGCCTGCCATTTCTCAAGCTTACTTGCCGAATACTTCACTTTAGCAGACAATTCCTCTATATTTGCCTCTGCCAGATCACGAGCATCGAAGACACCGGCACGCACAAGCCCTGCTTCAGCAGATTTGCCGACGCCCTTGATCTCTCTGAGGGGAAACGTGATTACGTAGTTCATCTTCAACGTCCGTGAGTTTTCAGGGTAATGAGTCCTCCTGCGCACGTCAATCAGAACACCCAAGCTCCTCGCACGGCTGACAGTCAATCCGACGTCTTGAAGCTCCGCGATACTGAACCCTTTACCTTCTCGTGAACATCTCTTTCTGCTTGGTGCTTGAACTACCGGTTTAGCGTGTTTCTCCCACATACTGATGCACCTTGAATGGATTCTAGCCATCCAATCTTTCAGAATCTTGAAAACCTTTCGGTTCAAGTTGGAGATCTGATCAATACCAAACAGCCATCAGCCTGCCCCTTTGACATTGGATCCTTGGAAGTCAGCGGCTAGGCTTCGATACGATGTGTAAATGCGAGGAAAGGGTCTCCGCAACAGACCATGAAACAACTCTAGCCAGCCATTAGTGAGTACTTCAGGTACACTCGGACTCTAGGACGGATGAGCTTCCCCTTTTTGAGCTCAATAGGAGCGACGAACAACCTTTTCTAGATAGACCTCGATTACTCCAGTAATCTGCCGACAAGAAGCCGGAAGAGGATAGAGATTGGAGATTTCGAAGCGATTCATCCCATTGACGGTCTTCTGGGGTATTGGAATCGGTGAGTCGTTTCTCTATCTAGTGGGTTCGACCGGGATGATATTCAACAGGCTCGGTCTAGACCTTCTCGAAGCGACTGCAGTTGTACTGGTCCTCACAGTGACAGCCACAGTATTCTATTTTGTGTTCAAGATATTCGATTGGCGGGGAGCCTTCATTGTCCCTCCAATCGGAGCAACAATGAACATGAGTTTCTTCCGCCTTCCCAGGATATCAACAATCGATGCATTCTACTCAAACACGATCCTACTTGCGGTCTTTTGGTCCTTCGTTCTGATTCCGCCTTATTTCGTGACAAAGAAACTCTTCCATGAAATCTCTGAGACCGAGACGACAGAGAAGTCACAACCATGCCTCTGAAGAAGCCTTGGTTAGCCGCCAGCGCACATCAAAAATAGTTGGAGCAACCATGGAGACAGAAGGTGAGGTTCAATGGTAGGTAGTATGCTGCCGATGTTAGCAGTCGAAGATGTCAAGGGGACACTGGAATTCTACAACGAGAAACTCGGGTTTGAGGTTGGAACAGTATCACCAAGCAGAGAGAACCCTGTATTCGCTGATGTCTCAAAGTTTGGTGCAACACTGGAGTTTGAGCGTCTTGAAAACATCAACAGCGGTTTCAGAGAAAACGAACGTTTCGATCCTAAGGCGAAGAGAGGCGTTGGAGTAGTCTTCTACATTATCGTCGGCACCGACATAGACAGGTATTATGAAGAGCTTAGACGTAAAGGGGTAAAGATACTTCAGGAGATTGCCGACCGCCCCTGGGGAGCAAGAACGTTCGCTATCGAAGACATAAACGGATACCGGCTCTGCTTCAGAACCTGATTGAACTAGACGGCTGTACACTTGGAGAAGTGGAGTGGAACGATAATTTGAAAGAATCGACTTGCCTGAAGCTACGCCGAATAGTTGCCATACCCGATGCCCAAGACCTTTCGAGATGATCAGAGGCACCTTCAACGAAGCACCGAAGACTTGCTATGCTTGGCGCCGTGTAATTCTGGTGACCGAGTAGTTGAGTTTTCTAAATTCTTGAGGGGAGAACCTGACCCCAGCATACTCTGATCCGGCAGAGCCAACAACGTAATCTCTGCTCAGGACACCCTCGTCAACGAAGACAGGGCACAGATCCTTGAAAACGAATGGAGGCACCCCTCCGACAGGAAATCCCGTCAGAGATTTCACGTCCTCGGGACTTGCAAGTCTGAGGTCTTTAAGCCCAGTAAGCCTTTCCAAGCGCTTCACATCGACTCTTTCATCCCCTGTAACAATCGCGGCAACATACTCTTCCTGAGATTTGAACACGAGAACCTTCAGAACAGATGCGCGAGGGATTCCAAGAGCACGCTCGACCCGCTCACTCGTCCTGCCAGACGAAGCTGGATGAAGAATCACCTCGCCTCTCAGCTTAAGGTCTCTCATCAGTCGCCTGAGCTTCATTACAGATGATCCATTCTCGGAATGCATAGGCGCCATCAGTCAATGACTCAGCCCAGCATACTTGCCGGACGCTCTTCAAAGTGCTCTTGGACTAACGCCTTTATATCTAGTTTGACATAACGGAGGCGGAACTTAGATGGGGATAGATCTAGTCCAAATAATCATTAACAGCATTGTAACTGGAAGTGTCTACGCGCTCGCAGCTGTAGGTCTAACCATGGTGTACGGCGTACTGAAATTCGCGAACTTTGCTCACGCGGAGGCGATAACCTTCGGTGCCTACATGGCCTACGTTGTCAACGTGATGCTGGGAGGCAGCCTCATACTGGGAGTGATCGTCGCCTTCGTGCTGACTGGCCTGTTAGGTGTCATCTCAGACATTCTCGTCTTCAGAAGACTTAGGGAGAAAGAAGCGACAAGGACGTCCATCATGATAGCCAGCATCGGCTTAGGACTGGTGGTTAGGCATCTGATCCAGGGAATATGGGGGCCATGGGTTCGCTGGTATAACTACAAGGAAGCTGGCAGTCTCGAGATTCTTGGAGGAAGGATAACCGCGATTGAGTCCTGGACAATCTTGACTGCTTTGGTTCTCATGTTCTCTCTCCATCTCCTCCTGACAAATACCAAGTTAGGCAAGGCCATGAGAGCCACCTCAGATAACCCAGCGCTAGCCTTGGCGTCAGGAATCGATATCGATGGAGTTGTTCTCTGGGTCTGGTTCATAGGCGCCGGGGCAGCAGGGATAGGGGGAGTGCTCTGGGGCGGGATCACATATCTGGGTCCACTCATGGGATGGTGGCTCCTACTGCCCGTCTTCGCGGTAATCGTCCTAGGAGGAAGTGGCAGTTTCTACGGCACAGTTCTTGCCTCCTACATGCTGGGTTTCGTCGAGAACTTCGGAGTAGTCATGCTGATGCAACTCGACCTTTCAACGAGTTATCGAACGGCAATAGCATTCTTGATCCTAATAGCAGTCCTATTGGTGAAACCTACAGGACTGATGGGTGCGAAGGAGGAGGATTAAAATGCTGCCCATATTGAGCTATCTTCTTGACACACTCATCTACATAGGCATCTTCGCGATACTTGCGATAAGCCTGAATCTTGAGGCTGGCTTCACGAGACTCATGAATTTTGGCGTTGCAGCCTTCTTCGCCATAGGAGCATACACGACCGCCTTGCTTACCCTGAACGATGTCCCGATAACCGTCAGTTTCTTCGCAGCAATATTGCTTGCAGGATTGGCAGGTTTCCTTGTTGCACTTCCAACACTTAGGCTTCGAGAAGACTACTTCGCAATGGTCACGATCGCGCTTGGCGAAATACTGAGAAACTTCCTTACGAGCGAAGACTGGTTGACAAAAGGCACCAGAGGACTCTCAGGAATACCCAGACCCCTATTCACGCCGTTCTATGAGAACTATTTAGTCTTCTACACGTTCTTGGTGTACTTCTTCCTGATCATATGCTATCTGTTTGCGGAGAGAACAGTGAGATCGCCGTTTGGAAGAGTACTGAAAGCAATCAGAGAAGACGAAAAGGCAACCCAATCCTTGGGGAAGGACACATTCAGATTCAAGACCCTCTGCTTTGTCATCGGCTCCTGCATGGCGGGAATAGCAGGGTTCCTTTTTGCCCACTACTTCACCTTTATCGCCCCAGACATGTTCGCTCCAACACTTACATTCTCGGTCTGGACAATGATGGTAGTGGGAGGCAGCGCGAATAACATAGGAGTCGTGTTCGGCGCCCTTGCGATCCAACTGTTCGAGAGGACAACGAGGTTCCTCAAGGATTTGGTGGTGGTCCCCGTGGACCCGAACAACATCAGACTGATAGCAATCGGTCTACTACTGATCATGTTCGTGATCTACAAGCCGAGGGGAATCTTGGAGGAAGAGAAGCCCAGGGCCGCATGACTTTGAGGTGGGAACCTGATTTGGATGCGCTCATCGTAAAGGATTTGCACAAGAACTTCGGAGGCCTGGAGGCACTCGACGGAGTCTCGTTCAGTGTCGAAGAGCGATCCATCGTCGGTCTGATAGGTCCAAACGGCTCTGGAAAGACAACCCTCTTCAACGTAGTCACAGGATTCCACCCGACAGACAAGGGAGAAGTGTACTTCTACGGGGAGAGACTGACGGGACTGAAACCTTTCGAAATCCCGCGGAAGGGATTGGGGAGGACCTTTCAGATAACGCGAGTCTTCCCCAGAATGACCGTCCTAGAAAACATGCTTGTCTCACCGAGGGAACAGGTCGGAGAGGATTTTCTATCAGTATTCGTCAAAAGAGAGGCTGTGAACAAGCAGGAGAGTAATCTGACCAACGAGGCTCTGGGACTTCTTAGATTCCTAGAGATAGAGAAACTCAAGGATGAATACGCCGCTAGTCTCTCAGGGGGACAGCTGAAGCTTCTCGAACTGGGAAGAATCCTAATGGCGCATCCCAAGATGATCTTGCTAGATGAGCCGGTTGCTGGTGTGAACCCAACACTTGCCAGAAAGATATTTGACCGAATCCTGAAGTTGAGAGAGAGGGGAGTGACCTTCCTCATCGTCGAGCACAACATGGACGTCGTGATGAGTTTCTGCGACAAGATCCATGTAATGAACAAGGGACAGATCGTCGCCGAGGGCAGCCCCGAAGAGATCCAGAACAACGACCAGGTCGTCGAGATCTACCTAGGGGGCTGAATAATGCTCTTTGAGACAGAGGATGTCGTTTCAGGCTACGGAAAAATGATGGTCGTTCAAGGCGTATCCATGCACGTGGACAAGGAAGAAATAGTGACAATGATAGGTCCCAACGGCTCGGGCAAAAGCACCTTCATCAAGACAGCCTTCGGCCTCATAAGACCGACCAAAGGAAGGGTATTCTTTGAGGGGGCTGAGATAACGGGGCTTAGACCCGACAAGACTATGCGGAGAGGGATTGGCTATGTCCCCCAGATCGACAACATCTTTCCAGCGCTCACCGTGATGGAGAACCTTGAGATGGGCCTTTACTCAAAGAAGGATTTCAACCTCAAGGAGATTATCACCGAAACCTTTGACATCTTTCCGTTGCTGAAGGAACGTGGGAAAGACAGAGCAAGCAATCTGAGCGGAGGAGAACGTCAGATGCTCGCCATTGCCAGAGCTTTGGTTGTGAGGCCCAAGCTCCTTTTGTTGGACGAACCGTCCTCGAGCCTGGCACCGAACATGGTAGACAAAGTATTGGAGAGAGTAGCTGAGATCAGAAAGAGGGGCACATCCATCCTTCTGGTCGAACAAAATGCAAGGAAGGCTCTCCAAGTGTCAGATAGAGGATATGTGATGGTGATGGGAAAGAAGGCCCATGAGGGAACCGCTCGAGAAATACTCGACCATAAAGAGATAAGCCGGCTCTACTTAGGGAGAAAGATTTAGAATAGAAGAAAAAAGGTGCCGATCTAGGTGAGCTTGACTCCGCCACTTGAAGTCCAAGTCCCTATCTGCACCATCTTATAAGCTCCTTCGACCAACTTGACCTGCCAGACTATGTACTCTCCCTCAACGTCACCCTTCGTGTCGAACGTCTTCGTTCCGCTAGCGCCCGTGTAGCTCGTTCCAACGGGTTTCATCGCGTTCTTTATTGCCTCACCGTCGTAGCTTCCGGCCCTGGCCACCGCGTTCATACCTATCATCGCAGCATCGTAAGCGTAGTCGGAATATATTCCAGGACCCTTCCCGAACTTTGCATTGTAGGCGTCAACGAACGCCTTATTCTCAGGGCTGCCTTCTGGAGAAGTGGGCTTTGTGCCCATCATGCCCAACATGGCCTCCCCAACTCCTGGCGCACCGAATATCGCCTCGTCCGCCACACCTTCAGCGCAGATCCACTGTGAAGTAATCCCAAGCTCCTTCGCCTGCTTGAAGACCACAGCACCGTCATCCGCGTAGGACACATCGATGATCACATCAGGATTCGCCGCTTTCAGCCGACCTAGCTCGGTTTTGTAGCTGGCAGCTCCAAGTTCGTACCTGACGGTGGCAACAATCGAGCCACCTCCTGACTCGAAGACCCCCTTGAACACCTGCTCCAAGCCGATGCCGTACTGGTTGTTGATGACAATAAGCCCTGCCGTCTTGTATCCCTTCTGCAAGGCAAGCTGACCTATAGCGATTCCTTGCAGTTGATCGCTCGGCACAACCCTGAAGATGTATTCACCTGCATCTGAGACAGCCGGGGATGTTGAGGCAGGAGAGATAAGTACGACTTTGTTCTGCTCGCATATCGGGGCCGCAGCCATCGTACAGGAACTCGCGTACGACCCAACTATCACTTTGACACCGTCGACATCGATAAGCTTACGCGTTGCCTCAGCAGCCTTGGTAGCATCGGTCCCGTCATCCTCCTCTATGAGCTCGAACTTCCAGCCTGAAAGTCCGCCTTTATCATTCACCTGTGACACCGCTAGCCGAACGCCGTTCCGGAACCCCTCACTGTAGGGGGATAACGCACCACTGATGGGCAGTAGGTGCCCAATCTTCACTGTACCCTTAGGCACGGCGGGCCACACGACGAAGTACCCGAGAAGCACAACCACTATGACAGCTCCGGCAAGAATGGCAAGCCTTTTCCTAGAAAACATGCTAGACAACTCTTCCTACTCTCCACTATTTACATAGGCAGCGTTCCTATGTCCTTTCATAAGTGTTAGAATTTTGTATTTTAAGCTTCGTATACGCTCAGAAATGTAGCAACATGTATGCAATGCTTCATGTGCCTAAGATATTCCCAGGGAAACCAATCATACGGTCAGCATCAGCACGATCTGAAGTAGAAGACTTGGACGGGAGACACTTCGCTTCACACCTGAAAGGATACGGATCTTCAGTCCTTAAGAATACTCGGGTGCAGAACAACGAGTCAGGCTCTGAGTCATTGCGGGGAAAGCAGAGCGCCATAGGCTATACAGCATGCTAATCATTTTTAACTTCACAGTGGAGAGATACGGAGAGGAATGGGAGGGAGAAGATGAAGATCGTGAAACTAGATGAGTTAGAGACTAGGGAGATCCCTCTGGGAAGAAGGCACAAACAGGTCATAACAGAGGCCGTCGGTGCCAAGAACATAGAAATAGGGTGGATTAGCTTTCCACCGAAGTTTGAGTCCGAGAAGCACCTGCGGGAAGTTGAGGAGCTTTTGATCCCTCTCGAGGGCAGAGGATACATCAAGACCGTTGAGGGCGAGTTCGACATAGCGCCAGGGATGATAGTGTTCTTAGCCCCAGGAGACGCCCATTGGCACGGAACCAGAGAAAGCATCCTAACTCAGTACTACATATTTGCACCGCCATTGCCAAAGAAATAGTATGAACCAAGTGAACAGCGAAACAATGAGAGGTAACAGAGTCCTTTTCCTCTTTAGACCAAATGCTGAAGAAGCGATATTACGGTGACTTGGCAGATCAATATCTATATATCCATCTGGTTTCATTTACGGGAGAAATCATCTGCAGGGATACTCATGCCGAGGTATAAGCAAACTGAAGAGATCCTAAAGATCGCGCACAATAAGGACCAGCTGCGAGAAGCGTAGGATCAACAGTCTGCGCTCGCGAAATGTCGGTATTATTGCGCATGTCGATCACGGCAAGACTACAATGACAGACAGCCTTCTATCTGCCGCAGGGATTCTCTCTCCGTCACTTGCCGGCCAGGCCCTGGCGCTGGACTACTTAGAAGAAGAGCAGCAGCGACAAATGACGATCAAAGCCGCCAACATCACCCTCTACCACGAGCGAGGCGGAACGCCTTACGTGATCAACCTCATCGATACGCCAGGGCACGTAGACTTCACTGGAAGGGTTACCCGGAGCCTCCGCGCAATCGACGGCGTAGTAGTAGTTGTTGACGCCGTCGAAGAGGTCATGGTCCAGACAGAGACTGTTACCAGACAGGCGCTTGAGGAGAGAGTACGCCCACTCCTATACGTAAACAAGATTGACCGACTCATCAAGGAGATAAAACTCTCGTCGGACAAGATCCAAGAGAAACTCGGGCGAATCATCCGCGACTTCAATAACCTCATCGAGATGTATGCTGAGCCCCAGTTCAAGGAGGCTTGGAAGGTAAGTCCCGGAGCAGGGACCGTAGCCTTTGGGTCGGCAAAGGATCGCTGGGGTTTCACCGTGGAGACAGCTCAGCAGAAGGGAGTTGGCTTCGCAGACATCGTCAAGGGGTATCAAGCCAATGATATTTCACCGTACGTCGAGCTTTGCCCCCTACACGAGGCAATCCTCAACATGTTCGTGGACCATCTCCCACCGCCTCACACAGCTCAGAGGTATCGAATTCCCAAGATATGGAGAGGAGACAGCGAGAGTGAGATCGGCCAAGCGATGGTCAACTGCGACGAGAAGGCCCCAACCGTGATGTGCATAAGCGACGTCAAAGTTGACCCGCAGGCAGGAGTCGTTGGGACAGGAAGACTCTTCAGCGGAACCGCGAACGCTGGGGAAGAGGTCTATCTGCTGAACGCCCGGAAATCGGAGCGGGTTCAGGAAGTCTGTATCTATATGGCCCAGTTCCGGGAGATAGTCGGGTCATTACCGTGCGGGAACATACCTGCGCTCCTAGGGCTGAGCTCAGTTAGATCAGGTGAGACTGTCTCGGCGACCAAGGACATGATCCCCTTCGAAGAGATACATTACGTCAGCGAGCCGGTGATGACGGTAGCCATCGAGCCGAAACATCCTCGTGACCTGCCGAAACTGGTTGACTTCATGAACAAACTCACCATAGAGGACCCGACCATCGTAACCAAGATCGACCAAGAGTCCGGGGAATACCTCATCAGCGGCATGGGGCAGTTGCACCTTGAGATCGCAACCACATGGATCACGAAGGCAGGGTTAGAGATTGTGACAGGAAAACCCATCGTGATTTACCGGGAATCTATTAGAGGTCGCGCCGGACCCTTCGAAGGGAAATCGCCAAACAAGCACAACCGGATCTTCATCTCCGTGGAGCCACTGGACGAGGAGACGGTCGAACTGATGAGAAAAGGGGAGATACACGAGTACACTGACCGCAAGAAAGTAGCCGAGTTGCTTCGAGCGCATGGATGGTCAACCGAGGAAGCACGTGGGGTGTGGGAGATAGAGCCTCACTTCAACGTACTTACCAACATCACAAAGGGCGCACAATACTTGAATGAGGTACAGGACTCGATAAGGTCGGGGTTCACCTGGAGCGTCGAAGAGGGACCTCTAGCACGTGAGACCATGAGAGGCGTAAAAGCAAAGCTAGAAGATGTCAACCTGCACGAAGACCCGATACACCGAGGGGCAGCACAGATCATACCAGCGACTAGGCGCACCTTCTTCTCAGGCTTTCTCTTAGCCGAGCCCTGCTTGCTTGAGCCGATCCAAAAGATCACCGTGAAATGCCCGATCGATCAGGTCGGGCAGATCACACGGATTATTGCCTCAAAGAGAGGGAAAGTACTCTCAGTTGACCAGAAGGAGTATGTGACAATCGTGATCGGTGAGCTACCGGCATCTGAGACCTTCGATCTTTCGGAGATCATTCGAAGCGCAACAGGCGGCAGAGCATTCTGGGGTCTCGAGTTCAGCAGATGGGCCCAAGTACCTGCCTCGCTTCAAGGACAGATCATCGCAGAGATCCGCAAACGCAAAGGGCTCTCACCCGAACCGCCCAAGGCTCAGGAGTTCATGGAAAGATAATCACACATGAACCCACCGCTATGCCGACAATGATCAGGATCCCTTACTGTTGGAAGGAGGCAGCTCCTACGGGACAGCACCTCTTCTCCAATCGATTTACTCTGACATGTCATCCGTAGTGTTCAGCCATATCGCGGTTGAAGGGCAGTGAGAGGAAGTCTTCTATCAGCCCCTCGGCCTGCTCAAGGGATCTTGTTCTATGGTCTTCCAGAAGCATATGAAGTAATATCCGCTTATCCCCGGTTAGAAAAGCCTCCAAGCTCCACTCCATCCTCAACATTCGCGGGATCATGACGTGTAACATCAGACGTTCCGGCAAGGCAGCCACATGTACTCCCTGAATCCGCCGCCGGTTGGCGACACCTGGAATCTCCACGACCACGTCGTCCGGTATGCCCTTGATCGCGCCATTGTTCGGTATGTTCAGTTGAAAGATACCTTCTTTGTCGTTGACTAGTGTATCGATGAGCGGAATGTGCTGCTCTCTACTCTTGACGGGGGGAAACTGCTTCGTCACAGAGGTTGAGGGGTCTCGCGCCACTCGTAGCATGTCATCTGTGTGCTTGCTCAGAGAGTCTAGGTATCTACTCCACCCGATCTCAGAGTCGAAGCCACCTAACGGGCCATACCACCTCTGTTTAGTTCTCAGATCCTGATGATACCACCAGCCACCGCCTCTCGCAGTATCCCCAATGGGGAAGAGCCCGAACATCTTGTACATGTCCACGGCGGCAGGGGACATCTGAGTCTGGTGGTACTCCGGCTTCCAAGTCTTCCAGTATCCCTCCGCCTTCGTCTCGATCCATTCATCTATGAGAGGATACGCGTTCTCTCCTTTGTAGAGGAAATCTGTCATCCAGATGCAATGATTGAAACCTGGAGCTTGAAATGTTACATGCTCTGGGTTAATACCCAGAACGCGTGCGATCTCGAGAGCCCCATAGTGACCATGACACAGCCCGACTACCTTGATCTTGCTCTCCCTCGTGAGGAGAGTGCAACCTTCGAATACCGGGTTTGCACACTGAATCAGCCAAGCGTCAGGACAGAGATTCTCCATGTCCCTAGCGACATCTAGGAAGAATCGTAGCTGACGGTGTCTTCCAAGATCTACGCCACGATAGTAGCCATGCTTCTCTCCGGTCTTGCGTTGAACCTCTTCATTCCCATGTCCGCCGACAAGGGCTGCGTTCAGGACGAAGTCAGCATCCTCCAATGACTCTT
>CAZBVH010000038.1:0-13492 GCA_964495315.1 uncultured Candidatus Bathyarchaeia archaeon | reverse complement strand
TCTCTGGCTCCGGTGGGGGGAGGGAGAGGTTCAGGTTGTACAGCTTTGAGAGATAGATGTTGAAGCCTAGGGTCAGCCCCTCGCCTAACAGGAGTCCAGCGGCTGCACCGAGCAGTGAGACTATGATGCTCTCCGCGAGAAACATCAGGAAGATCTGAAGCCTGCCAGCTCCAACCGCCCTGAGCAGACCGACCTCACGCTTCCGCTCTATCACATTGAGGTAGGCGGTGTTGAAGCATATGAAGGATCCGAGCACGAAGGCGACCAAAGCCATGAATCGGAGGCTTCTGTAGAAGCTTGAGGTGAAGTGGGCAGCCCTCTCGGCCACCGCCTTCTTGACCTCGAAGACGGTGAGCGCCTCGTACTTCTTCCTTATGCTCTCAGCGGTCTCCTCAAGCCTACTCAGGTTGACGACCCTGACCAAGGCATAGTCGACCGAGCCTGCCTTGTCGAAGGTTAGCTGCGCCCTCTCCAAGGTGATGAACGCGTAGTAGTACTCCTGCTCGCTCACCGTCACATCACTCGTCAAGGTCGGCGTGTAGGTGCCGACCACCTTGAAGGAGTACCCTCTGATCGTTACCGAGGTCCCTATCGGGATTCCTATCCGGCTATCGACCACGATCCCATAG
This sequence comes from uncultured Candidatus Bathyarchaeia archaeon, assembly GCA_964495315.1. Lineage (GTDB taxonomy): Archaea > Thermoproteota > Bathyarchaeia > RBG-16-48-13. Next base: position 12,863 of record CAZBVH010000038.1, on the reverse strand, counting down.
GTGCCTAGGGCTCTATCTCCCGTGATCTTCGTGAACCTCGGATCATTGTATACGAAGTCGTCCTCAGCCACACCTATGATGTGGGCCTGGTACTTCTTCCCGCCCTTCCACAAGCCCGCGTCTGCACCGATCCTTCCAGCCACAGCTGCCACGCCCTCTATCCTCCTGATCCCAGTGACCAGACTCGTGCCCATAGTGGTGTTGGTGTCCGTAGGTCTTACGAGTATGTCCACGGGTCCAGAAGCAGCTGAGAGCGTAACTTGGACCTGTGTGTAAGCGCCCTCAAAGGCAGACCCTAAACCCACAACCAGCGCTATCGCTACGCAGATCGCCAGAGCGGTCAACCCATTTCTGAGCTTGTGCTGCCGAAGGTTTCGGAGCGCCAGGTTCGATAGGTGGAACATCGGTCTCCGCTAGATCTCCTTGCCAGATCTTCTTAAGTATTAAGCCGCATCGAGCGATGAGATGAAGAAACGCCGTCTAGGAGATGTCGAGAATCAGGCTGAGAATTCCTCTAAAGGATTCTTGCCTACTTGAGGAGACCGTGCTCCTCAAGCTCCTTGACAGCCTGGTCTGATCCGTCCCTCGGGCTCCCCTGAGACCTAACCCAGTCCATCGTCTCCTTCAAGCCCTGACTCAAAGAGTACCCCGGCTCAAAGCCGAGGGATGAGATCCTCTCTATATCAGCGTAACAGTGCCTGATGTCACCCGACCGATACCTGCCTGTGATGAGAGGCTTGAGACCTTTCCGGCAGAGCTCTATCACGCGTAGTGCTATCTCTCCGATCGAGGTCGCCCTCCCTGTGCCCACATTTAGCGGCTGGTAGGTTCCCTCGCTCTTCTCCATCGCGACCAGGTTGGCTTTCGCGACGTCCTTCACGTAGATGAAGTCCCTGCTCTGCTTTCCGTCCTCGAAGATGAGTGGAGGGTTCTCGTTCAGTGTCCTCGCCGCGAAGACGGCGAGGACCCCAGTGTATGGGTTGGAGAGCGCTTGTCTGGGACCGTATATATTGAAGTATCTTAGGGCGGTGGTCGGGATCCCGTATGTCTTACCGGTTAGGAGAGCCATCTCCTCTTGATGGCGTTTCGTCATCGCGTAGATGGATGTCGGCTGAAGCGGCTTCTCCTCATCCGTAGGCTCCGGTCTTAGGACTGAGCCGCAGTGAGGGCAGAGTAGTTCCCAAGCCTTCTTATCGAGCTGCTTGTTGCTTCTGAGTTCCGGCGAGATCAGACCGCAGTTATCGCAGGAGTATCTTCCCTCACCGTAGATCGACATCGATGAAGCGACGACAAGCTTCCTCACATTGTGCTCCTCAGTGATCAAGACGTCAAGAAGATTGGCTGTACCCCTAGTGTTCGCTGTGACGTACTTCTCCACTTGGTACATGCTCTGACCGACGCCGACCCTCGCCGCCAGATGGATTATGGCGTCAACATCAGCGACAACACGCCGCACTGTCTCGCGGTCAGCGATGTCTCCCTTCACGAACTCGACTCGGCTTAGATCTAGAAACACGGGGCTCTCCACTCCACCGTGGACCTGTGGGTCGAGGCTGTCCAGAACCCTCACATCGTACCCTCTCTCAAGAAGCAGATCTACGGTGTGACTCCCCACAAATCCCGCCCCACCCGTGACCAAGATTCTTCCGTATCGCCCCATCTCTTCAGCCAGCTCCAGAATGCTTGATCGGCTCTCCCGTCAATCAGGCTGCTCTTAAGTTCTACGGTTCAAACCTGAGATCCGAAGCCAGAGCAATCTGACCGCACAATCACCCTGGCGGAGACCGGGGACCGTGCATTTGCATCAAGAATCCCTATTCGAACGGTTACTCCCCTGTTTTTTGTCTCCTAAATGCTAATGAGCCTTAATCTCTCCGCCGCCTCAGAGAGCTAACAAGACAGGCATGTTGGATCTCACAAGAGCGGCGATGAGAGGCCTCACGAAGAGGAAGCTTAGGAATACGCTTACAGCCCTCGCGATTGTCGTCGGCATCACCCTCGTCGTGGGGCTGAATATCGCCTTCAGAAGTGCCTTCGCCCAGTATAGCAGCATGCTCTACGAGGCAGCAGGAAGCATCGACATCGTGATACGGGGTGCAAGACATCCTTTCAAGGAGAGCCTCCTCAACCCGATCCAAGAGCTCCCAGGTGTGGAGCAGGTCTCCTACAGAGTCACACAATTGATGAACGTAACCTTCCGTGGCTATAGGGACACCCTAGCATATGTGGTAGGCATCTCCCCAGGCGACTTTGACTTCACCGACACAAGGTACACCAAGATCAGCGGATCAAGAGACCTAACGCAGCACAAGGTCTGCGTCGTCGAAGAGAAGATGGGAGACCCTGACTTCGGCAACTTCGTTCACATCTATACATTTAGGGACTCGAAGCGGACAGGGGTCCTAGTCGACAAGATCGATCACACCTTCTCAGTGGTAGGGATCCTCTCGGAGAGAGAGATCTCGATCTCCACTCAAGACCACTCCAGCGTCTATCTGGACATAGATGTCGCACGAGACCTGTTCAACCAAGGAATCAGAGACCTACCCTACCTGTACGGCAAGGATGAGGTTGACTTCGCAATCGTGAAACTCAGGAACATCGAGGACGGTCCCAAGCTGGCCGACGAGATCCGGTCGATACTGGGACGAGGGTTCGCCGTGACAGCACTAAAGGAGTCCCTGCTTGCCAAGTACACGGCCTCGATCAAGGGCTTCAGTGAGGGATTAAGGTTCACCCAGCTTGTCTCCCTCATTCTCATTGCCGTCATAACCTTCAACACCTCCTACATGAACGTCAAGGAACGCATCTACGAGATAGGGGTACTCCGCTCCCTAGGGGCATCGGGTCTCCAGATCTTCTGGAACTTCTTCAGCGAGACCTTCACAATCGGCCTCGCAGGCTCGGTCGGAGGCATACTCGCAGGAGTCTTGCTCGGAAGCTTCTTCCTGAAACACTATCTGCAACCCATCCTCCACATCGCCGCGGTCTACACGGTCGATTTCGAGACGCTGCTCACAGGACTCCTGATCGGTCTTTCAGCCTCAGGAATAGGCGGCTTCATCCCGTCAGCCAACGCCTGTCGTGTCGACCCTGTGAAGTCGCTCTACTCACACCACTCCGCCCGACCATTCAGCGGTCCCCGTCTGCTACTCTTCGGATGCACCCTGATCGCGGTCAGCCAGTACAGGAACCTCCCCCTCCCAAGCCCCTCACTCAAACCACTGATTCAGGAACAGACAGTAGGCCTCTGCCTGGCGACCCTGCTCATCATCGGCATGGTATGCGTCTTTGTGAGCCTCATACGTAGGCTTGAGAAGCCGTTGAGCCTACTTGGCAAGATGCTCGGGCACTCTGGCACCATCTCAAGCAGGAACATCGGAAGGAATACCACGAGAACCGTGGTCTGCCTACTGCTCATCTCCATGTGCCTCAGTTTTCTAGTCGCAATCTCAGGCATAAGAACAGGTGTAACCAAAGGAACCGCAACAGTCCTAGGAAGTTTCCTCGGAGCCGACCTCATCGTCGTCTCAGAAGGAGGGTTCGACAAGAAGTTCGCCCAACAGATCCGAAACTTCGGAGGAGATATCGAGACGGTTGCACCGATATACACCGAGCCACAAGTACTCCACAACCCGGCAGACCTCCGAAGATACAGCGACGAAGGAACCCTCATGCTCATAGAGCAGAACTTCCTCGAAATCGCCAGACTTCACTTCACAGAGGACACCCCAGCCGACGCGACGCTAAGACTGTTCGAGAAGCCCAGGAGATGCCTCATCACGCAATCCCTGGCAAGCGTACTCCAGCTAGAAGTAGGAGATAACATCGCGATCATGGTCCAAGAGACCTTCTACGACGACATGGCACAACCATACTCAGAGATCGTCCCAGAGAAACTCCAAGTATCCGGAATCCTGGAGGTGCTACCCTTCCAATACTTCAGCTTTGCCGGCTCTCCCTTCGACAAGGTCCTCATAACCCCATACGAGAGCTGGGGACCACTACACCCCGTCTACAATGAGGACAACGGCTTCGTCACAGAGGACACCAGTGCCGAGCAGAAACTCTCAACAATCATACTCATAAAGACGAAGATCGGAGCCGACCTCCAACCCATAAGAGACGGGATCCTAGAAGCCTACGAGGATACCTACGACATCGACAAGATCCTAACAAGAGACGACCTAGCCAAAGAGTACGACAAGGACATCCAAGCCGTATTCAATGTCTTCGAGACGACCCTCTCATTCTCCCTGCTAATCACCGTCGTCGGCATGAGCGAGATCCTAGTGATGAACGTCTCCGAACGGAGGAGGGAGACAGGAATATTCCAGTCACTAGGCATGTCCAACCTCAACATAATAGGAATGATCCTCGAAGAAGCGATCTTCCTAGGACTCTCAGGCTTCCTCATCGGCTACGTCGGAGGATACGTCTGCTGGAAGGAGATCGTGGCAGCAATGAACATGCAGGGCTTCCCAATGCCCCTCATATTGGACTTCGAGGTTGTGAAACACCTGCTCATCGTCTCCATATCCGTCTCCGCGGTCAGCTCAATCTACCCGAGCCTGCTGATCCTCCGCTCGCCACCCGCCGCATCAATAGGAAGCCAATAACAGACCGACACGTTGCCACACAGAGACCGCCGGGCTGAAAATTCACTATCCGGCTTCCAGGTGCCCGTAAACCATATCTCCTGAGCTTATCGTATCGAAGCTAGGGTGTTCAGGCTGAGCCGAAAGCTCTACGCTGCGATCCTCCTAGCAGTCTTGGGCTCCTCAGCCCTACTCAGCTTCCTGACAAGCAGATACGGTCTCACCGCCTCGGTGCATAAGCCTCTGGCACCATCCTCGTACGCGGCTTTCTCGCTACTCTTTCTCTGGGCAGCCCTCCTCTCCATCATTGTCTTCAACCCATCTTTGGGAACCAGCGAGTCGCGAAGAGGAAGACTGTTCCTTATCGGAGCCGGATGCGCCGCCACCATAGCAATAGTGTACACCTTGAAGAAGAGCCCGGACGCGATCTGGAGATTCCCGTCAACCGAGCTTGGGGTAGGAATATTCCGGCTGCTAAGCCTGCCTGTATCAATACTACACGCAGCTCTAGGTCTACTGAGGATAGAGATACCGATCTATCTCGGCTTGATGATCAGTGTTCCAACACTCCTATTGACATGGATCCTCATCGCCACCACCCTCTCGAAGCACATATACCCAAAGGTACCAAGGATCGCCCAGCCTGAGAGTAGGGAATGTTTCAGGCTAGGGTCAAGTCCTGAGGCTACTGACCGGGTCCTTTTGACCTTGTCTGTCGTTGTGGGAGTTCTGATCCGCGCGATCCCGCTCCTAATCGGATCCATGCCGACCGGATTCGACACGTCGTACTACATCGGCACCCTCCAAGACTCACCGAAGCTGAGGTGGCCTGAGACCGCCTGGCACCGAGACACGCCGGTAGCCTACTTGATATTGATGACCATGGGTGCGGTCCTCAGGATTACGAGACCACTCCAGATATCACAGGTGAAGTTCGTTGAGCTGATCCCGGTAGCCCTTCACACGTTGTGTGCTATAGCCGCATACAGCCTGACGAAGGAGGCTACGGGAAGCCCTAGGTCTGCTGTTCTTGCAAGCCTCCTCTCCTCCTCTGCCTTGAGCCAACTGAGGATGTCCTTCGACCTCTACAAGAACGTCCTCGGGATCTCAGCCCTAGCCTTCTCCCTTGAGGCTTACCTCCTCCTGATCCAGAAGAGGGGGAAGAGACACTTCGCCGCCACCTTGATCCTACTCTGCATCCTACTCGGCATCCACGCATATCCAGCCCTGATCCTGATACTCACCCTCTCAACATACGCGGTTAGGGACCGGCTCCTCCCGCCGAGAACTAGGGGACACAAGCCGGCCCTCTCGACTACCTTAACCCTCTTCCTAGCGGCGGCAATCATACTGGCGCCGCTGACATACCGTTTCCTAGCAGAGTCTCCGCTTGTGGATGAGCCCTGGCCGCATGAGCCGACAACCCCAATCTTCAGGATACCGGTCCTCACGCAGGAGGGCAAGGAGTTCCTTCTGCTCACGGTCGGCGTCGCCGGCTTCCTCTACTGCATCCTAAATGGGGACAGCGACGCGAAGATCCTCCTAGCCATCTGGCTCCTCACGACCAGCGTCCTCGCGGAGCAGACGCTCTTCCAAGTCTTCTTCGAGGCAAGTGAGAGTGAGAAGGTCCCCCGATTCATATGGCACCTAGCCTACCCGAACTCCATCCTAGGAGCGATCGGCATCATCCAGGTCACGAGTCTCCTGAGCAACGGCGTCCCTGCACAAGGCAAACCGATCCCAAACCATAAGATGTTGACAACGGCCCTCGCCTCAGCGACCCTCTCACTCCTACTCACACTCCACACCGCAAACGCGGTGATCTACATGTCAGATTACGGCCCGATGATGGAGAGATCAAACTACGCCGCAATGATCTGGTTGGACACCCATTCGATAGAGAGCAGCGGACTCGAATCCCTATATCCTCAACACATGAGGCAGTATCTCTGGCAGACGCACTTGAGGGCACCATGGGAGAAGGTGATCGTCCGAGACCTATTCCACCTTAGCCTAGACAGCTCAGAGGAATACAGTCTCCACCCCGGTCTTGACAGGGTCTTCGATGCCCACGGAGTCCAACTTTATCAGCAATCCGGCTTCTTCGCCTCCTTCTAGATCGTCACGCAAAATGCTTAAGGGTGAAGCCATCGAGCGGGAATAGGAAGAACATGCCGAAGAGAACCCGCCCCAGCAACTTGACCTGCATCATACCTGCCTACAACGAGGGCAAGGTCATCGGCAACGTAGTGAAAACCGTGCGCAGGGAATGCGATCGAGTCCTCGTCATTGATGATGGAAGTTCCGATGATACACGCTGGAACGCGGAGAGAGCCGGAGCCCTAGTGATCTGCCACTCGGTGAATCTTGGGACAGGAGCATCTGAGGAGACAGGGATAAGATCCGCCCTCCAGCTGGGCGCCGATGTCATCGTGACCCTCGACGCCGACGGACAACACGACCCCTCAGAGATACCCAAGCTCCTCGAACCGATCCTATCAGATGAAGCCGATATGGTAATCGGCTCCAGGTTCCTAGAGCCAGAGGGACCTATGCCGCAGACGAGACGTGTAGGAAACTCCCTCCTAACGGGGCTCACCTCCATCATCTGCGGGGTCGAGATCACCGACTCCCAGAGCGGGTTCAGAGCCCTGAACAGGCGAGCTGCCGAGAACATAAATGAGCTCCCAAGCGACTACTCCTGGGCCTCCGACATGATCACCCAGGTCCACAGGAAGGGACTCAGGATCAGAGAGGCCCCAGTCAGAACGATCTACGACCCATACTCCCTGAGCAAGGGTACAAGCCTATTCGATGGGCTGAAGATACTCCTCTACCTAGTCAAGTCCCGCCTCTTCTAGCCGACCTCTTCCTCACAGATGAGTTTCCCTGCCTTGAGGAACTCCTGGTCCTCCTCAACGACCCCTTCAAGTCGTCCACCTGCTCAATCGAGTGGCTCTGGACAAGCGTCCTCAGCTTCCTCTCAAGATCAACCACCTTGATGTAAAGAATGTAGACTATCGAGAAGAGAACCGCGATCGAGAGAACCGTGGCTATGTGAATCGGCATCCCTAAACTCAGAATCTCAAGCGCGAACCAGACGAACGGAGGATAGATCGACCCCAGGACTAGAAGTGCCCACGGGAAGAGCCACAGGAGTAGAGCGCCCAGCCTGAAACGCCGCCTACGATACTCCACGAAAGTCAAGGTCAGCATAGCCACCCCGATCAGAGCTAGAATGAACTCTAGGAGACTCAAGGATCCACCTCACCATCACACCCTAGATCAGTAATCACAGCTACATCTTAACCTTTAGGAACCTCCCGCAGCCAGGTCTACAACCGTAGGATTCAGACTAAGTTTAAAATGGCTTGAAGCTCAACTACAGACAAACATCAACCGGAAAGACCGTCATGAAAAGGATTCAGGTTCTGAGTTCAACCCTCCTAGTCCTCTTGGCCTCAGCCGGCGCGGTAGCGGTCGCCCTATTTGACGGATTGGGAATCGTCTTCCCCCGCATCTTCTACATCTCACTCTACCTAGCCTCGGCGTTCTTGGCAATCTACCACTTCCATATCAGGAAGAGCACTGCCTCCCTCGCATCGACTCTCCTCCTGACGGCTCTAGTCACAGGAGTCATGTACCACATGTACAGTTCGGAGACAGGGTTCTACAGCGAGACGAAGAACTTCCCGGCGACAAACTTGGGTAGACGCGTCTTCGCGGTGATCAGTTCCCCGGTCGCGGTCCTGAGATCCGCACTTGCAGCCCTTGGGGTGGATCCAGGATGGCCGATAGGACTGGGATTAGGGACGATCATCCTCATAGGGTCATGGTTCCTGATGCTTGCCCTCCTCTCGCGTCTCGGCTCAGCCCTGAGCCTGACCGCGGAGCCGCCTCCAACCGCCTCTCTCAAGAGATTATTCCCGAGACCCAGCCGAAAACCCATATGGGGACTCATCTCGGCTAGTCTAATCGCCCTCTGCATTAGGCTCCCAATACTGCTGAAGTATTCTGTTCCTGTCGGCGTCGACACCCCATTCTACATAGCGACTATGGAAGCGAGAATACCTTTCTGGAGATACCCAGGGATAACGAGGCTCTCCTACTATTTCTTCATGACACTGGGCGCCGTCCTAAGGACCCCCTTTCCTATCCCTCAATCGCAGATTCTGCTCATCGAGATCATCCCATTGATGCTCCACATCCTTGCGTCGGTCGCGATGTATGGAGCTGCCCTGAGACTGACCGGAGACCCGGGAGCCAGCTTGATCGCCTCCACATTCTCAGCGCTCTCCACAAGTCAACTGCTCCATTCATGGGACCTTTACAAGGCACTCCTTGCGATCGCAGCATCCCTCTTCGCCGCACAGTTCTATTCCAAGGCACTAGATACCGGAAGAGCGATAGACATGCTTCTCTCCTTGGTCACCATCTCGGCCGCCGGGCTGCTCCACCCATACCCAGCCTCAAGCCTCCTGTATGCCATACTTGCCTTCATGCCGATCCAGCTCTTCATAGCTCCCAGAGGCAACCGCAGAGGCTTCAAGACTACGGGAATCGTACTGCTCGTCGCCGCACTGGTGATCCTCCCAATACTCGGGGGAAGGCTGTTCCGGCCTTGGCCCACGAGCCCGACGACCCCCATATGGGACATGTGGGACGTCTTCGACAGTCTGGGGGCACAGCTCTTCCCGCTACTCTTGGCAGGCATCGCTTACACCCTGAGCGTTCGCAAGGAGAAGACCCTCTTCCTCCTGACATGGTTCTCCGTAGCCTTCATTTTGGCACAGCAGACTCTTTTCCTAGTCTACTTTCCCGTCGACTCTCCGCAGTTCCCTCGCTTCCTGGTCTTAGCCTACCCGCCGTCAAACATCCTCGCTGCAATAGGCCTGAGAAGGATACTTCAAGGCATAAGACAAGCGGTTTCACAGAGCATCTCCTTCAGTATCGACCTCCCCGTAACGTCTATCGTGCTGGTCAGCTGTCTCGTCACGGCAACAGGCTTTGTAACCTTCGGAAATCCCGCGACAATTGATGCACGCGAATATGGAGCTGTGGTCTGGATGATCGACCATGTACCTGAGTACACCAACTCCCTTGCGCCCCGAAGATTTGACACATGGACCGGGTACTACGCAGGTCTTCAGACCCAAGAGAGCAAGCACTTCTATACAATAAACATGGAAAACAATCTAAGCCCCAGGTACAGTAGGATATTTGACAGCGGGACATATGTTCACGTGAAGCTCACAGGCTGAGCGTGCAGAGATAGCTGAGTTGATACCCATGGAGACGAGCAGGAGAACAATCGCCTTATCCGTTGCAACACTTTTCCCTGTCCTCCTTGCATCGGTCTTCGCAGCACTAGCTCGAGTTCCCGAGGGCTATGAAGTGCCGATCACATTCTATTTTGCCTGCTTCTTGGCAAGCCTAATCCTGACAGCATACACCCTCTTCCCAAAGAAGAACCGCACCAACGACATCGTGACGGCTTCCACCTTGATCTTTGTAGCCGCGTTTTTCGGATCAAATCTGACCAGCCGTTCGCTCATCCGCTGGGTCACGCGTTTTCCGGATGATCCCGTCCTGATCCTAATCTTTGACGTATTGAGCTTGCCAGTCATCGCAGTCCAGCGTCTGGTAGCGCAATTGAGCTTGGAAATCCCTTGGTCCTTCGGACTGGCCACTAGCATCTTCCTGCTATTGGTCTACTGGAAGTACTCAGGTAGATTGTCACGGAGAATCGGCCTATATTTCGACGAGGAGAACTCAGAGACGTATCATACCAGTCCGCGACATGGAGCCGCCTCCGAGAGGATCGAAAAGGCCGGTATCCTTCTCCTGTCTGTATTTGCAGCCTCGATCAGAACTCTCCCCGCTCTCGCCAGCGATGTCCCCGCAGGAGCCGATACCCCATTCTACGTAGCTGCAATTCAGGGCCGAATTCAACCGACCATGTTTGGCGGCTTCTTGAGACATCTCCTCTACTACCTCTTTCGGATCATCGGGGTCGTCCTGTCTCTGCCTTTTCCGACTTCACTACGCTCAATCTGGGCGGTGAATGTTATACCGATCGTATTTCACACGATCGCAGTGATTCTGACCTACAACCTCGTCAAGTCGTGTTTCAAGGATCTGAAGCTAGGCATCCTGGCAGGCGTATTCTTGGCGACGAGCGCCGGCATGCTGCGAATCACATGGGATCTCTACAAACTTCTCCTCCCCATCGCCTTCGCCCTGATCTCGATCCAGCAGCTGGCGAGGTCCATTGAAGTCGGGGATCGTAGAAGAGGCCTTCTAGGTCTATTCTTCTTCACAGTTACGATCCTCAGCCATATGACGCTGGGTGGAATCATCTTTCTGGCAATTTCCTCACATGTCCTTGTGGAAACACTGTTCGGCGAGGGGTTCTTCTCGAGATCGCCACGGATTCTCTATGGAATAGTGTCCCTGATAGTTCTGTCATGGTTTCTAGGCAGGATTCTAAGCGGACCTCTTTTCAGCGGACGGTATTCCGGGAACATCACAGGTCCTCTTCCGAACCAACCAGAGGTCGGCGTGATCTCTATTAACGAACTCTTCCGCTGGTTGGGAATCACGCCACTAATTCTATGTACTCTGGGCTTTCTTCGCCTCAGTGGAAAGAGAGGCATCCAATCTTTCCCGTCATCCTGGTTGACCATCTCTTTCCTATTGATCTGGCAGGCTCTGTTTCACACTTACACCCGAACAGGCCAGATACATCGCGTGGAGTTACTGACCTCTATACCTGTGGCGATCTTGGGTGCTGTAGGACTATTCAAGCTCCTGAACCCCCTGAGAGGAATCAGACATAGAAAGATAGGCATCTCACTAAATGCTACAGCCATTCTAGTCCTGACTTTAAGCAGCCTGATCATAGCATGGAATTATGGTGGCTTCCTCTCCTGGGCAATGATCGATGAGCCGGAATACGTCTCAATGACCTGGCTGATCGGTTTCGCGCCTAATACAAACTGCGGTGTACCGCCAAACTTCGACTCCTGGACCGGATACTACGGCCAAATTCAAAATCCAGAGCTGCCGACAACATTCTACATCGACAGAACTGCAACCGACAACTCCCCGCTGTACAATAGAATCTACAGCGGATTCAACCGAATATACTTACGAACTGACCTAATCCTAGCATAGATCCATCCCTTGTAAGGGAAGAGCCGGTTGCGGATTAGAGGATCTCCTCATACATTCTCTCGGTCATCCTAGCTACCCTATCCCAGCCGAAGAAACGCTCAGCCCTCAATCTCCCAGCCCGACCCATCCTCGCTGCCAAGGCAGGGTCTTCAAGTATTCTGGAGATTGCGGTGGAGAGTCGTTCCGGATCTCTCGGTTCGACGATCGTTCCGGTCTTGCCATCCTCAACCAAGAAGGGAACTCCGCCTACACGCGTCGCGACTATAGGCTTCCCACAAGCCATTCCTTGGAGAGCAGAGATGCTGAAACCTTCCGATCTTGAACGGGAAGGTACTACCACGACGTCGGAGGCTGCGTAGAATCGGGGCAGATCCTCCTCGCTCGCCGATCCTACGAACCTCACCCGATCACCCAGACACATCCTCTGAACTCGCCTCTGCAGATCGCCCATCAACGGTCCAGCGCCCAGCAGCACGAGACGAAGATCGCTTCTCACATCACATAATGCCGAGAAAGCCTCAAGGAGATGATGCAGACCCTTATAGGGAACAAGTCGACCGGCGAAGAAGACGACCCTCTCGTCCCCAAAGCCGAGCCTCTCCCTCATATCTGTCGAGTCTAAGCCAGGCTTGAACCTCTTCAGGTCTACACCGTTCGGGATGACAGTGACCTTATCTAGGTACTCTGCAAGGAACTCCGAGCCCTCGGCGTACGTCGGCGTCGTCGCAACGACCCTTCTCGCAACCGCCACATCGATCCGCTTGAAGAGACCCTCATAGAACCATGAGATGAGTCTCGCTAGAGCAACGCTGTCCAACCCCATATCTTCCGGGACTATGTCTGCGTGATATGTTATGACAAAGGGAATCTGACGTAGCCAGCTCCCAGCCGCCGCAGGCTCAACAACCATAGGCGAGTTGATATGCCCGTGAAGGACATCAGCCTCCTCTCGCAGGATCCTGTACAGGAGAGCCGGCATGAGGGGGAAGTTGAAGAACGACAGCGGTGTCCAAAGCCGCTTAACTAGGATCCCATCTCTGAGCTCCTCCTTGACGCTGCCCTGCACCGGCGACCTTGAGGTAAGGATCG
>CAZBVH010000037.1:11203-13666 GCA_964495315.1 uncultured Candidatus Bathyarchaeia archaeon | reverse complement strand
GCCATGACCACACAGACAGCCGCTTCTCCCCGCCACTCCATTGGTTCCATCTCGGCAAGTTGTCCCTCAGAGCAAGCGACGAGGTATGGGTAAAGATCGGACTTCATCCTAACCACAATCGGCTGGGTCTCCGGATCCCCGAACCTAACATTCTCTTCAAGCCAGTAGACCTCGCCATCGCAGATCATGATGCCGTTGTAGAGAACCCCTCGATACTCCATGCTCTCACTGCGGATTCCATCGACCATAGCACGAGTATACCTCAGGATTGTATCGTGGATCTCCTCAGTGACCACCGGTGCAGGAGAGTAAGCTCCCATCCCTCCAGTATTCGGACCGGTGTCGCCGTCTCCTACTCTCTTATGGTCCTGCGAGGTTGCCAGAGGCATGACGTCTCTGCCATCGGTGAGCGCGATGAAGGAAACTTCCTCGCCTTCCAGGAACTCCTCGATCACGATGACGTCGCCTGAGGACCCGAACACCTTCTTGACCATTATCTGATCAATCGCCTGAAGTGCTTCCTCAATAGTTCGGCAGACCACGGAACCCTTTCCGGCGGAAAGCCCGCTTGCCTTAACGACTATCGGGGCGCCTTTTCTGACGATGTAGTCCTTCGCCTTATCTGGGTCGGTGGATATATAGCATTTAGCGGTGGGTATGCCGTGCCTTGCGAAGAACTCTTTCGCCCATTGCTTACTGGCCTCGAGTCTGGCGGCGCTCTTGCTTGGTCCGAAGATAGGCAGGTCTCTATCCGAGAAATAGTCAACGATCCCTTCGGCAAGTGGGTTCTCTGGTCCTACGACCGTGAAACATGAGTTCTCTTGGGCGAATCTGGCTAGACCTTCGAAGTCACTCGTCTTCAACGGGGCGTTGTTCTGGGTTCCTCCGTTCCCAGGAGCATAATAGACCTTTTCAACCTCTTTGCTCTGGGAGCACTTCCACCCCAATGCGTGCTCTCTCCCGCCGCTCCCGACGATCAGCACGTTCCTCAAATCCTAGCCCTCTGTATTCTTCTAACTCTGTGAGAGCAATATAGCTTGTCTCCTTTGCTTCCTCTTTGAGGCTATCTTCTTCGCCTAAGTGTTGACTCGAGCAACTTTAAGTCGACCTTTTTTCTCAAAGGATAGTCTCCTGTCAGACATGCAAGACACAACTCACACTTTCCAAGCCCGATACAAGACACAAGCCCCTCAATACTCTGATATCCTAGACTGTCCGCCTCGATGAACTTTGCTATCTCCTCGACAGTCCTGCCTGACGCTATTAGTTCCTCTTTTGTGGGAAAATCGATTCCCATGTAGCAAGGGGATATCAGCGGCGGGCAGGTAGGTCTAACGTGCACTTCTCTTGCTCCAGCCGCCTTGAGCAGTCTCACTGTTCTTCTCATGGTTGTGCCGCGGACAATCGAGTCATCTATCAGGGCAATCTTCTTGTCTTGGACAACTTGTCTAACAGGATTCAACTTCAGCTTGACGGAGTACTCTCTTGCACTCTGACCTGGCTGTATGAACGTCCTTCCTATGTACCGGTTCTTGATTAACCCCTCTCCCGTTGGGCGTCCAAGCTCCTCGGCGTATCCGAACGCAGCCGACCTACCCGAGTCCGGAACCGGAATCACGATGTCGACATCTGCAGGGTGAATCTTGGCCAGGTTTTTCCCCAACCTCACTCGCGTCTCGTAGACGTTCTTGCCTTGGATGGTTGAGTCGGGTCGCGCAAAGTAGACGTACTCGAACATGCAGAGGGCATGCCTCTCCAATGAGAGCAGGTGTCTACTCTCCACGCCGCCCTCGGTAACCTTGATGACTTCACCGGGATCGATGTCTCTCTCCAATCTCCCCTCAAGAGTCTCTATTGCTACGCTCTCCGAGGCGATCACCGTGGTGTCCTCAGGGATCTTCCCGAAGCACAACGGTCTGAAGCCTGAGGGGTCTCTCGCTCCGTAGAGGTCGCCTTCACTGCTAAGAAGAACGATGCTGTATGCTCCATCGAGCTCCTGGAAGCACTCCTCGAACGCGTCAAAGCAATCCCCCCCATGCCTGATCCTCCTAGCGAATAGTCGAGCGAACACTTCCGTGTCGGTCTCGCTGGTGAACTTCTCTCCCTCTCTCTTCAGTTTCTCCATGACTTCCACAAAATTCGTGATCGTGCCATTGAAAGCAAAGGTGAATTGGGTGTCTCCTGACTTGAAGACATACGGCTGAGCATCCTCAGCCATACTGATGCTGGTAGTCGGATACATTACGTGTCCGACTCCGACCCTTCCATTGATCTTTGCTAGAGAGTTCGGGTCGAATATCTGAGAAACCATTCCCGGAGCCTTGTGTCCATCGATTGTTTTCCCGTTATGCGAGTAGATGCCGCAGGCTTCTTGGCCTCGGTGCTGAAGCGAGTAGAGCCCCGCTGCAACGCTCGCCGAGACTGGATTCCCCATGGGGTCGTAAACGCCGATGACACCACATC
>CAZBVH010000037.1:9679-11193 GCA_964495315.1 uncultured Candidatus Bathyarchaeia archaeon | reverse complement strand
CTCCAACTCGTTCTGTACGACCTAGATCTGTCTGGTCACCCGCTGGCTTTGCTTTGAGACCTCTCGCTTACTATTCTCCTTAGGCTTTCTTCGTAGACTTTCTTAACATCGTCCAGCGATCCGCCCTTGCGGTACACATCTTTGTCCAAGGCTTCTCCTGTCTTGGTCTCCCAGAGTCTCATCGAGTCACAGTTTATCTCGTCTCCCATCATGATTTCTTGCTTCGAGTCTCTGCCGAATTCTATCTTGAAGTCCACTAGTGTGAGTCCTATCTTCAGGAACAGGTCAGATAGTATCTTGTTGGTCTTACGAGTGATCTCTTTCATCTTCTCTGTCTCTTCTTTACTCGCCAGGGCGAGGGCGGGAAGGTGGTCTTCAACAAGCATAGGGTCGTGTAGTTGATCGTTCTTTAGGTAGAACTCAACAACTGGAACTCTCAGTCTCTCGCCTCTCTTGAACATGGGAAAGCGTGAGAGGAAATGTCCTGCCGCTAGGTTTCGGCAGACAACTTCAACTGGGATCATCTCTAGTCTCCTCGCCCGCATCATGTGTTTTGAAGGTTCTAAGGAGATGAAGTGTGTTGGGACGCTTCCTCGCTGGAGCTCTTGGAAGAGTGTCGCCGAGATGGTCGCGTTTATTTCTCCTTTTCCCGGCAGGATGTCGTGTTTTTCCCCGTCCAGCGCGGTGATGTCGTCCTTGAACTCGATAAGCACATTGTCCTTGTCCTCCGTTTCATAGATAACCTTCGTTTTCCCTTCACTGATCTTCTTCAACAACTTGTCTCCCATCAAGAATTCTAAGCGTGTTCTCTTCTTTGTTGGGTATGCGATATAAAGTTTCACTTTGATATGTTCTAACCGGTCAATACCTCATAGGATTTTGCCGCAATAATGTCAATACGAGGCGTCTCTCTGCCTCTATGAAGAGGGGGAGAGCGCAACAGGCAACCTCCAACGATTTCTTGCTGACCGCGTCTCCATATGGGCGTCCGATCACCGTATTTTCTCTCGGTCCTTCTCCGTAAGGATATAAATCTATGTTGGAACCAACTATGCCTCATGAGATTTCACGCCAGAGTCCAAGTCCGCCTGAAAGAAGGCTACTATGATCCCGAAGGGGAGACGACCAGGAATTCGCTCGTTGGCCTCAAGTATAGCGTTGACGAGGTCAGAGTGAGCAAGCAATTCGACATAATCTTCGAAGCCGACTCTCTCGAATCTGCACGGTCCGAGATCGACGAGATGTCTAGGAGACTTCTATCAAACCCCGTGAAAGACGATTATCACCTCGAGATCGAGGAGATCTGATGAATACCGAAAGCCAATACCTGAGGCAGGCCACTCCATTCCCACTCTTCGAGGTATCCTTGACCAATGCGGATGAGGATATGCTCATTGCGATAAGCAATGAGATGGGCATCGGGCTCAGTCTTCAGGAGATGGAATGCTGCAGAGAATATTTCAAGGAAGAGTCCAGAAACCCCACCGACGTCGAGCTGCAGACAATTGGACAGA
>CAZBVH010000037.1:6695-9669 GCA_964495315.1 uncultured Candidatus Bathyarchaeia archaeon | reverse complement strand
CTTGGTCTGAGCACTGCTACCACAAGACCTTCAAAGGCGACATAGTCACGGACGAAGGAATCATTCACGGTCTTCTGAAATCCTATATCGCCAGAGCCACTCAGGAGTTGAACCCTTCATGGTGCTACTCGGTCTTCGAGGACAATGCGGGAATAATAGAGTTTGAGAGAGGATTCCTGATTGCATCGAAGGTTGAGACCCATAATCATCCATCGGCGATAGAGCCTTTCGGCGGTGCCGCAACAGGCACAGGAGGCGTAATAAGGGATCCTCTTGGCGTCTGGGCGGAACCAATAGCCTGCACCGATGTTCTAGGTTTCGGACCTGTGGACTACGACTATTCAAAGCTCCCCCAAGGAGTCAAGCATCCCTCCTACATTCTCAAAGGCGTCGTAGCCGGGATAGGAACGTACGGAAACAACATGGGAATCCCAACCGTGAACGGGGCGATCATATTCGACGAGAGCTACGTCGGGAACGTATTAGTATACTGCGGATGCATCGGGATTATTCCCCCGGGGAAATATGTTAAGGACACTCGATCCGGAGACATAGCACTACTCGTCGGAGGAAGAACTGGAAGAGACGGCATCCACGGTGTCACCTTCGCCTCCGCCGAGTTGACTCAGAAATCGGAGGAGACTTCAAGGTCAGCTGTGCAGATACCGAACCCCATAGAAGAAGAACGGATGAAACGAGCAATCCTGACTATTCGCGACCGCAACCTCAGCTCAGGTATAACCGATCTGGGCGGAGGAGGTTTATCCTCCGCGATAGGCGAGATGGCGCATCGTTCGGCCTGCGGTGTTGAAGTTGACCTTGACAAGATTCCGCTGAAGACTGCGGACCTTGCTCCTTGGGAGATCTATATCTCGGAGTCGCAGGAGAGGATGCTCCTCTCGATACGGAGAGAAGACCTTGAGCAAGCATTAGGGGTGTTTGAGTCAGAAGATGTACTAGCAAACCCGGTAGGCGTCTTCACATCTGAGAAACGGCTGAAGGTACGTTACAAAGGATACAATGTTGCAGACTGCGACATGGATTTCCTTTTCTCTCCCCCGAGGATCAGGTACAGGGCGGAATGGAAGGAAGTGATTCTTCCCGAGCCGAGCTTGAAGGAATCTGAAGACCTTTCCCCTACCCTAAGTGATCTTCTTAGTTCTCCAAACATCGCTAGTAAGGAGTCTGTAGTCAGGACCTACGACCACGAGGTCAAGGGGAACACCGTTCTCAAGCCCTTCCAAGAGAAGTTTGCAGGTCCAAACGACGCCTCCGTGATTAAGCCCTTGGATGATTCCTGGAGAGGATTGGTCATCTCATGCGGAATAAACTCGGAGTACGGGAAGATCGATCCTTACTGGATGGCAGCCTCATCGATAGATGAGGCGATTCGGAACAACGTCGCGGTTGGGGGCAGGAGGATCGCTTTGCTTGACAACTTCACTTGGGGAAATCCGGACAAGCCAGATCGGCTCGGCAGCCTGGTCAGAGCAGTTAAGGCCTGCTATGACTTCGCCAAGGTCTTTGAGACACCATTCGTCTCAGGGAAAGACAGCCTCTTCAACGAGTCCCCAATGGGACCAATAACCCCGACGCTGCTGATAACCGCAGTAGGCATCATACCAGACATTCGGAAGGTCGTCTCCATGGAACTGAAGAGAAGAGGTGATCTGATCTATCTCCTTGGAGTGACGAGACCAGAGATGGGCGGATCAGCCTACTATCTAAGTAGGCATCTCCAGGGAGGAAGCGTTCCGAGGGTGAACGGGGTCGTCGCAAAGAGGACCTTCGATCGGCTCTCGCTAGCCACCGACAACGGCCTCCTTTTGGCTTGCCACGACCTCTCAGAGGGAGGACTGGGAGTCGCGGCGGCTGAGATGGCGTTCAGCGGCGGGTTGGGTCTCACACTGGAACTTGCCCCTGTGGTGCAGGAGAACCTTGAGCGCAACGATCTGATCCTGTTCTCCGAGTCGAATAGCAGGTTCCTCGTCGAGATCTCGCCAAGTAGGAAGAGCGAGTTTGATAGGTTGATGGCTGGCATACCTGCCGCCCTTGTTGGTCAGATTGACTCTGGAAATGATTTCGTCGTAAAAGGAATTGATGGAGAAACCGTGATAGCCGCTAGCCTCGATAATCTACGAGAGGCTTGGAAGAGCTTCCGGTGGTCCTAATGAGCAGGAACAGAACCAGAATATGTATCCTTAGGGTCGGGGGTACCAACTGCGACGCTGAGACTCGGAGGAGCTTCCTAGAACTTGGCGCCGACGCCAAAGTAGTCCATCTGAACCAGGTCGCCAAGAGGGGAAACCTGGAGGAATACGACGCTCTCGTAATACCGGGCGGTTTCGCATACGGGGACTATGTCCGGGCGGGGGTCATCTGGGCAAAAGAGATCCTTGTGAAGATAGGTCCAGAGCTCAAGTCCTTCTTGAACAGGGAGAAACCTGTCCTAGGAATATGCAATGGTTTTCAAGTTCTGGTCGAGTCTGGGCTGCTCCCAGGATCAGACGGCCCGAGCCAATTCCCTCTAGCCGCGCTCGCTACGAACTCCTCCGCGAGGTTTGAATGTAGATGGGTGCATCTGAGAAACGAGAACAAGGGTAAATGTGTCTTCACCCGGAAGCTTGCAAGAGACCAAGTATTGTATATGCCCGTCGCTCACGCTGAGGGTTGCTTCGCCTTGCCCAGAGAAGAACGAGCGCATCTTCTTGAGAGGCTGATCGAGAATGACCAAATCGTCTTCAAATACTGCGACGAAGAGGGTTCCTTGGCGAACGGAAGATACCCTGAGAATCCGAACGGCTCAATCTATGACATTGCAGGGATATGCGATCCTACAGGTTTGATCTTTGGGCTGATGCCTCACCCTGAACGGGCATACTACGGGTGGCAGCTCCCAGACTGGGCCTCGCGGGAGAATCTGCCGACCTACGCCGACGGCAGACTGATATTCGAATCGGTTCTTGAGTACCTG
>CAZBVH010000037.1:0-6685 GCA_964495315.1 uncultured Candidatus Bathyarchaeia archaeon | reverse complement strand
GTACCTGAGGAGCAAATCCTAGCAGGAAAACGCACAGGGTTCCTTCCTCCCACTAGTCATGCTACATTCTCAGGCTCGGGCGATCTCAGTGAAGAATGTGAATCTAATCAAGGGTTGCCTTCTCCAGTCTACTCAAGACCCAGTCCCTATCCAAGGACAATAACAAGGGGGCAAGTCTCGGACCATGAGTCTGACCTAGCAGAACCAGGTACACTACCTCAAAGATCCTCTTCGCCTCAGATCCGTAGATCTCCTTTCCCAGGGAGAATATCCGGTTTTGAAGGTCCTGGTCGCGCCAGTCCTTTGAAGTCAAGAGATTCCTAAGAGCGCGAAATGCCTGCTGCTCTTTCTCCCCAATCTGACTCTTCACCGTTTCAGGGATTTCCTCAGTGATCTTGAACCTCTCCGCCTCGGGGGCATAGTTCTCGACCCAGTAGCCGGCATGCGAAAGCCTCTTGACGATCTCTGCCTCTTCTTCCGTTGAAAGCTTCTCTCTTCCATAGAGAGCCGAGACAACTCTCTTTGACTTCTCCACAATGCCTTTCTGCCCGAGTAACGGAGATAGTTGTGCCAATACAGCTGCATACCTGTAAGGCAACCTTGCCGGAAGCGTTTCAAGATCTGCCCCTGGTCTACACAGAGGGTACAGGAATTTCACAACGTCCTCATCTTCATTCGTCCTTGCCGTCTCTCTGTTGAAGAATACGTTTTCAAGATGTTCGAAATCATCTGCGAGGAATGGGATTCTCTCAGGGACGAAGCTGATATGTCTAGCCGGCTCCTCGCGGAGGATAATGTATCTCAGTACCTCCGGGGCTGAGACCTTCAGCCACTCAGATGGAGTGAAACTTATCCCCTTGTGGGTCTTCATGGCGCGCTTTCCCAGGGTAAGCCACTCAAACGCCACCCTATACGGCGGGGTCCACCCGTAGACTTCCTTGCAGATGACTTCTCCCGTGTCGTAGGCTCCACCTTTCACGCAGTGGTCTTTTCCCGCCGGCTCACAGCTCACCTTGAAGTAAGCCCACTTTGCCGGCCAATCGATCCGCCACTTGAGCTTGATCCTCCCCTTCGAGATAGGGACACTCCCCCTATTCCCGCAGCTTCCACAAGAGTATCTCACAACATCCTTTTCCAAGTCAAAGATATCAACACTCACCGTCTTCAGTGCGCCACAGCTCTCGCAGACAACCGTGCATGGATTCCAAGTCTTCAGTTGCTGTTCGAGCCTCAACCTTTTCTCGTCATCGAGTGTAGGTCCAACGATTCGTTTGAGGGTTCTCCTGAGACTACTGACCTTACTTAGTGCGTTCCTGATCGCGTCTTTCGCGTCATCGGTCTCGTAAAACTTGTGGGTTCTGATCGCCTCTGGACGGATGTCAAAGTCACCTACGGAGTCCAAGAGTTCACGCGAAAAGTGTTCAGACCAACTCTCGCAGTCCCCATACGGGCAGGGGACATCACTCATCGGTCTGCCAAGATACTCCTTGTGTCTCGCAAACTCTGTGGGTATGTTTGGGGGAAAGCTCTTCAGCGGATCGAAGTCGTCGATAAAGAATATGAACCTCGCCTCGTAACCGTCCTTTTCAAGCAGCCGCTGAAAGGCGCCGCAGTAGATCAGCTCTCGGCAGATGCCTATGTGGATTGGTCCGCTCGGTGTCTTCCCTGTGCTGAGAACCAAAGGTGTCTCTGGCCGCCTCTTGAGATCTTCAACAACTTTTTTAATCCAATGATCGTAGTGGGTGTCGATCCGGCTCAAGTCTCCCGCCTAGAAGTTGTAGAGGATCTGTTGTCTGAAAAAGGTTTGGGGAAACCGAGAGAGTCGAGAAGAGGAAGAGGGCCCGTCGTCTAGCCCGGATCAGGACGCTGAGGGAGCCACTCAAGCTCTCCACGTATGCCTGCGGAGCCGGAGGTCGTGGGTTCGAGTCCCACCGGGCCCGCCACCTCAGAGTCTCATAGGACGTTTGTGCCAAGCCTTGGGTCTACCTTCTTGACCCATTGCCTCTGAAGTGAGAAGAAAAGTCTCATGCACACGAACGAAATCCGCAAATTCCTGTCGGAAATAAGATTTCTGCAGCCAGTTAGCGTGCCAGGAGAGTAGAGGATGGAACGAAGGTTTGTTGCGGCGATCGACCAAGGTACTACGGGTACAAGATTTGCAGTCTTCAACAAGGAGGGAGCAATTGTTGCCATCGATCACATGGAACACAAGCAGATATACCCCGAACCGGGATGGGTTGAACATGATCCTTTGGAGATATGGCAGCACACTCAAACGATCATCAAGGACACCTTGGCAGGTTCAAGGATTAGGCCCGAAGAGATCGCTGCACTAGGGGTCACAAATCAGAGAGAGACGACGATTGTCTGGGATCCGGTTACTGGAAAACCCTGCTACAACGCCATCGTCTGGCAATGCACTCGCACCAGAGACATCTGTCAAGAACTCCGAGAGAAAGGCTTGGAGCTGCTAATAAGGGAGCGAACTGGGCTTCACGTCTCCACCTATTTCTCAGGACCAAAGATAAGATGGATACTGGATAATGTCCCAAATGTGAGGAAGAAGGCAGAAGAAGGCAGGGCGGTCTTCGGCAACATCGACACATGGCTCATCTGGAACTTGACCCGAGGGTCGAAAGAAGGAAGCCATGTCACGGACTACACTAACGCTTCCAGAACGATGCTTATGGATTTGAAGAGACTTCATTGGGATGAGGAGATAGCCGAAGAGATGGATGTACCGATCCAAATGTTGCCTGAGATTCGTCCATCTTCAGATAAGGAAACCTACGGAAACACGTCGAAAGATGGAATCTTTGAAGCCGAGATACCCGTATGTGGAGACGTAGGAGACCAGCAAGCAGCGTTGATCGGGCAAGCATGCTTCGGAAGAGGGGAGGCGAAGAACACCTATGGAACTGGCTGTTTCATGCTGATGAATACGGGCAACGAACCTGTCTTGTCTGAGCACGGTTTAATTGCCACATGTGCTTATGGCTTCGAGAAGAACAAATGCGCATACGCTTTAGAGGGATCGGT
Source organism: uncultured Candidatus Bathyarchaeia archaeon (assembly GCA_964495315.1). GTDB lineage: Archaea > Thermoproteota > Bathyarchaeia > RBG-16-48-13. Next base: position 3,646 of record CAZBVH010000037.1, on the reverse strand, counting down.
AGCTATCGCCGGTGCGGCCATCCAATGGCTCAGAGATAACCTAAAGATCATCAAGTCCGCATCTGAGACCGAAGAAATCGCTAAGTCTGTTGCAGACGAGGGTGCTGGAGGGCTCTTCTTTGTTCCAGCATTTAGCGGCTTATTTGCACCCTATTGGGATATGTATGCTCGCGGATGTATGGTAGGCATTACAAGGTACACCCGTAGAGAGCACTTGGTTCATGCAGCTTTGGAGGCGATATGCTACCAAACAAGAGACGTGCTGGAAGCCATGACCAAGGACTCTGAAACAGAGATCAGAGACCTGAGGGCAGATGGAGGCGCCGCAGTGAACAACTATCTCATGCAGCTTCAAGCCAATGTGCTGGGTGTAAATGTGATCCGCCCAACCATCACTGAGACAACGTCCCTTGGGGCGGCCTATTCAGCTGGATTGGCTGTGGGTTTCTGGCAGGACCTAGAGGAGATAAGATGCAACTGGAAGATCGATCGGGTTTTCGCACCAGAATGGGCGAAAGAGAAACGTGAAGAAATGTATAAGGGTTGGAAGAAGGCTGTTGGCCGCAGCTTAGGCTGGTTGGAAAGCAAACAAGAGTGAAGCGAAGTCTCTCAAGACTATCTGTGGCGATCGTGTTTCTCCCAGACTCAGGGTACTCTTGACAATAGCACGGCGCCAAGGTCGGTTAGCCTTAAGCCTACTCGTTCTTTACACCCTGAGCCACGATTTTCGGGTCTAGGTCGGAGAAGAGACTCGCTCTAGAACTGAGTGGACGCCAGGACCCTGACGAAGTCGGCTGTGTCGGCACACATGTCTGCGGCTACCTCCATGGATTCAACGAGATCCTCTAACACCAGCAGTGTCGGCGCGTTTATCTCGTCGGCATATTCTATGAAGAGGATCTTTGATCTCAAATGGGCCTCGTCGACAATTCCCTCTGTGTTCTCTACCTTCATTGCGAACTCTTTCGCTTGAGGGGGGTTCACCCCAAGCATCTCTATGCTAGTGCTCAGGTAGACAGTGCACTCCATCAAGGCCTTGGCAATCTTGATGATCACGCCTAGGATCTCTTCAGGAATAGTGGCATTGACTTCCATCAGGATCTTCACGTTCCTGGCCGCGTCCTTGACGTAGTCTGCCATCCTGTCCAATCGTCCGACGAGGCTTTTGAGGTCCTCACGGTATTCCGAGGGTAGATCGCCCTTTGACAACTCCGCGAATACAGCTCTCCTGAGTTCGTCGATCTCTTCTTCTTCTGCGAAGAGCGTCTCTATGGCTTCACTGGCTTCCTTCGTCTTTCCCTCCGAGAAAGCGGTTATGGCTTTCTCTAGACCGGATACTGTGTTGATGGCTTTCAATATTTGATCCTGTGCAAGCTTTAGTGTTGCCGACTTGCGGCGTCTCTCGAACCACGAAAGTAGACCTCTACTTGCCAATGGGCTCACCACAGTATACGTAATCTATCTAGCCGTATGTAGTGTACATAGCTGATCTTCTATTATTATATTGCTGTTAAATAATTGTTTTAACGCTTTTTGTTCAGGAAATACAGCTAAACGACGGCTCACAGGAAGTGCTCAGAGATCCACGAAAAAACGACTCCAACCGAAAGGCGTCCCAGTGAAAGCGCAATCCTCATGCTTCTGAGCATATACTTCTTCATCTCCTCAATAGTCCTGATGAAGGAGTCGGTCACCCGCATAGGTAGGGAACCTGTGCGCCTACTATTCGACCAGATGAGGGATACGACCACTGGAGTTTTGGTAGGCTGGTTCGGAACCGCTCTCATCCAAAGTAGCGGCGCCTTCGACTCAATAGCAGTCACGCTCGTTTCCACCAAAGCCATCCCCATAACTATCGGCGTCGCGCTCATCCTCGGCGCCGAGATAGGAACAACGGTCACGACGCAACTAGTCTCCATCCTAGGCTACCTGAGCCGAGATAGAAGCGTGTTCAGACTATCTTTCCTTGTTGCGATGTTGCACTACTGGTACAACTTGGCTACGACCTCGATCTTCTTCACAGTTGAAGTATCTTCAGGTTTCTTTACGTGGATAGCGCTTGAAGGAGCCCTATTGTTTGGAAGGGTTTCTGGCATATCGAGTATACCCTCTATGTTTGACGTGATTACCCCTTGGGTCGACGACTTGTTGCGTATCATTCCTTCGTGGGCAGGATTTGCAGTGGCCTGCGCATTGCTGTTCGTCTCCTTGAAGGAAAGCGAGAAACACATGTCCGCCGTATTTGCGACTGAGGTCTCAGGTAGACTGTTGCGATCAACATTCGGTAGCCCTGCTAGATCATTTCTTGTCGGCCTTGCCTTCACAATCCTAGTTCCCAGCACGTCTGTGATGGTCTCTCTCTTGGTTCCCTTGACTGCGACGAGGCTCATAGAAGCAGACCAGTACATCCTGCCTTACATCCTCGGTGCCAACATCGGGACCGTCTTCGATGTTATGGTGGCCGCCTTCGCCACCGGAAACCCTTCCGCCATCGGCGTGTGGCTTGTACACCTCACGATAAACTGTCTCGGCGCCCTGATTTTTCTACCGCTAACGAGACCTTTCAGCCTCTTCGTTCGAAGAGCTAGCGATTTCCTTTCCAGTTCAAGAAACCGAACAATAATCTTCTTCTGTCTTCTGAACGGTATGCCCCTCATCATTCTTCTAATCAAGCTGATTCTCTAGCCTCAAGAAACAGACCTCAAACATCACCAGGCACGAGAAGAACAGTTTCGGCGCAGTGGATATCGATCTTCCTAAGATACAAAGCACAAGAGATATTTGATCAAGCTTCCCAGAGACTCGTACAAGTGGCTCAAATGAGGGAAGTATTGCTCTATGATGCGGGCGATCTCAGGTTAGTCGAGTCCCCAATGCCAAAAGTTGGACCCGACGACGTATTGGTGAAGATTAAGGTCTGCGCGGTATGCCCGACAGATATTCGAAAGTATAAACATGGGTCAAAATCTCCGCTTGTGCACCTACCCATGAACCTTGGGCATGAATGGGCAGGGGATGTTGCAGAGATCGGAAAGAACGTCAAAGACGTAGAGATAGGCATGAGAGTGATCGGAGGAGGCTTCTCAGGATACGCTGAGTACGCGACGATAGATAAAGAGACATTCCAGCTCTTTGGTCGTGTCTTGGAACTGCCTAAAGAGGCGAGCTACGAGGAAGCCACGTTCGTGGAGCCCCTTGCGGATTGCATCCACTCCATCGTCGAGCAAGCCAAGGCAAAGGTTGGAGACTGCGTCTACATTGCTGGCGCAGGACAGATGGGTCTTCAGCACATGATGGTAGCAAGCATGGTCGGGGCGAAGACGATCGTCAGCGAGACTTATGAACCGCGGATCGAGTGGGCGAAGAAACTCGGAGCAGACTACACCTTGAACCCAAACAAGGAGGATCCAGTTGAAACGGTTAAGAAGATGACTGGCGGCTCTATGGCTGATAGCGCGATTGCCACGGTTGGAGTCCCGGAAGTGATCCTGCAGTGCATCAAGGTCACACGACCTAAGGGCAGGGTAGTGATCTTCGGAGGCGCGCCGGGAGGCACGATCGTTCAGCTTGACCCGAACCTCTTGCACTACTCGGAGATAGAGCTCACCGGAAGCTCCTGGATAGGAATGCCACCCTACCACAACCC
>CAZBVH010000036.1:0-13918 GCA_964495315.1 uncultured Candidatus Bathyarchaeia archaeon | reverse complement strand
AAGAGACAGCACTGGGGACGCCTATGCCCAAACGAGACCCCGGAGGGGTCGAACTGTGGGCTTGTAAAGAACCTCGCGCTTATGTCTTCCGTTTCCATGGCTGCCCACACGAAGGAGGTGGAGGAGCTGCCTTCCCGCTTTGGCGTCACATTGGCTGAGGAGGCTGATCGAGAGCTGCGCAGATCTGGCACCAAGGTCTTTGTCGACGGACGCTTGGTGGGGTATGCCGTTGAGCCGGATCGGCTTGTCAAGGCTGTGAGAGAGACCAGGCGCCATGGAGAGATCAACCCGGAGATCAACGTCGCGTACCTGACCAACGAGGGCAAGCAGGTCCCAGGGGTGATCTACATCAACTGCGATGCCGGAAGGGTTACACGCCCACTCATCTTGGTCGAGAAGGGTGAGCCTCGGCTTAAGCCTGAGCACCTTTCAAAGATAATCTCTGGGGAACTTCACTGGCGCGACCTAGTATCGCAGGGCATCTGTGAGTATCTGGACGCGGAGGAGGAAGAGAATGCATATGTGGCGTTATCCATGGATGAGGTTAACTCTGAGCATACGCATGTGGAGATCAATCCTTACTGTACATTGGGGATCTGCGGCTCGCTGATTCCTTACGCTGAGCACAATCAGTCTCCTAGGAACTCCTATGAAGCTGCGATGGCGAAGCAGGCGCTCGGCGTCTTCTCCACGAACTTCCTCAACAGGAGCGATTCACGGTCGCACGTACTCCACTATCCTCAGACTCCTGTCGTCCAGACGAAGCCGATGGGCGTCATAGGCTATGGCACACGCCCGACCGGCCAGAACTGTGTCGTGGCGGTCCTCTCCTTTGAGGGATACAACATGGAGGACGCCCTCATCTTCAACAAGTCGTCGGTGGAGCGCGGTCTACTCCGCTCTGACTTTTACCGGATCTACGAGGCTGAGTGCAGGCAGTATCTAGGAGGCTTGAAGGATCGCTTCGAGATCCCTGAGGCCGGGATCCGAGGGTACCGTGGAGAACCGTATTACCGGCTCCTAGAGGAGGATGGGATTGCGAATGTCGAGGCTGACGTCGAGGGCGGCAGCGTCCTAGTAGGACGGACAAGCCCTCCGCGTTTCCTGGAAGAATACAAGGAGTTCGAGGTCAAGGGTCCAACCAGGCGCGATACATCGGTAAGTGTTCGCCCCGCTGAGTCCGGGGTCGTCGATACGGTCTTCGTCACGGAGACCGTGCAGGGCAGCAAGCTTGTGAAGGTCCGTGTGAGGGATCAGCGGATCCCGGAGCTCGGTGATAAGTTTGCCTCCAGGCATGGGCAGAAGGGTGTGATCGGTATGCTGGTGTCCCAGGAAGATATGCCGTTCACGGTTGACGGCTTGGTCCCAGACATCATTATCAATCCTCACGCGATCCCCTCGAGAATGACGATAGGTCACTTCGTGGAGTCGATCGCCGGCAAGGTTGCCTCCTTGAGGGGTGAGTCCGTTGACGGTACACCGTTCGATAACGAGAAGACGGAGGATCTCCGGGCCTCGCTGGTCAAGATGGGTTTCCAGCACAGCGGAAGGGAGGTATTCTACAATGGGATTACCGGCGAGAAGTTTGAGGCGAACGTCTTCGTCGGGGTGATATACTATCAGAAGCTTCACCACATGGTCGCTGACAAGATGCATGCCCGTTCTCGCGGTCAGGTTCAGATGCTGACCAGGCAGCCGACCGAGGGTCGCGCAAGGGGTGGTGGCCTGCGCTTCGGGGAGATGGAGAGGGACTGCTTGATCGGTCATGGTGCGGCGATGCTCTTGAAGGATCGTCTGCTGGAGGAGTCCGATAAGTCTCTGCTCTATGTCTGCGAGCACTGCGGCTACATCGCGTATTACGATATGAAGCTGCGGCGGTACATCTGCCGTATCTGCGGTGATGAGGCGGTGATCTCCCCTGTAGCGATATCTTATGCGTTCAAGCTTCTGCTTCAGGAGTTGGTGAGCTTGTGCATCACACCCAAGCTACTGTTGAAGGAGCGTGCTTGAGATGTCCATAATGGAAGAAGAGGTACACCGGAAGATAGAGGGCATAAAGTTCGGGGTGCTCTCTCCAAGCGATGTTCGAAGGCTCTCCGTGGTTGAGGTGCAGACTGCCGATACCTACGATGAGGACGGTGCACCCATATCCTCAGGGCTTATGGACGGTCGGCTTGGCACGCTTGAGCCGAGGCAGCGGTGCAGAACCTGCGGGAACACCGCGGCGAAGTGTCCGGGGCACTTCGGGCATATCGAGCTGGCTGTACCCCTAGTTCATGTTGAGTTCGCGAAGCTTATCCACTCCCTGCTCGGCGTCGTCTGCAGGAACTGCGGTCGTCTCCTCCTCTCGGATGAGCAGGCTGAGGAGCATCGGAAGCAGACGGAGCAGACGAAGAGCCTGCTAGGCGGTGTGCCTGAGGAGTTCTTCGCCGAGATACTTGCAGATGCGAAGAAGAACATGGTCTGCCCTCACTGTGGGGCGCAGCAGTACAAGATCGATTTCGGTAAGCCTACGACCTTCCATGAGATCGTTGAGGGTGGGGGGGTTCAGCGGTTGACCCCGAGCATTATCCGGGAAAGGTTTGAGCGGATCCCTGACAGCGATCTGCAGCTGCTCGGATTCGATCCCCAGAGCGCGAGGCCAGAATGGATGATACTGCAGGTTCTCCCGGTTCCCCCTGTCTATGTTCGTCCCTCGATCACCCTTGAGTCAGGGATAAGGTCGGAGGACGACCTCACCCACAAACTGGTGGATATCATTCGGATCAACGAGAGGTTGAAGGAGAACGTGGACGCTGGGGCTCCAACCCTCATAATCCAGGACCTCTCTGAGCTTCTGCAGTACCATGTCACGACCTACTTCAACAATGAGGCTTCAGGAATTCCGCCTGCACGGCACCGTTCAGGCAGGGCCTTGAAGACGCTCTCCCAGCGCCTCAAGGGGAAGGAGGGCAGGTTCAGGAGCAACCTCTCGGGGAAGAGGGTTGACTTCTCGGCTCGCACCGTCATATCCCCGGACCCCAATCTGGACATCAGTGAGGTCGGGGTCCCTAAGGATCTCGCTATGCGGCTGACCGTGCCGGACAAGGTCACCCACTGGAATATCGAAGAGATGAAGAAGCTCATCCTGAACGGTCCGAACACGTATCCAGGCGCCCTCTACATTGTGAGGCCGGATGGAAAGCGGATCAGGCTTGAGTTCGTCACGGAGCGGGAGTCTGTGGCCGAGGCGATCCAGCCAGGTTACATCGTGGAGCGCCACTTCAGGGACGGCGACCTCGCGATCTTTAACCGGCAGCCTTCGCTCCACAGGATGTCCATAATGGCGCACTTTGTGAGGGTTCTGCCTTACAAGACCTTCCGCCTCCACTTATGCGTCTGCCCTCCATACAACGCGGACTTCGACGGAGACGAGATGAACCTCCATGTGCCTCAGAGTGAGGAGGCCCAGACTGAGGCTAGACTGCTCATGCAGGTCCAGGACCAGATCCTCTCCCCGAGGTATGGCGGGCCCATCATTGGGGCGATAAGGGACTTCATAACGGGTGCTTATCTCTTGACGAAGAAGTCCACCCTTCTGGACAGGACTGAGGTTCTCGGTATGCTCAGCCAAGCCGGATACACGGACAGTCTTCCGAATCCGGCGGCAAAGAGCCCTCGGTCGATGTGGACTGGGAAGCAGATCTTCAGCCTGTTCCTGCCGAAGGGTTTCAACTATGTCCTCCGCTCAAGCGTCTGCCGCCAGTGCCCCAAGTGTCTGCGGGAGAAGTGTCCTTATGACGCTTATATCGTCGTCAAGAACGGTGAGCTCAAATGCGGTGTGATCGACAAGAACGCGATTGGCGCAGAGAGATCCGAGAGCCTCTACCACCGCATCGTCAAGGATCTAGGTAACGAGGAAGCGAGAAAATTCCTAGTCGCGATCTGCAGGCTGATAAACGCCTTCATCACCGCGAAGGGCTTCTCGTACGGTCTTCAGGATCTCGACCTTTCCGAGGAGACCCAGAAGAAGATCAAGGCCGCGATCGACACCGCAGAGAAGAACGTCTATGACCTGATATCGAGGTATGAGAAGGGAACCCTTGAACGCTTGCCCGGTCAGACCTTGGGCGAATCGCTTGAGATATTCGTCATGAATGAGCTTGCGCACGCCAGAGACACGGCAGGAGTGCTCGCAGATGATTACTTCACCATGGATAATAACGGCATGGTGATGACCAAGACCGGTGCCAGAGGATCAAGCCTCAACCTCGGGCAGATGGCTGCCTGCGTCGGCCAACAGTCGGTCCGTGGGAAACGGGTTCTCAGAGGATACCGCGACAGGACACTCGCCCACTTCCAGCCCGGCGACTCGAGACCTCGGGCCCGCGGTTTCATCTACTCAAGCTACAGGACAGGGCTGAACCCGATCGAGTTCTTCTTTCACGCGATGGGTGGACGTGAGGGTCTAGTCGATACCGCCGTCCGCACACAGCAGAGCGGGTACATGCAGAGGCGCTTGATCAACGCCCTCGAATACCTACGGGTAGAGTACGATAGCACCGTCCGTGATCCGGACGGGGGGATCGTCCAGTTCCGCTACGGAGAAGACGGCGTAGATCCTGCGAAGAGTGACCATGGAAAGGCGGTCAATATAGGGCGGCTTATAGAGCGGGTCAAGATAGCAAAGGCAGCCGGAACACCTGCCTCAGAGAAGTACGTGGAGAAGCGGCTGAAGAATCTGGAAGGAAAACTCACTCCCCTCCCAATCCAGGAACTACGTGAGAATATCAAGGCTGCGAAGCTGAGCCGTTCTACGGTTGACCAGGCGATCAACCAGGCGGTTGACGACTACACCAAGGCACTTGTGGAGCCCGGGGAGGCTGTAGGCATCGTTGCAGCTCAGTCGATCGGCGAACCTGGAACCCAGATGACGCTCCGAACCTTCCACTATGCTGGAGTGAAAGAGCAGAACGTGACCCTGGGGCTGCCGCGACTGATCGAGATCGTCGATGCCCGAAGGGCCCCCTCCACCCCGATCATGACGATCAGGCTGACTTCGGAGTATTCATCGGATAAGAGCAAGGCTGAGAAGGTCGCCCGGAAACTCGTATACGCAACCGTCCAGGACCTGACCGAGTCGATCTACCTGGATCCTCAGCGGCAGGCAGTCGTCCTTAGCTTTAACGAAGTCCTCTTAGAGGAACAGGGCGTAAGCGTTGGAGAAATCGAGAAAGCGATACAGCTGCCGAACTGCGTCGTCAGCCTTGAAGGAAGCAGGATCTACGCAACTCCTACGGACCTGAAAGAAGTCGACTTGAGGAAGCTATCGGAACAGCTGGCTTCCACCGGTGTGAAGGGCGTACAAGGCATCTTGAGGGTACTTGTGGCAGAGGAGGATGGCGAATGGGTGATCCGCACCGACGGCTCGAACCTGGCTACGGTGCTCGAGGTGCCTGGGGTCGACCCTACGCGCACGGTGACGAACCACGTCCACGAGATCGCCACCACGCTAGGAATCGAGGCAGCCCGGAACGCGATCGTCCGGGAGGCGAAGGGCGTCCTTGAGGAGCAGGGACTTGACGTCGATATACGCCACGTGATGCTGGTGGCGGATGTGATGGCGACGACAGGCGAGGTCAGGCAGATCGGTCGCCACGGGGTCTCAGGGGAGAAGTCCAGCATACTTGCGAGGGCTGCCTTCGAGATAACGGTTCCAACGCTGACCAACGCGGCTATCAGAGGACTGACGGATGGTCTGACCGGGATTGCTGAGAACGTGATTATCGGTCAGATGGTGCCTGTGGGTACCGGGCTGATCGACCTGTACATGGACATACCCCCTGGGAAGAAGAAGTGAGCCACAGCCGGGACCACAACTATCCGTTAGCTTGGCGCTGCCAGAAACTCTTATCTGTCATGGGAAACTCTAATATGAGCCATCAAGGCTGAAAGCCCTGAGGTACACTCAACTCGCCAGCGAGGGGAAGACCTTGTCTATAGTCGATATGAACAAGCGCGTGCTGATCGCGGTCAAGACGGGGAAGGTGCTCCTCGGATCGGAGAAGACGATCGACGCTGCCAAGAACGGTCGAGGGAAGCTCATCATCATATCATCCAACTGTCCAGTGGAGAATAGGAAGGAGATAGATGACTGTGCTGGGCTGTCAGGGATGAAGGTCTACACGTATCCCGGTTCATCCATCGAACTCGGGGAGGCCTGCGGGAAACCTTTCGCTGTTGCAGCGATGGTCATAAGAGAGCCGGGCGACTCAGACATATTGGAGCTTGCGGGAGAGCGAGAAGGTGGCTAGCGGGATAAAGCTCACGGGGGACGAGATGAGATACATTGCGCTGTTCGAGAACGTCACAGGTGCCACCGCTAGAGACTGTGTCATAGACGAGAAGGGTGACCGTGTCATCTTCGTCGTGAAGCCGGGAGATATCGGTCTAGCCATAGGAAAGAGGGGTTCACGCATCCAGCTCCTCCACCGGATGATTGCGAAGGATGTTGAGGTAGTCGAGTACGCCGAAGCCCCTGTCGCCTTCATCAAGAACTCGCTCTCACCTGCGAAGGTGAGAGAGGTCAGGATCACGGAGAAGCCTGACGGCCGTAGGATCGCGATAGCCAGCATCGAGCCTAGAGACAAGGGTGTTGCGATAGGTAAGAACGGAAGGAACGCTGAGAAGACTAGGCTCTTCGCTAAGAGGTACTTCCAGATAGACGACGTGATAATAACGTAGCTCTCCCCCTGCTGTTGAAAGACAGGGCCAGATACTCTTCAATGCACGGGCGGGGAGGACCAAGTAGCGTGTCCGATCAGAGTTCTGCTTGAAGCCACAACATGGCTCAGGCTGGGAGGTTCGGTGAGAAACTTGCGTCGCGTTCTCGGCTTTCTCTCTTCTCCTGGCTTCTCTTCTCTCTCTTCGAGGACTGCCTTTGTTGGAAAGTATTATTTACGGCGTCATTACCTCCATACCTTTCGAAAATACTTGAGGGTCAGAGATATCCCCTGCTTCGTGGCGGCAATTGTCCTGTTGCTTTGGTACTATCTATTCACCGGGTATAATGTGGTCGTTGATAGTTTCGGGAACTGGACTTACCTGATCTATCTGCCTTTGGTTGTGATGGCACTGATAGTCTCCATTAACCTCTTTAGACGTCATCGCCGGGAGCACAAGAAACTCAAGAGGGAGAGCAAGACAGAGCTTTTGATGAGGATGAGGCCCTCCCTAGTGGAGGACATTGACAGAGAGTAGTCTTGCTCTGAGGCTTGGTGAAAGGAATGATGGTCCCCATCTGGTGGTTCTCTTGAGAATGTTTTTATCTGGCTTGGCGGACGGTTCTTGTCGGTGAATTAGGATGAGCAGAATCAAGGTTGCTCTCTTCGCAACTGTCTGGGCTTTTGTCATCTATTTCGGGAAGCCAAGGTTGCTTGAGAGCTTGGGGTCCCTTACTTTGGCGCCCTCTATCGCGCTTGTGTTTCTTCTTGGGGCGTTCTTTGTGATTCCGTGCTGTGTCTTCTTGGTCTCGATCCTCTTTGGGGACTGAAGGCCTCGGAAGATAGCTAGGAGAAGTGAGACTGAGATCCTACTTGCGAGGTGTGCCTGCTTCTCAATCTTCCTTGGCTGTGTGTCCTCTACTTCGACCCCTTTTCTCTGATGGCTGACCTGCATCCTGACCAGCAGATACCTGGCTCCTTTATGCTGGAAGACATTCATCCAGGGGTTTCCTGAGAATGTATGATTCCTTTCCGGTGTCTCCCTTTGCTGCAATTGCTGAGAATGAAAACGTATATATGAAGCGGAGGCAGGGAGATTACACCGGTTCTTTAGAGAAGGGATAAGACGGATTGACTGGTGGCTCGAAGTCTCCTAGGGGGATGTTTGCCGCGAGGAAGGCATCCCGTAAGAGGAAGGACTTTCGATGGAAGTATACACCTTTCAAGCGTCGGACTCTCCGCCTTGATGTCAAGACTGACCCCTTAGAGGGGGCACCTCAGGCTAGAGGAATAGTTCTTGAGAAGGTCGGAGTTGAAAGCCGTCAGCCTAACAGTGCAATCAGGAAGTGTGTCCGTATCCAGCTGATAAAGAACGGTAAGCAGGTTACTGCCTTCCTTCCTGGTGATGGTGCCTTGAACCACATCGACGAGCACGATGAGGTGATGGTTGATGGCATCGGCGGTCCTAGGGGCAAGAGTTTCGGCGATCTTCCAGGTGTCAGATACAAGGTGTTCTCGGTCAACGGTGTCTCTTTAGAATCACTGGTTTTAGGTAAGAAAGAGAAGCCTGTGCGCTAGACAGCCATTTTCCCCACAGGCTGTTCTTCTCAATCACTATCTGGATGAGAAGGCGACTCTCTCCATCTCGTTCCTTTTCGATACGGCGTAGCTTCTGCTGTCTGCGGTCGAGGCCAATATTATCTCCTCTGCCAGGCACTCGTCCACGGTCTTCGGGTTCCCGAAGGATGCCTTGCGCGCAGCCTCAGCTATGAAACGCAGGGCTATGTCTACGCGGCGTTGAGGCGAGATATCGACCGCTATGTTGTAGGATACTCCTCCATAGCTCACTCTAGTGGTGTCTTCTCTGGGAGCAGAGTTCTCTATGGTCTTAACCAGTACCTCAAGAGGGTTCTTCTCCGTCTTCAGGTTGACTATTCTCAGTGCGTTCTCAACCATCTTTATCGATCGGGCTTTCTTTCCTCCTGCACGGCCAGGGCGCATAAGCTCGTTTGCAAGCCTTTCCACTATTGGGACCTGAGACTTCTGGAATCTCTGGTGTTCGTGTCGACCAGCAGTGTGGGGAACATATACCGGTTTGAAGGATATGTATGGTCTCAATCCGGGGTCTTCAACTGTCAATGTACTATAGTCCCATTCTCCGAAGAGCTTGACTTCCTCAGATTCCTTCTTGTTTGGACTCAATCCTTACTCCTTGCCCTGTGTCTTTCGGAACCCCTTTGGATGGTTCTTCAAGTTATTGCCAAGAGATCCGCTCATAAACTTTTCCGATTTGACGGTCTCAAGGGTTGTCTGCGAAAAGTGGTGTGAATGGTTCCTGTCATCTCTCACTTCTGATGTATATTGTATATCCTCCTAAGTTCTCAAGCTTGGTGAATCCTTCTCCCAGGAGGAAGTCTGATAGATCATCTCCCGTCCGGTACCATACAATGAGTAGCTTGACTCTGTAGCGGAGAACGATCTCCGCGACTACTTCAGGCGTGTATATCCCCGCGCTCTTGGCGCTCTGGGACGTGTCTATGAAAGGTGGATAGTTTCTTCCAGCCAGGAATGGTACGAGGGGGATCTGGCTGAAGACCACGTCATCCTTGCTGGTCTCCCTATCCACTATATCAACCAGTCTTCGGTAGACCCTGCCCTCGAGGGTTGTCTCGTGTAGGACTCTGGAGACCTCGGTCACTGCCGGTGGTAAACTCAGGGCCATTGCCGTGAGCAGTAAGATTGATGAGCAGACCGCGAGGAGCGGGCGTCTCCTCTCGAGGATTGAGTTTGCCGTCTGGGCTGTCGCTACAGCGGTCAGGATCGTGAAGAACGGGGCAGATTCTATGAGAAGATGGGCTCCTGGCGTGGCTTGCATAAAGTAGGGGCCGAGTAGCAGTATGCCTTGACCGATAAGGAAGTTCAGTCTCGTATCTCGCTTGCTCAAAGCGTATGGTGTACTGATCAGACCGAGGAGATGCGGTAATTCTCGGCTTGTAAGGATTGAGAGAAGCTTTCCGATCTTTTCAGCTATCGTTGAACTGCCCTTGAGGAAATGGAATGCTACGAGGTCAAACCAGAGGTTCCCTATCGGGGCTGTGGCTAGCATGACTAATAGTGGGAGTACTAGTAGTACAAGGACTGTTGCGAGTTTTCTCCATTCTGTTGGTCTTCGCCGTTCTACGAGTATGATGTAGAGGAGGAACAGCGGCAAGGGGTAGAGTGTAGATAGTCTTGTTACGAGTGCTGTGCCCAAGGATAGACCGAGTATGAGTGTTTTCTTCCAGGTCTTCAGGGGGTCGTCTAGAAGGATGTAGACTGAGGCGATCATGAGGAAGGTTGCGGGTAGTTGGGGTGCGCACGCAACTGAGAAGAGGGAGGTCTGTGAGCTGAGCTGGTAGATTGCTATTCCTATGAGCCCTGCGGTCCGATTGTTGAGAATCTTGCGGCAGATCAGGTAGATGACTGCCCCTGTTGCGACGAAGGAGAAGAAACTGACAAGCTTCCCGACGAACCACATTGTCTGGGGGTTTTCCAGTCTCAAGAGTCTCCAGAGCAGGGTCACGAAATAGAAGAACCCCGACGGATGGGCGAGAAAGAAGTCTCTATGTGGGACGTAGCCTTTCATGATGAGGCCGCAGGCTGCGACGTAAGCTGCGTCGTCTTCGCTGGAGTAGCCGTTGAGTCGATCGAGGCGGATCCAGTAGCCCATCATCGAAATTGCAGCGATCAGCAAGATGTCTGTGGTCACTTCTCGGTTTAGGAATCGCGCCTGTCGCGGTGGATTGAGAGTACCCATCTCTCCTTTCTTGCCTCTCAGTCTAGACACCCTTCACATACACTCTATACATGTCGATTCGTTCGACTCTCGTATAGCCCGTTCGTTCCAAGAAGTCTCTGGTCTCCATCTCTGTCCTATGCGTGATCACCACGACCTTGAGTGGATAGTTCTGAACGAGTTGCATGACGTTTTCAGCTGTGAACAGTCCCATCTCCAGGTTTACCCAGTCGATATCTGCGATAGGCGGGCATCTGCGTCCTGCCAAGAACGGGATCACGGAGACCTGAGAGAAGACCATCTCATCGCTGTTCGAGTATCTCTGGGTCGAGTCCACCAATCTCTTGAGGACATGGTTGAACGAGTGGGCTCCTAGAGCCCTCTTCCCGTAGTAGACATTCTCTGGTACAAAGTACAATGCAACAAGAATGAGGCAGATCGTCATCACAATCATCTTCCTCCTGCTCTCTTTGTCAATGGATACCGTGAATCCCGTCAGGCCCAAGGCGGCGATGATTGAGAAGAACGGGATCGACTCGATTAGGTGCTGGCTTGTGAGCACTGGTTGAGCGAGGTAGGTCATAAGCAGAAAGACTGCGGCTCCCGAGACGACTGTATGCTTCTGGTCGCGTTTGGAGAGCGTGTAGATCAAGGAGATGGATCCGAGTAGGTTCGGCGGCTCCTTTGTGGTGAAGTCCCCCACTAAGCCGGTTACAGATACTTGTATGGGGGTGGGTGTTACGCTTTTGGTGGCGTGATAGACGATTAGGTCTCTCTTCAAGGCGTCAAAAGGGACCGTTAGCAGGCTAAGTAGCGGGATCAGTAGACCTATGGCTGCGAATGCTGCCATTTCTCTAGTTACTCTTCCTTTGCGGATCTGCCACAGGAGGTAGGCTAGGAAGGCAGGGATCAGTAGGAATGCCGAGAACCGTGTTATTGCTGCAAGTCCAAGGCAGATCCCTGTCAAGAGGAAGTGTCTCGTGGTTCTTCCATCTGAGAGGAGCATATACACCGCGGCTACCATAAAGAGTGTAGCTAGGACTTGAGGACAGGAAGAGACCGAGTAGTTGTAGCTGTCATAGCTGAACTGGTAGATCAGGGCTCCTACCAGACCTGCATTAGGGTTGCCGAGTCTCCTGTTACAGGTTAAGTAGATCAGGAAGGTGTTCGCAATGAAAGAGGTTAAGCTAACCAGTTTAGCGAGGGTCCATAACTGGAATGGGTCTGATAGGTTGGTGATATTCCAGAGAGCTAGAACTATCCAGTAGAAGAGGGGCGGCTGGACAAGGGTGAAGTCGACGTATGGCCGGTAGCCCAGCTTCATCAGCCAGCAGGAGGCTGCATATATCCCGTCATCCGTTGAGATATAGGAATCCAGTTTAGGTATCCTTATCCAGACTGCGGCCATGGTTATGAGAAGAAGTATAGAATAATCGACCAGCTGTCTTCTTCCCATTCTCAGTCGGATCGTCATGCGTCTACCTCCAAGCGAGGTCTCGTCTACAGATCATAGTCGACGAGTATATCTTTTGTTTCTGAAATAGACTCATATCTCTCGAATCTCTTCCGACAAAAAGATTATTCATTGCAAAGCGAATCAAATGTGTTTCATGATCTGCCGGGATGGCTGAGTGGACTAAAGCGCCGGCCTTGAGTCCCTAAGACTAGAGAGCCGGTGATCCTTTCGGATCTCAGGGGTTCAAATCCCCTTCCCGGCGCCATTTCTGTATGGGTTCGGTGATGGAGATACTGGAAAAGAGGGCTTCACCTCTTTATTGCGTCGAGTTCAGCCGTCAAATCGCGACCCGTTGTATGCCTTCCTTGTCTCGGTTAATGGCAGTGTGCCCGAAGCCTTTCTTCTAGGACAGATATCTTTGATCCTAGGTCTTTGTTGGCTTGTATGAGCTGTCTGCAGCTATTGATTAGCCGGTCATTCTCACTGAGCAGCCTGTCGAGGCGGTTCTTCTCGATCTGGATCATCTCATCTTCAAAGTGTTGAGGAGTTCGCTGCGACCTATTCACCAGCAAGGCTGTCGGTATCGATGTTATGAGAACAATGGATGAGGCATAGATCGGGGCGTTGGGCCCTAAGACTTCCCATAGCATCCCTCCTAGTGTAGGTCCGACAATGAAACCGAGAGTTATGCTTGCCTCAAAAAGCCCTGAGAACAGGCCTCTTCTGGAGGCAGGGGCTGCCTCCATCAAGATCGAGAGTGCGGGAGACCAGGTAATAGTGTTTGCGACCATAGCAATCATGTACAGTACCAAGAGTTCTCCGTATGATGTCCTGGAGGGCCAGAGGAAAAATGTGAAGGGAACGATTGAACAACAGTAGAGCAGGAGCTTTCCATTACCCAGTTTGCCTGCGAGTCTTGGAGTGAAGATTTGTGCTAAGGATCCGGCGACTCCGAATCCGATGGATGAGAAGATTCCGATCTGGGTCGTGGTAGTCTTGAACCTCTCAGTCAAGTAGAGGGGGATCATAGGGCCCATTATTCCGAAGCCAAGGCCGAGGATGAACCAGAGTAGAATCAGGAGGGCGAGTACCCTTGTCTGTCCACCGCTATGGAGAGTCTCTTCGGATGGTTTCTCTTGCTTGGCTGGCGGCTTCCCTCCGTCTCTGATGGCTATCATTGGCAGGAGAGACAGTCCATGTATTGCTGCAACGAGCATGAACAGGTATTTCCAGCCTAGGCTATCAACGATTATGCCTCCAATTGTCGGTCCTGCTACACTTCCGATCGGTAGTGCCAAGAATAGGAAACTGTAGGCTGCGGCTCTTTTCTCCGGTTCGACCAAGTCTGCTATCCAAGCATTCCTGGTGGGCATAAAGAGCGCGAATACCGATCCGTACAGGGTTCCCCAAAGGATTAGTTCGCGCCAACTCCCAGCTAGCATGTATAAGAGAGGAGAGACTGTCGCGAGTATTATGCTGGCAAGAACAATTCTTTTTCTGCCAATTCTGTCCGAGATTATGCCTGAGGAACCGGTAAGGATTGTACCGACTATGCCGGACAAGGAGATGACGTAGCCTGCTTCAAGAACGGTCGCTCCAAGCGACACGATGAACAGTGGCCAGATTGAGATTATGGAGTTCATGCCCAGCGATACGGCGAAACTGACGATGAAGAGTAGAACCAGTGTGCGATCTGTGTATACCGAGAACTTCTTGCCTGTCGGCACTGTGTCTCCACACTCGGACCTGTTACCACCATGCGTGAAGCCTAAAATATTTTTCTGATCGTGGTTCGCTCAATCTGTAAAGAGAAAAGTATCTTGGGAAGAAGGATATATCAAGAGGGCTGGATCGAATCAGTTGGTTTATACGTTGGGAAGCGCACTATTGCTGCAAGTAAACGGGGAAGGAACCTGATGACGGGTAGGGTTCGGCGCTCCGGAGTGCCGTACAATGATGAGCGAGGTCTCGCCTGTTTGGCTGTCA
>CAZBVH010000035.1:6778-14537 GCA_964495315.1 uncultured Candidatus Bathyarchaeia archaeon | reverse complement strand
ATCTAGTACGGTCTCGTGGGCTCGGAGATGTGTATAAGAGACAGGGCGAATACGTGAAGCAAACCATAGTTGGGATGCCACTAACCAGGGGAGACATAGTCTACATACCTGTGTTGGGGACCGCGCTTAGGCTTCTAGTAACCGGGACAAGACCGAAAGGGACCGTCGCAGTCACGAACCTCACCCAGATCGAGGTCTCATCAAGCCCGGTCTCCGAGACCGAAGTCGCGAGACCTATGGTCACCTATGAGGATATCGGCGGGCTCAAGGACGAGATCGCGAGGATAAGAGAGATGGTAGAGCTACCGATGAAGCATCCTGAGATCTTCAAACACCTCGGCATCGAGCCTCCGAAAGGTGTGCTGCTGCTCGGACCCCCCGGAACGGGCAAGACCTTACTTGCGAAGGCTGTTGCAAACGAGGCGAGCGCCCACTTCATCTCGATCGCCGGTCCTGAGATCATGAGCAAGTTCTACGGCGAATCGGAGGAACGGCTGAGACAGATCTTTCAAGAAGCAGAAGAAAAGGCTCCCAGCATAATCTTCATCGACGAGATCGACGCGATAGCCCCAAGCAGGGAAGAAGTGACAGGTGAAGTTGAGAGGCGAGTTGTGGCTCAGTTACTCTCCCTCATGGATGGCTTGAAGTCTAGAGGTCAGGTCGTTGTGATCGGGGCGACAAACCGCCCGGAGGCCGTCGACATGGCCTTGAGAAGACCTGGAAGATTCGACAGGGAGATCATGATCAAGATTCCCGACAAGAATGCCCGGAAAGAGATACTTCAGATCCATACGAGGAATATGCCGCTCAGCAAAGACATGGACCTAGAGCACTTCGGCGAAATCACTTATGGTTACTCTGGGGCCGACATCGCGTCACTGTGCAGAGAAGCGGCGATGAGGGCCCTAAGGAGATATCTGCCGAAGATAGACCTCGAGAAGGACACGATACCCGTCGAGGTTCTCCGAGACCTGAAGGTGGAAGAGGCAGATTTCTACAGGACCTTCAAGGAGATTCAGCCATCCCTCCTAAGGCAGATCGCAGTGGAAGTCCCAACAGTCCATTGGAGCGAGATAGGAGGGCTTGAAGAGGAGAAGCAACTACTCCAAGAAGCAGTCGAGATACCCCTAAAGAACCCGGAACTATTCAAGGAGATGGGGATTAGACCTCCTAGAGGCATTCTGCTGTACGGTCCTCCCGGAAGCGGCAAGACCCTGTTAGCGAAAGCGGTTGCAACTGAGAGCGAAGCAAACTTCATCAGTATTCGAGGACCGGAGCTGCTCAGCAAGTGGGTCGGAGAGTCGGAGAGAGGCGTCAGAGAAGTCTTCAGGAAAGCAAAGGAAGCAGCACCCTGCATAATTTTCTTCGACGAGATCGACTCAATAGCATCTACAAGAGGATTCAGAGGCGGAGACTCGGGAGTAACTGAACGGGTGGTAAACCAGATACTTACAGAGATAGATGGAGTCGTCCTCCTCAAGGATGTCGTTGTCATTGCAGCAACAAACAGGCACGACCTCCTAGACCCGGCACTGCTCAGACCTGGAAGGATTGACCGCGTGATCTACGTGGGTCCACCTGACCAGAAGGCAAGACTTGAGATCCTGAAGATCCACACCAAGAACATGCCTTTGGGCGAGAGCGTTGACCTAGAACAACTCGCGGAGACACTCGAAGGATACACTGGCGCAGATATAGAGTCGCTGTGCAGAGAAGCCGCAATGATAGCTGTCAGAAAGGACTACACAGCAAGAAAAGTTGAGCTAGATCACTTCAAGAAGGCACTTGAGGTAGTCCGCCCAAGCGTAGATGAGAAAGACGTTCAAAGATTCAAGAGCTTCATGGACAGCTACAAGAAAGGAATCGAACAGGCTCCTCCTCCGAGTGTCTGGACCTGATACGAAGAGAGACATACCCGTTTCCCCTGGTGCTGAGCCGCCTGGCTCAGAGCCTCACGGGGACTCCCTGCTTTCTTAGGTACTTCTTTACTTGCTTGATCGTGTACTGATCATAGTGAAATATGCTTGCAGCTAGGCAGGCATCTGCCTTCGCGTCGCGGAAAGCCTCATATATGTGCTCGGGTTTGCCGACTCCTCCCGACGCAATGACTGGGATCTCAACAGCCTCAGCTATGGCCTTGGTGATTACCAAGTCGTAACCTGCCTTGGTCCCGTCACGGTCTTTGCTGGTTAGGAGAATCTCGCCTGCCCCAAGATCTTGCACCTCTTCCGCCCATCTTACCGCGTCCAAACCTGTGGGTCGTCGACCTCCCAAGATGACTACCTCATACCAGACAGATCTGCCGCTAGTGGCTTTGAGTACGGTCTTCCCCTCGATTCCTTGGGTTCGGCTCTTGCAGTCGATTGCGATCACGGTCCGGGAGCTACCGAACCTTGAGGAAGCCAGCCTGATCAAGGAAGGGGTTCGAACGGCTGCTGTGTTCATACTGACTTTCGCCGCACCTGCCTCGATCGCCTGTTCAAAGTCTTCTATTGAGGATATCCCGCCGCCAACTCCCAGAGGCACAGAAATCTCACCGACAAGTTCCCTCACTACATTGAGCATAGTATGCCGCTTGTCAACCGATGCTGTGATATCTAGGAAGATCACCTCGTCAGCCCCTTGGCGGTCATACTTCTTGGCGAGGGAAATCGGATCACCAGCATATCTCAAACCCTCGAACTCGACTCCCTTGACCACGACGGGTTTCCCAGAGCTATCAAGAGTCGTATCGAGACAAGGAATTATCCGTCTGAAAGACATTCACCATCCACCTGAGAGCGAAGCACATTCCACTCTCCTGCATGAGTGATACTAGTAAAAGGTTTGTCCGAGGCCCAGTACGAGTGTTCGGCCTGCTGGAATATCAGGTTCATAGTCTTATGGCGATAACTTAAATTGCGTGGCATCGAATGTTGCCGAGTGCGTTGTGCGGGGAATTGCGATGAAGAACAAAGACGGTGGTGTTCCGAAGATCGCAATAGTCGACTACGGTATGGGGAACCTCCTCAGTATTGGTAAGGCTCTGGAGACGGCTGGATCGCGTGTGCAGATTACTGGGGACGAAGAGGAGATACGTGCTTCGGATGCCCTTGTGCTGCCTGGTGTAGGGGCCTTCCGGGATGCCATAATGAGGTTGTTTCCCCTTTCCGAGACCATCGTGGAGGAGGCGGAATCCGGGAAACCGGTTCTGGGAGTATGCCTAGGGTTGCAGCTCATGTTCACCGAGAGCACCGAAGGAGGACTCTACCAAGGTCTAAACCTCTACAGAGGTAGAGTCGTCAAGCTACCCGACTCAGTCAAGGTCCCACACATGGGCTGGAACAACCTGAGAATCCTGAAACCGAACCATCCTCTGCTCAGAGATGTTCCTGATGGGTCTCGGGCATACTTTGTGCACTCCTTCTACGGAGATGCGGAAGATCAAGACGTGGTCCTTGCTACAAGCGAGTATGGGAAGTTATTCCCCGCAATAGTCGGGGCAGGGAACGTTCTGGCAACTCAGTTTCACCCTGAGAAATCCAGTGATATCGGGCTACGCATCCTGAGGAATTTCGTAGCGATCACCAGAAGCCACATGAAGAACAACGCATAGAGCTGACAAGAAGCGTCTTCTCCCAGCACTGGAACGCCTAAGCGGCACAGCTTGTAGCTAACCGTGTTCTCGTATTACTTTCACGAGCAAGTCGGGTCTGTTGCTTCCCAGAGCGTCAATCCCAGTCTTGATCAGTCGCTTCATCTCCTCCTCCTCATCCGAGTTCCAGGCACGAACCTCCAGTCCTAAAGCATGTGCTCTGCGAACCATCTCCGCACTTACGAAGTGAATGTTTGGATGAATTGCTTCAGCCTCCGCGTCCAACGCAAGTCGACAAGGCTCGATGGGCAGACAATAGAAGAGGACTCCTGTCTCTATGTCAGGATTCAATTCCTTCACAGCTTTGAGTGCGGGATGCCTGAAGGAAGTGAACACGACCTTATCCACCATGCCTGCTTCCTCCACAGTCTCAACCGCTTTCTCTTCCACCCCTAGTCCTTTGAGCTCAACTTGCAGATTCACCTTGCCTTTAACCAGGCTAATGACCTCCTGAAGAGTAGGCACCACCTCTCCCTTCCCTGCGTCTAAGCTTCTTATCTCCTCGAAACCAAGATCTCGAACTCTGCCATGACCATTCGTCGTCCGATCAACCGTATCGTCATGCATGACGACGAGTTCACCGTCCTTGGTAAGATGAACATCTACCTCTACCTGATCGACTCCGATCTCGATCGCTCTCCGAATCCCTCGAAGCGTGTTCTCCGGCTCCAATGCCGCAGCTCCTCTGTGACCCGTGGCTACAACCAACTCAACCACATGAAGAAGACTGCGTTGATAACGTTTGAAAGTTCCGCTCAGCAAACACAACGCTTGAACTAGGCAGTTTAAGGGACGCCAAAACTATTAAGAAATGAATGGTGTGGTCTTTCATTCCAATAATGCTCGACTAGCCAGCGCAGGACGAAGGCTGATCAACGCTCTGATGTGAAAGAGGATCTGGTCTTGGAGAAGAACAGGATCAAACCGAAGACAATCCTACTCGCAGTGCTGATAATTGTCGTTTTCGTGGTTCTATACATTACAGAATTCTCAGGTTTCGGTCAGACACACAAGAAATGGTTGCACACTGATGGTAGACACATTAGGGACGAGCTGGGACGCAGGGTCTACCTCAGAGGTATCTCGAAAATGGGTCTAGAGTACACGCGAGAAGGCTACCATATCGTCGAGAGAGACTTCGACATCATGAAGGAGATGGGTGCGAACGTGGTAAGGATTCCGTACACCATGGAATGGATATACGAAGAAAGCTACCTCCACCGGATCGACATGCAAATACAATGGTGCAAGGAACGTGATATGTATGTCATTCTTGACATGCACCGACCGACACACAAGTACCAGAAAGGGTTCCCCACAAACCAGACCTACTGGATCCAGCAGTGGATGTTCCTTGCCGAGAGATACAAGGACGAGGATACCGTCGTCGGGTTCGACCTCTGGAATGAGCCGCGAGACATAGCCTGGGAGAAATGGAGAAACGCAGCTCAGAACTGCGCGCAGTTAATACACCTGGTCAATCCGAAACTACTGATCATCGTTGAAGGCATAGGCTGGGGGTGGGATCTACTGGGAGCTCAGACAAACCCCCTAGAGGAGCCGAACGTCGTCTACAGCCCACACATCTATCCCTACCCCCTCTCAAAACTTGACTGGAGCTACCAATACAAGAACGGAAAGTATGACGCGGGCTACCTTCTCCTCAGAGAATACATTAGATCCGACTGGGAGCCAATCTTGAAACAGGGAATCGCCCCCATCATAGTGGGAGAGTTCGGAACTCCAGTCTATGAAGAACACAACCTAGTTTGGTTCGAAGACCTCCTCCGTACGATGCATGAGCTTGAGATAAACTATATCTGCTGGGTCCTCTACGGATCAGACAGACCTAAGGACTGCGCATTGCTAAAACCTGACTGGGAGACGCTCCAACCTCAAGCCACGATCTTAGTCAGATATCTCACAGAACCAAAAGTAGAAGATCAGCCAGGAAACAATTAGAAAGAAGTACCATTATTCTAGCGAGTGGACATAGTGAGATCGATTAAGGGGAGATCACCTCTGGACACTCTCTACGACTTCGTTCAGCTCAGGGAAATAATGATCGATGACAGTGGTTGGGGAGACCTTGTCCTCGGGGTCGTAGTTGGGGCCCTCGATAGGGACTCTGGAAGATATATGGAACGGAGGATACCTGTGCGATACTTCCAATCACCCCTCTTTGAGCAGAAGAAGTATCTGGACAAGATGGTAGAGATTGTCGACGAGATCTGCAGGGTCATGAAGCCTGATGAGAAGACGGTCTTCAAGGTCTGCAGCGGCTACGTATTGTCGGCTGCAGTAGGGTTCCTCCAGTCAAGGGGGCTGAGGGTTGCAGAAACAAGAGTCACAGGTGAGCTCCAAGAGAAGGTGGAGCGGGGATTCAGGAACTGGTGCGAGGAGATAGGAATTCCTGCCGAGAAGAGAAATTTCAGGGCTCTGCTGGACTGGGTTGCAGAAGACCTAGAATTCAGGGAGAAATTCGTGAAAACTGGTTGGAAGAGTTGGCAGAACAAGTGGCGTGCGGTCGCTCTCACTAAGAGGCAGGGTTAAGTACTTCACGGAGTTACTGAACTACTTCCACACAACCGGCTCTTAGGTGCTCGCAGCAATAGAACAGCAGTAGATGTCGGTGGCGACACACCTATAATTGAGTCTCGTGCTCTACACCAGGTAGGTCTCTGTGAAAGAGAACCGGGTTCCGAGCAACCTCTTGGACAATTGCGATTCCTTGAAAGATGAATAGCCTATGCCGCTCGCAAAAAGGATCATCCCCTGTTTTGATGTAAGCTCTGAAGGGAGAGTCATCAAAGGCATCCGTTTCCGAGAGCATATCGACGCAGGGGATCCCACAGAATTGGCATCCTACTACGACCGAGAGGGTGCCGATGAGGTTGTCTTCCTCGATATATCTGCGTCTCACGAGAACAGGGATATCATGCTGAGAGTCGTGAGAAAGACTGCTGAGGTTGTGTTCATACCGCTCACTGTTGGGGGCGGAATAAGGTCGGTCGAGGATGTCAGGAGAATCTTGGCTTCAGGGGCAGATAAGGTTGCGATCAACACTGCTGCTGTCAATGAGCCTGATGTCATAAACAGATGCTCCGAAGTTTTCGGAAGCCAGTGCATAGTCTCTGCCATAGACATAGAGCGAATGTACATACAAGACGGAGAGTCGGGTCACGAGGACAAGACGGTGCTGAAGACCGATGAAGGAAACTGCTGGTGGCGAATAAGCATCTACGGAGGAAGAAAACCCGTGAATATTGATGCTTTTCAGTGGGCTGAAGAAGTTGTGGACCGAGGCGCCGGTGAACTACTGGTGTCTTCACTGGACTTTGACGGGACTCGCAAGGGGTACGACATCGCCTTCCTAAAGGAACTCTCCAAGAGAGTCAGAGTTCCGGTGATCGCCAGCAGCGGTGTTGGGAAACTGGAACATATATTGAGCGCTTTCACTGAGGGGAACGCTGATGCCGCGCTGGCTGCAGGCATATTCCACTACAAGATATACTCGATTCGGGATGTCAAGAATTACCTGAAGGAACATGGTGTCGAGGTTAGGTTATAAGGGTTGACGATCCCAAATGAAACATGTCTACTTTAGGGCTTGAAAAGAGTCGCGCCACTGCGAGAATGATTCCCATTTGTGAGATCGCAGCACCATCATGGCGGTTCATTCATGATTGACTGCAACCTTCCATTCATCTCTCGAAATGGCGAAGGTGTAGCCAACGAACTCTATAGGTTTCCCATCTTGCGTATTTCTGAAGGAACCAATGCTCTCGGCAGTTCTTTTTAGACCTAACCTCTCCAGTAATCGGCAAGACGCACGATTTGCAGCCGCGGTACCACTGACCACTCTATGTGCCTGCAATCGATCGAACGCATGACCAATTGCGGCTCGGCATGCCTCTTTTGCATAGCCTTTACCATGGTAATCAGAGTTGAAGATATAGCCGATGTTGAACTCTCGACAGTCTTCTTTCTGTTCTTGGTTGAGTGATACAAATCCGATGAATCGACCCGTATCTTTCAGACAGACGGCAAAGTAACTGTCTCCACCGGCGAACCATTCAGTGATTCTCTTGATTTCCTCCGAAGATGTCGGCCATGGATGATCAT
>CAZBVH010000035.1:0-6678 GCA_964495315.1 uncultured Candidatus Bathyarchaeia archaeon | reverse complement strand
TGGATGATCATCTCTTGAAGAGCTTCCTAGTCGCCGATTCTGAAGTTCCTGATAACAAGCCTTTCTGTTTCCATCATTGTCATCGTGACACCTCCAATCGGTGGTAGTGTCTATCTGCCGTGGCTGCATGGTATAGCCACAATATATAATCACTCTTGAGGCTACCTAGCACTCTGCTTGACCTATAAGGCTCTCCATGTTTGGGTTTGGAACCTTAAGTTGATCTCCTAGTCTGCGGAAGTCTTCTCTGATCACCTCTTCCAGATCTTTCCTATATAGAGCTGCGGCTGGATGGTACATGGGAACAATCTTCAGCGGACCTGCATTGAAAACTGACCCATGGATTCTTGAGATCCCTTCCTGCTCTAGCCCATATTTCTTGAACACATATCGTGTTGCGGTATCGCCCAGAGTCAAGATGAACTTCGGTTCTATAGCCTCGATCTGCTGATCAAGATACGGAGTGCAGACTGTGACCTCCTCCTTGGCAGGTCTTCTATCCCTGCCTGAAGGAGATGTCGGACGACACTTCAAGATGTTGCCTATGAACACCTCGTCTCTTTTGACTTCGGCGGCTTCCAGTAAACTATCGAGAAACCTTCCAGCCTGTCCGACGAAAGGCTTTCCTTGAAGATCCTCTGTTCTTCCCGGGGCTTCTCCGATGAGCATTAGACTAGCGTTAGGGGTACCTTCTCCTGGAACTGCGTGTTTACGTGTTCTGGCGAGACGACACTTCTGGCAGGAAACGATCTGCCTTCTGAGTCTCTCAAGCTTCTCGTGGCGACATAACTTTTCTCCCGTGCTACCCCTAGGCAAGTCGATATCCTCTGTCATTCCTCTCATGTTTCTGACGAACTCGAGAATTGTCTATGCATTGAGCTGCTTGCCCTCAGATGGTATATGCCTCCTTCTCCTTTAGCAGGTCATCCATCTTTTGCTGTATCACAGGAAGAAGGCTGTTATTGATCAAGCCCTCTGCAACAGCTTCTTTGAGGTACCTCATATCGAGGACCCTAATATCACCGTTTGGCCAGATACATATGTCGGCTTCAAGGTCCACGTAGCGTAAGCGGTCGGGATAGAGCTCAACGGGCGTATTCACGTTCACATATGTTCCCTTGAGGATTCCTTCTCTCGAGAAGTACCTAGTGGCCAGATACCATTCCCCGATTCTGACCTCGGTAATCGCATAGTCTCCGGGGCTCTTCTCCACTTTGAGTCCGTCATACAGTCCTCCGCCTTTGACTGGGCGATGCAGGCGCATGGATCCTTCATCTCTATTGAAGCTATCCACCCTGGCCGTACCCAGATGGAAACATTGTCCATCGAGTTTGATGTGATCAATCTCAATCTCTACTCCCTCCGCAGGGAGGCTCACCCCTATGGTTTCCGTAAAGAGTCTCTCTACCTCGTCTTGAGGTCTGCCTTCAGCTAAGAGATTCTCAGCCATATCTACGGCTGAAGCGATGTTGCCACCGCACGCCTTGTACTGGTGATGCCCTTGTATAGTTGGGGTTACATATCCGCGGATCTCGTCCAATCTATGTTTTGAATATCCGGGAAACTCAAAATCTAGGGATATTCTCCAGACATTGCTGATAGGACTGCGCGGGGTCCTCATTACCACATCAAAGAGATCTTTGCAGAGAACCGCCCGGAAGGCTTCAACCGACTGAGAAGTTCCAAGAGCCAAGACTCCCTGTCTATCTCTCCGGTCGAGTATGTCCAAGTCGTGATCCCGCGCAATGTCCTCCAGCCCAAAACGGGTTGCCACAGCTGCAGATGTTTCCGCCACCTCGTAGCCATGATCGAGCAGAAGCCTCACCAAGGCAGTCGAGTAGATCCCGCGAACCCTAGCAGCAACCATATACATCACCTTCTCATCACTTAGGTTGACCATGTTTCTACCTGAAAAATCACACTGAACCTGCCCTTGAGGATGCCTGAACACGGTAATCCTCTGGCATATTCCTCAATACCACGATCCCTCATTCCTGTCTTCCCTTGCCTCGCGCCCATATCGCTTGGGTTTCCGGTTCTTGGAAGACTATTTTACAGAGGAGCTATCCAAACGATAAGTGTGATGCGGGATGAGTGTCTCGATCAAGAAGATTGAACCGGGATTCCTGGATATAGTGAATTATGGAGTCTGTAGCACCCTCTCAAGACTCTACGGCATCGAGGCCGCAAAGGAGGTGTTTAGGCTTGCCGGTGAGACGAACTTTCAGGAGATGAAGAGGAAAGTCCGAATAGACTCTTCGACTCCAGTCGCCACATTAAGAAGCATAGCCTCCTACCTTGAGCGGTCGGGCTACATGAGCAAGATCAATCTGACCAAGGTCAGTGAGGGCGAAGTCATAATCGATATGTACGGAGTATCCGTGGCAGGATCATCCAAGAGACTTGTCGACGAGAAGATGGAGCCCTCACACTACATGACAAACATGATGTTCGCCGCGTTAAAGGAGTTCCATCATGTGGAAGCCGAGATAACCCATCTCAATATTGAGATCCCCCGCGAAGAAATCGACCACGTAAGAGAGAGATGGATACTAAGAAGGAAAGACTGACATCAGGTATGTCATCACTCCTTCACATGAAGAAGCGGTCGGCTTGATTCTCTTCAGCATGATTCCCGTGAGCGAAGTCTAGGATGCAGCCCAAGATCATTGACGAACCTACACTCAGAGACAAGAGGTTCATATTCAAAGACCGGTTGCACGCCGGAGAACTACTCGCAGCCAAACTGGAGAAATACTCGGATAGAGACGATGTGCAACTACTGGCCATACCTGCAGGCGGGGTTCCGGTAGGATATGTGATAGCAAGTGAGCTCAACCTTCCTCTCGACGTGATCATCATCAGGAAGATTCAGATCCCCTGGGATACAGAGGCTGGCTTCGGCGCCCTAAGTTGGGATGGGACGACGATCCTGAACACCCC
Source organism: uncultured Candidatus Bathyarchaeia archaeon (assembly GCA_964495315.1). Lineage (GTDB taxonomy): Archaea > Thermoproteota > Bathyarchaeia > RBG-16-48-13. The sequence continues at coordinate 3,735 of CAZBVH010000035.1, read as the reverse complement.
TCTAGTCAGACGGCTTGGGCTGTCTGATGAGGCTATTCGCCGAGCGCTTTCTATGGCTCAGGAAAACATACTGAACAGAGTTAGAAAGTTCAGAGGCGATAGGTCATTTCCGAAACTAGAACACAAGATTGCTCTCCTTGTGGACGATGGACTTGCATCAGGGTTCACTATGCTCGTGGCGGCGGAATCTGCCAAGAAGTCAAACCCTGAGGAGATCGTCGTTGGTGTGCCGACGGCGTCGTTGAGCTCGGCGGAACTTGTCGCACGAAGCGTGGACGAACTGGTATGCTTGAACATCAGAAGCGGCCCAACCTTTGCCGTAGCTGATGCCTACCAAGAATGGCATGACCTATCCGATGAAGAGGTTATGGAGTGGTTGAACAAGGCATCCTGCCGAGGATAACCAGCCAGGACAATACGTGCCGGTCTCCTATCAGTTTGACAGGAAATCGGATCAAGAACAGCGGTCTCCGCATTTCCCTTTCTCAGAACAATCGAAGCAGAGAAGGCAGATGTAACGGGCTGAATAGCCCTACTCTAAGTAGCGATAAAACTCTCTTGGAGAAAGTTCTTTGAACTCATCTGTCTGTTGTGCTATACATTTTCTTACATCGACACAGAGATGACACTTGGAAAGGTATCCCTCGGCACGCTCCTTGTAGCCGAACTGTCTGCCAAGTTCATGGAGACTCTTCATATCGGTAACCAAGGCATCGATAACTGGTCTGTCATCCAGATCGATCCCTTGAAGGATTGAGTCAAGATCTCTACCGTCTCCCAGAGAGATGCCTCCGCAGTAACCTGGCACGTAGTTTCCGTAGTTGTCAATGTGAATGTGCCAGTTTCTTCTCAGCTCCTCGCTACACGATTCGCCGAAGAACTGCTCTGCCGGATATCTCTTGTACAGGTTTCCCAGTCTATAGGGTGCTCTGCCGAGAGGAAGCAGCTCCATATGGGACAGGCTGTGAGTGCCTGCTTTTTCCAGGTACTCTTCGAAGGGCAAGATGCCTTCAATATTGAACCTCTCAAGCTGCTGGTAGACAGATTCCTGGTAGATCAGCGTGTTTCCAGCGAAGACTTCCTTGCCTATTCTGATGGCTCTCCCCGTTCTCTCTAGAGGTACGTACTCGAGGATAAACGGGTTCACACTGATCAAGATGCCGTGCAGCCCTACCTCCCTTAACTTCAGAAGCTTCTCTTTTGTGGTCTCATCGTCGCTGGACCAGAAACAGTTGGTCTCAACAAAGGTTGAGGGGATGTCAAGTTCATGTGCCATTCCAACGATCTTGAGCAAAAGATCGAAATTCAGGAAAGGTTCGCCGCCGGTAAAATGAAGTCCATAGTTAATGCCAATCCTGTCCGGTCCAAGAGGGCTTCCTTGAATCTTGCCTGCGAGCTGAGTCAGGATCTTTCTAGCATCTTTCTCTGAAATCCAATCTGGTTTCCACCGAGGAGAGCAAGCATACATGCAATGTCGGCATTCACTGGTACATTTGTAGGTGAGAAACACTCCTCCGGAGACCGGTTCCGGGAGACGCATCCTTCTCATTCAGATATCCTTCACTAATTCTCTTGACACGACTTTTGCCTGTATTTCTCTGTGTCCTTTGTCGAACATTCTGCTGAAGCACACCTCAAGCTCTGTCACCCCAGCATATGTCATCCATGGATTCTTGGTTATCGGAACCTGCTTTGAAGCAGACTGGGAATGTCCGTGCCTCCTCATGACAGACTGTTGAACTGAGTGGGCGTGAGCATTCCATCTGAGTAATGATTATCTTGTCGTGGCTCTTCTAGTTCTCTTAGGAGGGACTATTCTTGCCTCTTGTTGACGTTTTGATTCAAGGTGTTCCGATACGAACAGATCTTGGCTCCTTCGGCTTGTGCACCATCCCGCTGATAGAGGATGGAACCAGAATTCTGCTCGACACTGGACACTATGGAACCCGGAGAACTCTTCTTGAAGCCCTTAAGCAAAGGTCACTGGAGCCTAGGGACATCGATATTGTGGTGCTCTCCCACTCAAATTGGGATCACGTGCTGAACATAGATCTGTTCTCTAATTCTCGAGTCTTGATTCACGAGGACGAGCTGAACTACGCTATGAACCCTAAGAGTGATGATTGGGCGACTCCTACTTTCTTTAGGGATCTGATAAGGGGGATGGATTTCAAACCTATCAGTGGAGAGATAGAACTCACAAAGAATGTGCGAATCATAGAGACGATAGGACACACGATTGGGCATGTGTCTTTGTTAGTGTCCAAGGACAAGAAGACTCTGTTGTTCGCCCAAGATGCGTTGCCAAGTGCCAGATCATACTACAGGGAACTGCCAGACTACGTGTTCTATAGCGAGGAGGAGGCGCGAAAAAGTATCCTGAAGATTAAGGGTCTCAACCCAGACATAATCTATCCAGGTCATGATCGCCCGTTCACGGTCGAAGGAGGCCAGGTCAATTATTTCAGCGGCGGGGCAATCAAGGTCGGATTGAGGGGAGAGAAAGAAGAAGACCTGTGGATATCCCTATCACATGAGAAGGCATGGGTTCCCAAACAGTAGAGCAAGGGCTTAGGTGTGATGAATCGGAGGCCCGCTGCGAAAACTCTAAAATGGTGAGGTCGCATCGTAGGGTAAAGTCACATGTTGTTCTTTCTCGAAGGTTTGTCTCGTTCCCTCTCCAAGACCTTTCAACCGCATTTGGGTAGGACCGTGCCCTTGATGGTGTGAATTCCAGTTTGAGTTCAAATAAGGTTCTTTACATCGATCATCCGGCGGTAAGAAGAGAGCGTATTGAGGCTAGGGCATACCAGCAAGAGATAGCCAATAAAGCATCTCAGAAGAACATGCTTGTGGTCCTGCCGACAGCCCTAGGAAAGACGATCATCGCTGCCCTTGTTGTAGCCGACTTCCTCTATCAGCACCCCAAGATGCGTATTCTTATGATGGCTCCTACAAGACCGCTTGTTCTGCAGCATTTGGACTCTTTCTATCGTCTCTTACGGGTCAGTAGAGAGGATATGACGGTCCTCACTGGGGTGTTTGCTCCTGAGCAGAGGCGGATCCTGTGGAGCGGAGAGGCGAAACTGTTCTTCGCTACCCCTCAAACGGTGAAGAATGACCTGGAGGAAGGCAGAGTCAGGCTCACAGACTTTAGTCTCTTGATCTTTGACGAGGCCCATCGTGCCACGAAGGACTACGCCTACGGTGCCATAGCCCGAAGATACATGGATGATGCGCCTTGGCCAACGATACTAGGGTTGACTGCAAGTCCCGGTTCTAGCAAGGAGCGGATCGAAGATGTCTGCTCAAAACTCTACATAGAGCAAATCGAGTACCGGAGTGAGGAGCATACAGACATACTGCCGTACGTTCATCCCGTTGAGGTGCAGTGGATCCAAGTTAAGCTTCCTGAGACGTATGAAGAGCTCATTGACCTCGCAAAGAAGAGCCTTGACGAGTATCTTGGATGGTTACGCGAACATGGGTTCCCGGTAGGCAGGACCGGATATGTCTCTAGACGGGAACTATTAGACCTCGGAGATGTCCTTAGAGAGAGGCTGAGAGAGCTTCCAGAGGATATGAGAGGACCGCTCTACACCGCTCTGGTCAAGCAGGCCACTTCTCTTACCCTCTTCCACGTTCGAGAACTGCTTGAGACCCAGGGAATAAGCACTCTCCTTTCTTTCCTGGACAAGATCAGCAGAAATCCTGACGAGAAGACCAGTTATCGAA
>CAZBVH010000034.1:13064-14627 GCA_964495315.1 uncultured Candidatus Bathyarchaeia archaeon | reverse complement strand
CCGAACGGAACTGAGCTCATTTACCCGATGGTTCCAACCTTCAGAGAGCTTGTACGCCAGGAATTCTCCACCACTATCGACACTTCCAGGCTCCTCTCCGGGAACTACACTATGCGGATATACCTCGAGAACACGATAGGCGATCAGGATGTCTACGGACCCATAACCCTAAACCTGAAGCGCAGACTGATCTTCGGACCATCTCCGTTTGCGGTACTCCTCGCGTCTCCAGCACTGATGGTAGGCGGGACACTGACGATCATCTCAGTGATCGGTGCAGCGGTCTGGTTTGCCTTCTTCTGGAAACCCACCATCCCGATCCCAGTATTCCCGGAGGAACCCTCCGCCGTACCCGCACCTATCCCCGTACCCGTTCCTACGCTGCCACCAGCTCCGATGCCTCCACCCATTCCGCCGATGGCTCCACCGTCGCCACTCCGCCGCGCCAGGTTACAGAGAGCAGCCTTCAGGTACCTGGAAAGAGCGCCAACCCTTGGCGGCGTCTTAGAGGCGCCTCCCACCCCCGGTGAGAGGCTCGAAGCTGTATTGGAGTCGCGGGTTCGCCTGAGAACTGGAATCGAGGAGATCCCGATCAGCCGAGAACCCCGTGAAGTCAGGCTGAGGAGAGCGATGTTGAGGTCCCTGATAGAAGCACCCGCCGGCCTAGGAGAAGTCCGTCCTACCGCAAGGCTGCCAACCCTTGAAGAAATGGCGCGAGAACCTATCCGCCTAAGACCATCTGAAGAGATCCCCAGCGCAGAAGCCTCAAGAAGGGAGAGGCTGAGGAGAGCCGCTTTGAAGCTTAGGGAGCCCGGTCAAGGTTCTGAGCAGAAGGGCGGCGAAGAGGAGCATCAAGCCTAGCCTATGATTCCTGACTTCAACTGCTGTTGCCTCCGCTGCAACCGGGTCTATTTCTTCAGTTTCTTGATGGTTCTCTGCTCAAACTTCAGGATGGAGGCATCTAGGTTCAAGCCTTCTGCTCTCGACCTGGCGTCACGGAACACTTCTCTCAGAAACGCATCACTCTCTACCGGTGAGGCCCCGATTATCTCGCACAACTTATTCGTGATCTTGGGTTGAAGCTTCTTGAGTTCTCCTTCTGCAGCGATTGTGCGTGCTCCAGCCAGCACGAGGAGCGATACGAATGTCTTATTTGATGAGGGTGGAAGCCTTGGAATCAGATAATTCAACATTTCCGCCCTGGCCTTCGGTTTGAAAGTCTCGTAAGCAGTAACTTCACAGAGATAGTAGAGTTCCTCGCCAGCTATTCTTCTTACCTCTGGACCTAACTCATTGAATGGATCCTTGAGCAAGTCGCTGAATATGTCGACGACATGGTAGAATGCCTTCGAGGTTCTCAGACTCTGCAGGACCCAGGTGATCCACCTTAGTGCCCACGACGCGGTATAAGTGGTCGTATTCACCGTACCAACCTTTCCAGCCAGCGCTTCTATAGTCCTGAGCGCAAAGTCAGGCTCCTCCTCTGCCACGCGTTTTCCTAGGCTTCCTATCGTCTCCACGCAGTAGAGTCTTAGGCTGCTACAGGTGTCTGGCGATAGGCTG
>CAZBVH010000034.1:0-12964 GCA_964495315.1 uncultured Candidatus Bathyarchaeia archaeon | reverse complement strand
TAGGCTGCTACAGGTGTCTGGCGATAGGCTGAAACAAAGATCCTCGATGAGGGCGATAGCATCATTCCAGGCTTCTCGGTCCCCAGATCTCTGAGCATCACTTATTATCTGGATGAAGGTATCCAGTCCATTCTTCGCAAGCGTTTCACTATGAGAGCAGGCAGTATCAAAATACCCTGAAACCCTGATCGCTAGATTGCTTTGGAGACTGAACTTGGGTCTGCTCCTCCAGATGTCGAAAAGCCTTCTCAGACAGTGCTGGAATGTCGAGGTGTCTCTCGCTTCAAGCGCGGCACTCATAATACCGAATAGTACCTCCACTTTTTCTTCCGCGTTTCTTGTTTCCTCTTTCCCGATAGAAGCTATCGCGGAATCCGCGTACAAGTCGATCAGGGTGTCAGTCTTCAGCATATTCTTGATCGTCCAAATGTGGGGAACCGCCAGCGAGAGCGAGCTTACTGTGAGGACTATTCCGGCGCTGACTATCTGCGATGGACCTACAGTGTCTAGGAAGAACAGACCGATGACCGGGTACAGAAGCGAGGCGATGAAGATCAAGAAGACGATGAGTGTTCGCCACTTGAAGAACGCCTCATAGACCCTGTACCCGTAACGGCTCGCAACCATCTGAAGGGCGATGAGGGGAACAGTCAGTAAGAGACCTAGAAAAGCGGCTAGAACTCCGGCAAAGGTGCCAAGAATGAAACGGGCGCTCCCTATGTCTCCCGAGAAAAGGCTCAGTTGTCCCGAGAATACTGCTAGGAGACCTGCATACGTTGCGGCAGGGATGATCCATAGCAGAAGGTGAGCTGCCTTCTCCGATCTAAGGGAAGACAATGGTTCTCCCACACCCACTCGTCTGAAGAATACTTAACTTTTCGGGCTTCACCCGGAACTGCGCATTCAAGCAGTTCACGAGATTCAGTAAGCCTACCGCCAGAGAGAATGACAACACATCTCCGTCACGACCACAAGCCAGTACATGAGCCGAAGAGACGGAGCTGAATCAGCTAACTCTCGCAGTCGATGACCAGCGTCATTCGTCCTCCGGCATAGACACGAGCCGGATTCCGGGTCATGTTCCAGATAGCTCTACTGCCATCTTGTAGTAGCCGCTTGCCTCAGAGAACAGGGGGTCCTCTGGATATGTCACTGGGCGTTTCAACTTTGCTTCCAGCGCATTTCTGACAAGATACTCTCCGCTGTAAGGATTCTGCAGGGCTGAGAAGCCTCCGCCAACGATGATGTTCTTCACACAGCCGAGATTCATCGTCGGAAGTTGAGAATGCAGCTCCGTGATGTCGAATGCGATCTTCTCACAAAGAAAGTCGACCGCATTCGTCAGTGCGGGCTCGATTTCCTTGCGCGTTACGACGGTGCGCCCATCGTAGATGGAGTCGATCTTGTTCGTGAGTACGGTGTCCCCGATCTTTATCTCCTTGCTTATCACGAGGTCACGTGTAGTCTCTGTGCTCGGCACAAGTCCATGGTCTTTGATTATGTTGTTTCTGACCTGCTCTACAACGTAGTCGGTTGCCTTCGGCTCCGTGCCTCCACCCAAGACTGTAAGGTCTTCCACCAAGAGCAGCCCGGTAGTTGAGTGTCCTATGTTGATAACGGTCGCCGATTCCAATCCGCACTCGATAAGGGTGCCGAAGCTCTGCGGGTATATCGCCATCTGCAGGGGCTTCCCCAACGATTCACCCAGTAGTTGCTCGAGATAGTTGATGGAGCTGACGCTGACATCGTAGGGAAGTCCGGTGACCAAAACCACGGAGGCAGGATTCTTGACATCAAGTCTTCGGTAAACCTCTTGAACAAGCTTTACGGCTACCTCGTGCTTTATCGTTCCCTCTATTATTGGGCGTATGACTATCGCGTCATTATGTTTCGCGAGATCGATCGCTTCCTGCCCTATCCCCTCAAACATAACATTTTCCGTTTGCTTCTCTCTTTCATCCCAAGTGGTTTTTATGAGCCGCTTGCAGTAGACGGATGGGAAGATCACTCTCTTCCCTTGGCCCGCGATCGCCTTTACCGTGCTTGTTCCTATGTCCAATCCGATCGGCTGAACTTTCCTCGTGGACTCACGTGACAAAGACTTCTTCGCTCCAATCTAAGACTTTGTCTCTTCCTCTTAATGATTTCTTAGCGTCTTCATTTATATATTGAAGATTTATGTCTTTTCCATCTTTTGACTAGCGGAAAGACCTTTAGCCTCATGGCCGCGCCTTTGAGGAAGCCTCGAACTGTTTTTCAGGGGATATTGTGCTTCGATGTTAGATTATTTGAGTTATTAGGTCTCGTAGCATGTGGATTTGTCTGACCTCACATAGGATGGGTCTAGTTGCCTTGACCCGTCTTAGCGTACAGTTTGCTATGCGTATACGCCTTGACTCGAAGCTGTGTGGTCGCTCAGCGAGTTAACAGACGGAAATGAACTGATCGTCTTCATCGATTCGTTGGAGAGAGCTGAAGGTTCAGAGGTAACCGTTCTATGGACAAATAGCAATGCATTGACGCATCTTGCGTCGCTCTTCTTTGACAGGATTTGGATCGAGGCGACACCCGTGCTTCACAGTGAAAGAGCGGAGGCACTCAAATCATAACAAGAAATCCTCTAACTTGGTCACTCCTGAGACTTCGCCGAACTCAAGGCCGAGTGCGTCGAATACCTGTTCGAAAGTTGACCCGACATACTCGGTGTATTTGTCAACATCGACCTCTTCAATTCTCGCCAGACTCACGGGCTTCACGCCAGCAGCGCCGCTGGTCTTCACAAAGCCGATTATGTCTCCCGGTTTGACCTCTTGGCCGTTCTCAGCCGTCAACAGAGCGGCTTTCACGTGTTGGGGAGTCGTCTTCACGTAGGCTTTCAAGGGTTTTCCTAGCATTATGTTGATAGACAGGTCTTCTAACGAGCACTGCCGTTTCTTCAGCTTGACATAGTATTCCTGGACAATGTTCTTGATCTTCTCTTTCGCCCTCTTGAAGTCTCCCTGATTCTTCACTTCGCTCAAGACGCCTATCGTATCGTAGAAGGCTTTCTTCACGAATACCGGGGTGTTCCTCTTCTTTCCTGTAAGCCCCTTGATGTCGACGCCGCCATCTTGGAAGACGTCGAAGCCTACGAACTCACTCGCGACATTAGCCAGCGCCTGCCGCCACCACAAACCACAGCCCCGTCGCAGGTGTAGAGCCTGCCCTTCTGCATGACTGCTCTTTCGAGCGATAGTCTTAGACATTTTTTCCTTTCACCGATTGTAGATTCTCATAGTCGGACTCGGAATAGTGGGCTTGCAGCTTCAACGCGCGATCGTTTCATTTTCTATATCTGGTTCTCCCTTAACCAGCTTGAGGGGTACGGAGGACTTTAGTTGAAGTGGTATTATTGGGCTGGAGTCGCTATTGCCATCGTTCTAGGAATATCCAGATTGGTTCCTGCCTCCGTGAGTAAACCTTGTATGCTAGGGTATTACGCCCATTGTTCTTGAACACCGATCAGTACGACAATCATGTTCATAATCGCGGGAGCAGTCCACTGGTTCGGAAAGAGAAGTATCACGATCAGGTGTGAAGGAACCCTCGTGACAGCGCTGCCTCCCTCGGCGTTAGCGCGATTGAGCGATGCCTGGATGCGGAGCCATAGTGCCCCGGGGTGGGCGTATAGGCGCATGCCCTTGAGATGAGAGAGGGGAATGCAGAGTAGAAGAAGGGATGAAAAAAGGAATATGATCCACCTTCCCATAGGCCCGCTAGTCCTCCTTCAGACTTTCTCCTCAATTTATCGCGGCGCCTATAGCTAAACGATACAATTGGATAGGTTTATATTTTCAGGTGATTTTATGAATTTCAGGTGTTGCAAGATGTATGAGGTGGAGTTGAGGGAAATTGACTCTCAAGGCAGGTTCACTATCCCGGCAAAATGGCGTGAGCAAGCCATGAAGGAGGCAAAGGAGGTCTATGTACTCATGTATCCGGATCACTTGAAGGTCTTACCCAAGAGAAAGGTTGACCTGACCAAATACTTTGATTCTGTTGAGATAGATGTCCCACTGGAAAACTTCTCAGACTACCATCGGCTAAGGAAGTTGCTGAGGAAAGTCTAGTAGCGTGGTGTTGTATTGAGGTTTGTGGATGCCAACATCTTTATCTACGCCTTCTTGAAGCCAAGGCGCAAACTGAAACCTGAAGATGAAGCAATAAAGAAATCTGCAAAGGAGATCGTGTCACGGATAAATCAGGGGGAAGATGTTCGGACCACCGTGGTACACGTCAGCGAAGTTGCCAACTTTCTGGAGGACTGGATCCCGTTGAGTGAGGCATTGACGCTCGAGGAAGGGATACTCTCAAGGGAATCCATCCAGATTGAACCCATGGATGAAAACGCGTGTATCTCGGCCGTCGACCTAGCCAGAGAAAACTCGATAGGGTTAAACGACGCATTGGCAGTGCGAACAATGCAAAGGTACGGACAAACGGAAATCTACTCTTTCGATAAACATTTTGACAAAATAAGCAGAATCAAGCGAATCACGCAGTGAACCAATAGAACGGAATTGAGCGAGATCTGGAAAATATTGGTCTTGACCTGCGCGAAACCTATGCGTCTGTCAACTGTTCGTGAGGACGTATGTGCTTGAGTCAGAGTAGGAAATCCTCTAGCTTGGTGACTCCTGCCACTTCGCCGAACTCGAGACCCAGCGCGTCAAAGACCTGTTCGAAGGTTGACTTGACATACTCAGTGTACTTCTCAGTATCAACGTCTTGAACTTTTGCCAGCTCGACCGGTTTCACCCCGAGAGAATCACTGGTCTTGACGAAGCCAATTATATCCCCCGGTTTGACTTCTTGGCCCTTTTCAGCCAGTAGCAGGGCAGCTTTCACGTGCTGTGGGGTTGTCTTCTCGTAGGCTTTCACCGGCTTTCCTAGCATTATACTGATTGATAGATCTTCCAACGAGAACTGGCGCTTCTTCAACTTGATGTAGCACTCCTGAACTATGCTCTTGATCTTCTCTTTCGCTCGCTTGAAGTCTCCTTGATTTTCTACTTCGCTCAAGGCGTCTATCGCGTCGTAGAAGGCTTTCTTCAAGAATACCGGTGTGTTTCTCTTCTTTCCGGTGAGTCCTTTTATGTCGACACTGCCATCTTGGAAGACGCCGAAGTAGTTCTTCTTCCTTGTACTGAACGCCACGTATCGATACTGCTTGTCGACTTCAAGTTCCATCCTTAAGCTGTTCTTCGACCACTCCAGGAGGTCATTGATCTGGTCTTCCCTTGGCTGACTCAAGAACACGCTGTCAGTGTCGCCGTAGATGACTTCTATCCCCAGCGACTTTGCCTCCTCTATTGTTTCATTGATGGCATATCTGCCGATCGCTGCCGTGGAGTCTGCCACACTCAAACAGTACAGAGGGAAATGCTCCGCCCCGAAGACACCGTAGCTATTATGTGCCAGAATCCATCCGAATCCTGCGACAAAGTTCTCGGCGTCTTCAACAGAAAGGTCATAGACATAGGGTCGCATCGGCTTTACGTATTCGACTGAGGAAATTCTGTCCAGAGCCAAGTCTCCCAAAGCGAAGGAGTATAGATCCTGCAATCTATTGTCCAGACTCTCTATGCCCTTGTCCCTCAGCACGCTGGCAAGTTTCTCCCGCTTGACCGACTTCTTCATACGAATGTTTAGGATGCTGCTTTCGTTGGCAAGGAACTCACGTGGGATAACGACGGAGTAGTTATACCTCAATCCCTTGTCGCTGATATCTGCGAAAGAGACGGCAGAGTCGCGTACGTATATCCTATAGAATCTTCCTTCGCGTTTCACTGATACTCCTTTCAGTCCCAGTTGTGCGAGGAGAAGAAGGAGCTGATTCGCTAGGGAAATGCTTACAGTCGTAAACTTTGCGGCAGTGTTATGGTCGGAGTTGCCGTCTCCCCGAAAGTAGGTATGCAAGAACTCCCACTTATACTCCTCAGGCATAGAGAACAGGATTTCAGGCAAACGTTTTTCATAGGCGTTCTCCCCGAGGTGAAGGATCTCGGCAAAAAGATAGTAGACGATTTCCGAATTGATGGTCACTGAGTCGTCTCCCGTTTCTGCGACGATATCAAAGATGTTCTGGGTAAGAATCTCGATCTCCCTCAAGATCTCAGGTAGACTATTACTGAAGGTCAATCTGCATGACTGCCCAGATCCTATCTTCGACCTCTGAATCCTAGCACTACCCTCTGAGACATAGAATCCCATCAGTCTAAACAGCAACCTCAGCGGTAGAAGTGCAGGGATAGCATGCGCCGAATGGAAGGAAACGACACGCCACTCCTTGAGCTCCTCTTGACTGAGTAGATCCTTCACCGGAATAATATCCTCCAGACTAGCATACCAGCGAGTTCCATGTCTGCCCCTGACGTAGCGGAATGCGAGGATTAGTCGGGACTCGAGTCTAAGATAGTCTTGCCCTCGTGTTGTGATACCGTACCACAATCTAGACAGTGATTCATTGATCGGCTGCTTTTCTTCCACACACCCTCTTGAGACAAGATGGCCGATGCCGCTCCTAATCGTCCTCTTCTCTAGGCGCAGCTTCAGGGCAAGCTGATCCAAAGTAGAATCACCTGTTGAGAGGACCCCGAGGATACGGAGGAGGCTTCTCAGCCTCTTCTTATGCGGACGTTTCTGAACCGATATACGGATTCTCTTACGGATGTCTCTTGGAAGCTTAGTCATTTGCTCGATGAGGTTGAGGTGCTCTTCGCTTTGAATCTCAGGAGCCGGAGATCTAATCGGTACTATGATATGTTTCCCCTCTGTGAGATCGTCCGCCTCAACCGGAAGTACTTGGTACGTAGACTTGTCAAGGGTAAAGAGACTATGGCAAGGTGTAACCCTAATAACTCTACCTGAATCAGTCCTAATCTGAATCAGATATTGAAGGTCGTACGGATGCCTTATCGCAGATCTAATTGGAGAGAAAACCATCTTCCCGGTTCTGCGGTCGAAAGATAGGGCCTTCCACCCATCCAAAGGCTTTGATATCTCTGCTCCTTCAGGTCCCAAGATCGCTCCATTCTGGACCAGTGATCTCTCGACAAACTCCCCGATCTTGAGGATTCTCAACTGCCCTTTATCATCAACCAGGACCATCGGTTCCTCATAATCGAGACTCGCGTTTAGGAAGACCTTGAGCGTGAGTTGAACCACGTTCAAGAACTCTCTTTGTTCACCGGTCAGGTTCGGGTCTTTCGCTCTCTTCTTGTACCATTTCACTCGGAGGTCTCTCAGGGACCCGATTATCAGGCTGGACAATCCTCTGTGCAGCCTGCAGACCCAGTGGGGGGTTCCCGGTATCGTATTCGAGCGGCATTCCTTGTGGGGGCAGAGTATCGTCTCATAGGAGAGGTTGTACTGCTTTATGATTGATGGGTATAGCGAGGCGAAGTCTAGAACAGACACTCCGAAGTGTACTCCTGGGGTGGGCTCGATAACGATCGCGCCCTTGTATTTCTTCCCTTTGATTATCGCCTCAGTAGCTGAGACACCCTTAAGCTCAGATATGTCCTCGGGGCGGGGGATTACCCAATTTCTCCGCCTGTGCTCATAGTACATCAGGTTCCTGATCCAGTTTGAGACGCCTTCCCTGACCACGTCCTCGAAAGGCATCCTTCCTATCCGGGCGACGAGTGTGATCAGTCTCATGAGAAGATCATTATTCATGGCGGAGAGACTTAGGGTCAACTCCGAGTCCCTAAGACAGTAGCTCGCCAATTCCGCATAGCTTAGCTCTGAGAACGGTCTCTCAAGCACGATCTTGCCTGAATTGAGGAGAGCCTTGGAGACCTCATCTAATGTGAGTTCCCTATACCTCTGCCCAAAAGCGTAGACCTGTATCGACTTGTTGAAGAAAAACCTGTACAGATCAAGATGAACTCCATAAGTCAGGGTTATAGAGTCTCTTCCAATAGTCATCGGGATCTTTTCCCGTGGGAAACCGAGCTTCAGAGCCCTGTTAAACAGGTATTTGAGGTCGAACTGATCCCCGTTGAAGGTCAATATGAACGGATACTCCAGGAGTGCCCAGAAGGTCTCCAGGATTAATTCCTCTTCGCTATCGTAGTATTCTGGTTCTAGTCCGCCTAGAACACTCTCATCTCCTTCTTCGACATTCTCTCTTCTGAGGAGGAGCACCCTCTTCTCTCCCCCTGAGTCCACGATTGATACGCAGACCACCTGGTATGGGGCTTCCTCGGGGTCCGGTATCCTGTTGGCGACAGGTGAGAAGACCTCGATGTCGATCGCAGCTCTCCGAAAACGAGGGACCTCCTGCTCAAGGAGCCTAGCCCACTCCAGCGCGAACTCCTGCATCTCGCCAGGCTCTTCCTTGAAGAGGTTCTCGATCTCCTGTTCGACTTCCGCCGGGAACCCTTCTCTAAGCCGCTCGATCTTCCCCTCCTCAAGCGAGTATGGGACGCCCGGAATCAGCTGGGCGTCGTAGAGGTAGCTCTCATGATACTGGATCCTCGCCTCCCAAGCAGGGAGAAACTCTCTTATCGAGTCAATTCTTCCACCAATCGAGAGCGGATCTTTGGCGATTATCTTAGTGTAACTCTCCTCCTTGTCTATCATCGCATTGAACTTGGTGACCGACTCCAGTCCCTTGAACCCAGGATGCTCGACGACTCGGCTGTTCAGCTTTACTTCGTCGGGGCTGAGCTTCGCGAAGCAGTAAGGGAGATGGCCTGAATGATCTCGCCAGATGTAGATCTTCTTCTCCTTAGGATCATAGAACTTCAAGGCGGCAACCATTCTCCCTCCGTCGTACTTGGCTCCGACCAGAAATGCCTCCTCGAAGCCGTCAACCTCCTCCGGTTCAAGTTCCCGCTGGTCGAGCCGCTGGATCAGTGGATCCATGGGTTTCCCTTGGAAACTGTCCAGTTTCTCATTCTGTGGTTTCTGACTGTCTAGGGTTTGCATCGGACTCATTACCTTGATGAGAAGACTCTTGGGTAAAGGCTTTTGGGAATCGATTAAGAGATTTCTCTCCCAGATCTGATGAAGCGCTACTTGGTGACCCGATGAGTCCTCCTTCCCGTCTCAGGCCTCCCAGCCTACGTTCATGGTCCCTTGCCATAGATTCCATGGTCCTAATGGAGGCAAGGCGACTCAACCCCACACTAGCGCTATCGATCTCCAGTCACAGAGATGAGAGCCTGTCCCCCGCCGACCGCATGACTGCCAAGCGCCTTGTAACTGAGACGACTCGACGCCTTAACTTCATAGACCGGATGCTGAACTTCCTACTCGCCCCCAGTGGTCTCAGAAACCTGCAGAGCAAGGTCCGCGCTTTCATAAGACTCTACACCTTCTACACACGGTTCGGCGGAGACAACAGAGAGACTAGGCCGGTTGCGGCTGCAAGATTGGGTAGGCGACTCTTGGGCTGGAGAACCCTCAATCCAGTGGAGCACATACTTGGGAGAATACTGGTCTTCGATCCAGAGCGGATGTTCGATCGGCTGGACGAGTTTGAAGTCATCGCATTGAAGACCTTTCATCCAACCTGGTTCGTGAGATACTGCTTCAACTTGCTCGGCAAAGATGAAGCCATGCAGTTCCTGGAAGCCAGCAACAGGATCCCCCCTACGTACCTACGCATCAACACCTTGAAGGCTCAAGTTGGAGAAATCGAGTCAGCACTCGAAAGCGAAGGAATGGATGTCAATCCATTCGGAGAAATCAATGACGTTTACGAAGTGATCAGATCGTCCCGTCCGCCCGTGACTTCGAAGGCTCATCAAGGGGGTCTCTTCTTCCTACAAGACCCTGCAAGCTGCTTGGCGGTCCAAGCGGCGGAACCAGAGCCCGGATGGAAGGTCCTCGATGTCTGCGCCGCACCTGGTGGCAAGACAACCCACCTTGCACAACTCATGAAAGATAAGGGCCACATCATCTCGATCGACCTGTCCAAGAGGAGATTAGAGATACTCAAGAGAGAGGTTTTCAGAGGAGGCTCAACGATCGTAGACCCGATCCTTGCCGACGCGATCAGACCTGTGCCTTTAGAGGGAGAGTTTAACCTCGTAATCCTGGATCCGCCTTGCAGCAGCACTGGAACTTTCTGGAAGACCCCTTCAGCAAAATGGCGGATCGACTCCAGATCTTTCATGAGGTACGGCAAGCTTCAAGAACAGATGATTGACTCCTGCTCCAAGAACGTAAGAGTCGGTGGGTTCCTAGTCTACTCAACTTGCAGTATCAGCCTTGAGGAGAATGAACTAGTGATCGAGAGTTTTCTCAAGGATCACCCTGGTTTCCGGATTGTTCCAACCAAACCCACGGTAGGACGACCTGGGTTCAAAGGCCAGATCAACTGTCAGAGGCTCTACCCGCACATGAACCGGACAAACGGCTTCTTCCTAGCCAAGATGCAGCGCCTCAGCTGAGTCATCTATGTCTCTTCATCTTCTCCATCAAGCAGATTATTTCGAAGAGCACCTTACACACCTGGGCTGCCGTGGCTCCGCTGTCGTAGACCGGCGAGACCTCGACCAAATCCATGGCAACGATCCTATGATCCAACACTCCGCACAACAGTTCTATCAGCTGGGTTGTCGAGATGCCTTCTGGCTCCGGGTTTCCGACTGCGGGCGCAAAAGAAGGATCCAAGACGTCAGCGTCCACCGTGAGATATATCTTCTCGAAATCCTTGATCTCTCTTCTTATCCTGCCTGCGGTCGAAGCAACTCCTGACCGAGACAGATCATAGGATGTGAAGAAGCGGATCTTCTCTTCTGCCGCGAATCGCAATTCCTCCTGGCAGGCCGCCCTAACCCCTACCTGTACAATCCTCTCCGCTCCTATCTCCTCAGCAATTCTTCTCATGAAGGTCGCATGTGAGAGTCTCGCTCCCTGATACTCGTCTCTCAGATCCATGTGCGCGTCGAAGTCCAGTATGCCGATCTCGCTTCCCCACGCTCGGACTGCGCCTAAAGTTATCGCGTGTTCGCCGCCGAGGGAAACCTGGAACTTCCCCTGCTGCCTACTCTCCTTGATCACCAACTCAAGCCTTCGCAGTGTCTCGTCCAGACTGCTGGCTACGTCAAGATCCCCCAAGTCGTGAATCTTCACGTTCTCGAGGTCCACTCCGCTTCTCAGGCTGACCGTCTCAAGGTTCTTCGATGCCTCACGGATAGCGTTTGGGGCGAATCTCGACCCTGGTCTATGCGTGCTCGTTCCGTCGTATGGAACACCTAGGAGAAGGTAGTCCGCCTCCTCCTTTGAGGAGTTGATTCCTAGGAATCTGAGGGCTGGAGAGATGTAGAGATCTTGATGCAGGCTTTTCTCCTCGTCCAAGTGCCGCTCACCTCTTGGTCGGTTATGGCAAGGTTACCCTTCTCATCAAGACTTTTTAAGTCGATGGTATTCAGAAGATGGGAACGCTGCCTATGACAGGAATAGAAAGCCTCCCCAAGAGCATCAAGCTTGTAGTATTCGATGTTGAGGGTGTGCTCCTCCGCGTTAGGGTGCCTTCTCCTTTTGCTGGCGGAGGGTACATGCTCTACGAGGCTGTGAGGCGGAAGGGCTTGATCTCGTTCATCCAGTTCCTGCTCCTGGGCCTGTTCTATACGCTCAGGTTGATCTCCACTGAGACGGCTGTTAGAAGAGCTTTCAAGCTGCTGAGAGGGCTTGACCGGGGCGTGTTTCAAGAGATCTTTGACGGACTTATGCTTGGCCCAGGTCTAGTCAGGACATTCAGTGAACTGAACAGATTAGGGATTCGCATCGCACTGGTTAGCTATGGTCTCCCCTCATTCTTGCTTCATTCTCTCATGCAAAGAATAGGTGCGCAATACGCCTACGGTGTAGAGCTGGAGATGGAGGACGGAAAGGCTACCGGGGAGATCAGTGGGATCATGAGTCGAAAGGACGGAAAGCTCTTGGCTCTCAACGAGATATGTCGGCTTGAAGGGATTTCACCCGAGGAATGCGCGGTTGTAGCAGACGATCGAGGCAATTGCTCCCTCTTCCAGGCCTCAGGTCTCTCGGTCGCCCTCAGCCCAGACAGAGATCTAGGTCGCTGCGCAGACATTACCTTAGAAAGCCAGAGCCTCTCGGATGTGCTCCCGTACATCCTTTCCCCCTCACGTATATCCTCTGAGACTCGTTCCTTCACCCTGCACGACTTCTCAAGGCTACTCTTTCACATCTCGGGTCTCTGGGTGCCATATCTCGGGCTGTTCTTTGGTGTCCGATTACTCCTTTTCCTCATTGGGTTGGCTACCTTGACGTACTGCGTATCAGAGTTGTTCAGGTTGCAGGGGAGGAACCTCCCTATCATTACGTCTATCACGACTTTCGCAGCTAGGACAAGGGAACTTCGACAGTTCATACTTGCACCAGTATACTTCGCCTTGGGGATACTCATTGTCCTCCTCTTCTTCCCAAACTCCTTCGGGTTCGCCGGAATAGCGGTCCTCACCTTAGGAGACTCAACTGCCTCTTTTGTCGGCAGTTGGACAGGCAGAACCAGACTATTCTACAATAGGCTGAAATCTCTTGAAGGAACCCTCGCAGGCATCCTGATAGGAATGCTGGGCGGCGCACTGTTCGTCGATTTTCGTCTCGCAATGATCGGCTCGTCCGTTGGGATGTTCGTCGAGTCTCTCCCCCTGCCCTTCGACGACAACTTGACTGTCCCCATATCCGCGGCCGCCGTCATGTTCCTCATCTCGCTGATTCTGTAGCGAGTTCTCAGCTTGAGGACTAGGTTATCCACACTCGTCTCACGACGCTTCTACAATAATGACTTCGTGATCGAATCCTCGAATCCAATATGATCTGTTCGCAGTTTCCTTAAATACGGACTCCAGGAGAATAGTAGAGTCCAGAAACTGACGGTGACATCGTTGAAAATGAGAGGCAGGGTCCGGGTGATGCTGCCAGTCGGATACTATGCCCTAAC
>CAZBVH010000033.1:0-14647 GCA_964495315.1 uncultured Candidatus Bathyarchaeia archaeon | reverse complement strand
TGACTCTCTTAAGGTAGCCAAATGCCTTGTCGGGTAAGTTCCGACGTGCATGAACGGAACAACGAGCACCCTACTGTCCCCGTCTGGAACCCGGTGAACCTATGACCTCGTCAAGAGTCGAGGATCTCCCAGCGGGAAGAGAAGACCCCGTGGAGCTTTACTGCAGCCTGCTGCTGGGACATGATAACGTATGCATAGCGTAGGCGGGAGCCTTCGATCCTGTTCTCTTTGGGGGACAGGGGAGGCGATCCTGGAACACCGCCCACTCGTTGTCATTTCTCTTACCTTGAGCATGCCTCTTGGGACAACGGTTGGTAGGCAGTTTGGCTGGGGCGGCACCCCCTCGAAAAGATATCGAGGGGGCCCAAAGGTTGGCTCAGGCGGGACAGAAACCTGCTGTAGAGGGCAAGACCAAAAGCCAGCCTGACTGGATTCTCCACAGTAAGGAATCCAGAAGCGAAAGCTGGGTCTAGCGATCCTTCATGTCCCCATTGGTGGGGGCTGGAGGTGTCAGAAAAGCTACCCCGGGAATAACGGGCCCGTCGCGGGTGAGAGCTCCCATCGACCCCGCGGTTTGGTGCTCCGTCGTCGTCCCTTCCTATCCTGGCTGTGCAGCAGCAGCCAAGGGTGGGGCTGCTCGCCCATTAAAAGGGAACGCGAGATGGGTTTAGACCGTCGTGAGACAGGTCGGACTCTATCTGCTGGGAGTGTTGGTCGCCTGAAGGTAAGGTGTCCTTAGTACGAGAGGAACGGGGTGCCGCAGCCTACAGTTTACCGGTTGTCCGATAGGGCAATGCCGGGCAGCCGCGCTGCTCGAGATAAGGGCTGAAAGCATCTAAGCCCGAAGCTCATCCTGAAAATAGGCGGCCATTCCACACCGCTTCAGACCTGGTAACGGGCCTGAGGTGTGGACGAGGGCTGGGATAGAAGATCCCGTTGATGGGGTGGGGGTGTAAGCATCAAGGTTTCGACCGAGGTGTTCAGCCCGCCGCTCCCAATCGCCCAAGGTGTCAGGTTTAAAAAGAGACCCTTATACCCAGGCGATATCCAACCTCTGCTACTCTGCATTCTAGTTTTCAAAATGGTTTTTATCTGTCTTCTATCCTTTTCACGGTGGAGCAAGCCGGTGGGCAGGTGTCGGGCAGTTCTGCCTGAGGAAGCTTCACCTCGCTTGTGGAGAAGCGGCGTCGCGAGGCGCAAGGGGAGACCCTTAACAACGGTACAGAAACGATATCCCTTCTGTCATATGTGGATGAGATGGCGGCTGGGGTAACTCGGTTTGCCATCGACGATGGCGTGTAAGAGAGAGTGAAACGTGCGTTTCGCTTGCGACAAGGCCAAGTAGGAGTTGATGAGTTCCACACGAAACTCGGGTAGGCCGCATAGCTGGATCCTGCCTAGAACAGAAGGTGAGCTACGGCCGGCATGCTCCACACTTCTAAGCTTTCAGGGGAATGTCAAGTCTTAAAGCCCAGTTCTCGGATCAGCCCTTCCTGGATTTGGACTACCTGTGTGCTGTTCTCGGCTCTCTGGTACTCCGATAGCAGTTTCTCGTTCAGCTCAAGGAATGTGGTTCCCCACTTGAACTTTGATAGCAGTCTTCTTGCCAGCGTCTCCTTTCCGAGCATGAATACGGCTCCGCTGAGGGCTTCAACGGTGGAGAGTTTCCCGATGGAGCCGTAGTTTACGGGGTTTGCGGCGACCAGGAGGGGTAGACATCTATGCTCTCCCCTCATCTTGACCTTGAACCCTTTGTCCAATTGGTTCCAGCTGCAGTCGATCGCGGTAAGCCCTTTCCCCTCCACGTCTCTGTTATCTGCGGGTGAGAATGCTGTGGCTGCAAATGGGTTCAGGATCACGGTGCCTGACGGTAGGTGTGAAGGATGTGTGATGATTCTAGCGAGTCCGCTTCGGCCCAGCTTCAGTCCGGAGCACTTCTTCGGATCGCACTGTCTCATGTGCAAGATGTAAAGCTTGATGTTGTCTTGGTCGCGCTCTATCACGCTCGCCGCACCTTGAGATGTGACATCGGTTCTTCTAGGACTTTGGGGATATGGTGAATGACGTCTGTTGCGACGATGTGGTAACCTCTCTCTGCTACAGCGAAGTCTCCTGCAGCCCCATTGACGAAGGCTCCGCAGGTTGCGGCTGTGAATGGTTCTACGCCCTTGGATAGGAAGGCTCCTACGATTCCGCTTAATGTGTCTCCTGTTCCTCCTACGGTCATGCCAGGGTTTCCCGTGTCGTTCAGCTTCGTCCTTTGTCCGTCTGAGATCACGTCTACCGCGCCCTTGAGTAGGATGGTTGTGCCGAGTCTCTGTGCGTTTCTCTTGACATGCTCGGCTTTCAGGTGTAGGTCTTTGGGCGGGGGTTCTCCTGTAAGCGTTCTGTACTCTCCTAAATGGGGTGTAAGGACGGTCGGGGAGTCCATCTTCAGTCCGGAATCTGCGAAGACCTTCAATGCGTCCGCATCAATCAGCAGTGGTATGGGGTGTTGCTGTATTAGCTTCAGGACTTGTTCACAAGCCTGGATTGTATCCTCATGCAGGCCTAAACCTGGCCCGATCACTATGGCTGTCGCCCTCTCTAGGAGTCTACCTATCGGGCCAAGGTTGCCAGGGTTCAGGTGTTCTCCGCTCATCTTGTGAACAATTATATTAGGTGACATTGAGGCGATCACGTAGCCAGTAAGTCTGGGGGCGGCGATGTATACTAAGTCTACACCTGTCCTCATGGCGGCTTGTCCAACGAAGAACGGTGCGCCTGAGTAGGTCTCGCTACCACCTATGACGAGGAGCCTGCCAAACATTCCCTTGTAGGCGTCCGGCGGTCTGGACTGGTCGATGGCTAGGAGGTCTCCTGGTCCACACCATTCTCCTGCTTCTGGCGGGATGCCAATATCAGCGACTATCACTTCGCCTAGGAGACCTTCTCTATGGCTCATCCCGCTCTTTAGAGCGTGGAATGTTATCGTCAGGTTTGGCTTGACGGATTCTCCTAGGGTTTCTCCTGTATCGGCCTCCATTCCGCTGGGTATGTCAACAGAGACCTTGAAGCCTTTTGACCGGTTTATCGCCTTGACCGCTGAGGCTAAGGGTTTGCTCAGCTTCCCCCGTGTGCCCGTTCCTATGAGTGCGTCAACGATTATCTCATGGTCGGTCGGCTTGAACATGGAAGAATCAGGCATGACCTCCAGCCTCATAGATGACCTCAGCCTTCTGAGTATCTCCCAATTTGTCTTCGTTGCGTTGTTGACGATGCTCCCGGGTTCTCCTACAAGTATTAGGGTTACCTTGAACCCGAGGCTTGCCAAGTGTCGTGCGGTAACCATCCCATCCCCGCCGTTTCCTCCCACTCCAGCATAGATTACTGCGTTCTTTGTCGGAGGAAACCGCTTCCCTATCTCCTTGGCGACTGCGGCTCCCGCGTTCTCCATGAGCTGGACGGCTGAGATGCCTAAATACTCCGCATTTGTCTCAAGGGTTCGCATCTCCCTCGCGCTGAGATCAGACATCTACTTTCACATCGATATTCGATGATAGAACTCAAAGTCTATTCGGTGCCTTTAATACTAAAATCATTGTTTTCTCGAAATCCTTAATCATCCTGCCACTCAAAATGGGTGTAGGTGAGACCAAAAGGAAGGAGAATAGGATGCCGACAGCCTTTGTCTTAATAAATTCTGAGATTGGGGCAGAAGAAGATGTCCTCAAAGACCTTCGAAAGATCGAGAACGTGCGGGAAGCGTACGTGGTTGTGAACCCGGTCCCTGGAGTTTAGGATTCGGCTGCTCGTTTGACCGGATTCACCACGAGATACGGCGTGTACGATATCATCGCGAAGGTCGAAGCGGAAGACATGGACAAACTCAAAGAGACGATCACTTGGAGGATGCGGAGGTTAGACAAGGTCAGAAGCACGCTGACCATGATCGTCATATCACAGACTTAGCCCATAGGTCCGTGGAGCATTAGACCGCTACGTTTTCCGCCTCCCCATTTTTTCGCCGAATATGCTCGGTCCAAGAGGCTTCAACTCCTATAGTGCCTTCACTGGTTAGCTTTCCTGATATCGCTCGTCTCAAGGTTGTAGTCTTGTTTCTAAAGGTAGCGCAATCACAAGGCATTTCTCTGTCTGTCCCCGAAGGCTCCATGATATCGTTCCATAATAGTCCGTACTACTCGCATAACCATTGTTTGGCAATCGACCTATACTCGTCGAACCTGGCCTTCGGGGGATCAGCTCCCAGCCCTGTCGACGGTATTGTAAGATGTATACGGAGGTTTGAGTCTCCGGGATCAAAGTGGTTTGAAGCACCGAAGTTCGAGCCGCTCATACTTGTTGAGGGCGATGAAAACCCTAAGTTCCTCCTAAAGATTTTGCATCTGAATCCATCGGTCCAAGAGAGTGATCATGTCCATGTTGGGAATTCTCTTGGCACCTATCTCAGAAGCGCATATTTTCACCGATGGACTGACCCTCACATGCACATCGAGATCCGACATCCGTCCGATCCCATTAGAGCAAGGGGTGGGCTTCCGATCGCTCAGATCAACGACATCAAGACTGATGCCTTCTCTTCCTGTCATGTTCAGAACATGTCGGGGCGCTTCTCCTTGGTTGCCGATGAATACGCATTGATCGAGATGGACGTTCCTTTAAGTAGGCTCGGTTACTATTCGAGTCTGGCTGCTTCTATAGATGGCGTACAGGGGCTTCTAGACTGTGGTATTCCACACTACGAGTGTGGTGGGCTGCTCCTCCCGTCCATGTTGGGAATTCGGTCAACGAGTACCCTAAGGGTCAATGGTGAAGTGATTGGGCGAGTAAGTAAGGTGATCGATAGCTCTATAGTCTTCGATACTTTAAGAACAGTGGTCAAGGTTAACGAGATTCCCGTCCTAGGTTTGTCTCTTCGCTTACATGTTGGGGATTCTAGGACTGTTAAGGTGATCCCAACCGACCTGTCAGACTTCCCTTACATGGAAGGAGATGCGGCTGAAATATTGATCCAGGGGTTGGCTTCAGAGAGATGAATCGTCTACCAGTTCCAGAAAGGGTGCGGGTTTCATATGGGTCCGCTCTACTCCTTGGGCTGGTCAGAGGTGTCTCCGTTGTGGCCCCTACTGCTGTGTACCTGCTCACTTACCATGCAGGTAGATGCGCTGCAAACTGCACTTTCTGCCCTCAATCGAGAGAGAGTAGTACTAGGTCTGATCGCTTGTCGAGAGTGGTCTGGCCTGTCTTCAAGACGGAAGAAGTAGTTGAACGTCTAATGGATAGTTGGATTGCGGGTCGTGTAGAGCGTGTATGCATACAGTCACTGAACTATGGTAAGATGTTTAGGGATGTCAAGGGCCTAGTTTCGTCTCTAAGAGGTAAGATAGAGATTCCGGTTTCGGTATCGATCAAGCCGCTCAGCATCACTCAACTCGAGGAGCTAAAGGCGCTTGGGGTAGACCGCGTCTCTATACCCTTGGACTGCGCCAATAGTAGTGTTTTCCACTCGGTCAAAGGATTGGGAGCTGGCGGTCCCTACTCTTGGAGAACTCACTGGAAGGGCTTGAAGGATGCTTTGCGGGTCTTCGGGCCGGGCAGGGTCGGCACCCACCTTATCGTCGGTTTGGGGGAGACCGACCGAGATCTGGCGGAGGTGTTTCAACGCCTGACTGACCTTGGCATCTTTCCTGGTCTCTTCGCCTTTACGCCTGTACAGGGGACACATCTAGAAGGCGGTTCAAAGGTGCCTATTGCCCGTTACAGGCAGGTTCAGCTCCTCCACTTCCTCATCACCCGTGGAATGGTACGTTACGTGAACCTAGTCTTCACAGGTAGAGGAGAGTTGGTTGATCTTGGGTTACCGAGGCGAGTCTTGGCGGAGACGGTTAAGAGCGGGCTTCCCTTCCGTACCTCAGGCTGCCCCAGCTGCAATCGCCCGTTCTACAATGAGGGTCCCAGAGGGCCTCTCTACAACTTTCCCTGTCCACCTGGAGAGAAAGAGATAAATCAAATAGAGGATCTTCTATTGGGGTTCAATCATGACTGATGTTTGGCGTTTCTTCGGCATCGATTGCCACGATGCATACATGAATATGGCTATCGACGAGTCGATATCGAGGACGAAGATAGATTCACGCACCCCAGATACGATCCGATTCTATAGGTGGCAGCCCTCAGCCGTGTCGATAGGCTACTTCCAGCTCGCTGAGCAAGAGGCCAATCTGGAGGCGTGTACTGCTCTGAACATCGACTTGGTCAGGCGGATTACCGGCGGTGGAGCTGTCTACCATGATTACGCTGGTGAGTTGACGTACAGCCTGATGGTCGATGAATCCAACGCAAGTATCCCTAAAGACATAGCGAGGTCCTACGAGGTCATATGTCTTGGGATCGTTGAAGGGCTTAATACGCTTGGCATCGATGCTGTCTTCAAGCCGATCAATGACATCA
The DNA here is from genome assembly GCA_964495315.1 of uncultured Candidatus Bathyarchaeia archaeon. GTDB lineage: Archaea > Thermoproteota > Bathyarchaeia > RBG-16-48-13. Next base: position 8,197 of record CAZBVH010000033.1, on the reverse strand, counting down.
CCGTGAACGGGCGGAAGATCTCCGGCAACGCCCAGACCAGGCGGTGGGGGGTGATCCTCCAGCACGGAACCATCCTAGTAGACGCGGACATCGGCACGATGTTCAAGGTTCTTAGAGTCAGCAAGGAGAAGATCAGTGATAAGCAGATAAAGGCAGCTGAGGAACGCGTCACCACGATCAAGAGGGAGCTAGGTCGGACTGTGACCTTTGACGAGGTAGCTTCAGCTCTGAGAAGCGGCTTCGAGAAGGCTCTCAACGTCCATCTGGTCCACCAATCCCTCACGGCTAAGGAGCTTAACCTTGCTCTAAGGCTGAAAGAGACTAAATTCAAGAGCAAGGAGTGGAACCTAGGCAGACCATCTCAATACGAACCATAGATATCGGAGGACGCTTGTCTGGTCTCCAATACTGGCGCAGAAACCATTCGGGAGCTTGCATTGAAGGTACAGGCAGACCTTCAGAGAAGCCTAGAGACGTCCAGGCAGACATCTTGGTCCGTGTTCGGCAGGAGAATCCGGTTCTATACTCCCACTTTCGCGCCTTATCACTCTGCTGATACAGCCCCTCCGTCTTCCACGTTTCCCTCGATCTCGGTAACCGGCAGGTATTGTGCTCTTGACTGCCCACATTGCAGGAGTAAGCTCCTCAATACGATGATCCCTATCTCCAGTCCTGAAGAACTCATCAGCCTGTCTTACAACCTGAGAAAGGAGGGTTCTCTCGGTTTCCTCTTGAGCGGTGGGTGCCTCGAAGACGGATCCGTACCCATAGACCACTTCCTCGACGCGATTGAAGAGATCAAACGTGAACTTCAGCTCACCGTCTTCGTGCATACGGGTCTCGTCGACCCCAAGACCGCTAGAAAGATGAGACGTTCCGGTGTGGATGGGGCCCTCATAGATGTGATAGGGTCTGACGAGGCTGTCAGGGAGGTCTACAACCTCAAAGGGATAACTGTACAGGATTATGCGAGGTCTTTGGACGCCTTACATCACTCAGGGGTACCGGTTATACCTCATGTTCTTCTAGGATTACACTACGGCAGGATTGACGGAGAGTATCAAGCGCTGGACATGATCTCAAGATATTCTCCATCCGCACTCGTAATAATTGTGTTAAGACCGATTCGTGGCACCCCGATGGAGGCGGTCTCTCCCCCATCTCCAAGAGAGGTTGCCCAGTTCATCGTCGTTGCACGCCTAACTCTCAGGCAGACCCCGCTGATCCTCGGCTGCATCCGACCACTTGGAAGGCATAAGGCAGAGACCGACAGACTGGCTGTCCTAGCTGGGGTAAATGGAGTAGTCTTCCCAAGTGCAGAAGCGTTGAGAACAGCCAAGGGCTTAGGACTTGAAGCCTCCTTCTCCGGATATTGCTGCGCTCATGCCTTTCTGGACGCGAGACCGATATCCTAGATGGACCATAACCTTCAAGAAGACATCCCATCTCCCCGTCTTGAGAAGTATCTTTTTGTTTATGATTACCTCTTCAATTGATTGCGAGAGAGGGTCATTACTCTGGAACCGGTTCACATAGGTATCGATGACACCGACTCCCTAAGTGGAGGATGTACAACCTACATCTGTGCACTTCTAGTGGAGCACATAACAAGCATGGGCGGGGTCTTCCAAGACTACCCCAATCTTGTACGGCTAAATCCTAATGTTCCTTGGAAGACTCGGGGAAACGGTGCTCTCTGCCTAAGGGTCTTGATCGACGCGGAGTGGGTTGCCGAGCTGGAGGAACTAGTGATCGATACTGTGGAGAAGAACTCAGTCCTCTCAGACCCAAGTACCGATCCCGGCATCATCTTCTACAGAGGAGGGATACATCCCGAGCTATGTTCCTTCACGAGGATGGCTACTACTCGCGTCGTGGACATTGAGGAGGCTAGGAGTCTAATCTCAAGGTTCCATATGGATTCGGTCACGCTGAAGGGGGAACGGGGCCTCATCGGGGCACTGGCAGCGGTCGGAGGACTACAGGATGGCGATTACACGTTTGAGTTGATCGCTTACCGTCGACCTGAGAACAGAGGAAAGACGAGGAAAGTCTCCAGAGACTCCATATTATGCATGGACAAGAGGACCCATCCCCGGACATTCAACAACATTGACGGCGAGACCGGGCGGATACTTATCACTCCTCGTGGACCGGACCCTATACTGTATGGCATCCGCGGCGAGTCTCCGGAGAGCGTCTTGGAGGCCTACAACATGCTTGAGCCCCTTGAAGAGATTGAGAGATGGGCTATTTTCCGGACCAATCAAGGCACCGATTGCCACTTGATGGAAGTCAAGACTATCCGTGAAGTTGATCCCTATCAATCGATAGCTGCTCAAGGCTGGGTCAACTCCTCTCCGAGAACGATCCCCGGTGGGCATGTGATCTTCTCGCTGAGAGACGGCAGTGGTGAGGTTGATTGCGCTGCATATGAGCCGACCGGGGGATTCCGGAATATCGTGAGAACGCTGATTCCAGGCGACTATCTTCAGGTATACGGGGGTGTCCGTCCGCCGACAGATAGCTTCTCGAAGACAGTGAATCTCGAGAAGGTGAGGGTGCTTGAGTTGGCTTCCGACGTTGTGACGGCGAATCCTCATTGTCCCAGTTGCATGAAGAGAATGAAGTCGATGGGGCGGGGTCAGGGTTTTCGATGTGAGAGGTGTGGGATGCGTCTTCCTCTGGCGTCGAAGGTGCATGTGTCGATGCCTAGGACGATGAGAGCGAGTCTTTATATTCCGCCGCCTCGGGCTCATCGTCACTTGACGAAGCCGCTATCGAGATATGGTCTTGAGAAGAACGGAGGAAGCGTTCAGCCTCATGGGACATGGCATTGTCCCTGAGATCTCAGGATTCTGGAAGAAAGATCGTAGGCTAGGTCGAAGAGAAAGAACATGCCTAGACTATGCAGGGGCATGATTCTAGCCAGCCATAGCAGGATGATTGTCAGCTTCAGAATGAAGCGGTATTCAAAGAGTCTGCTGAATCCTCCTGTTCTCAGGTATCTGTCATGTCCTATCTCATCGGCGAAAGAAGCTAGGATTGTGAGGAGAAGGGGTAGCAGAACGGGGATCTTCGGTCCTAGGAGCCAAGCCGTCAAGGCGGTCACGATCAACCCGAACCCCAAGCATGGGCGGTCAACTTTCCCTGCGAGGATGACGCCTGCGACGATGCCTGAAAACATGGCGGAAGAGAAGGCGTCAAACGAGATCAGTGAACCGATCAGGATCCCGCTTATGCCTGATGCAAAGAAACACATGCTTGGGTTGGTCTGTTGCTCACTCATTGAATCTGCCAGCTTCAGTGCGGCTCCCGCTAACGGGCAGATGGTGAGTGCGAGAATAAGATTGGACATTGCATTCTTTGCTCAGTTAGATCGATGCGTTCTTCCCGAATCCTGCCTCTCTTGCAAGGCTGTAGGTCTTGAAGGCTGCCGCAGCGTCTTGAACGGCGAGGCCCACCGATTTGAACAATGTTATTTCCTGATCGTTGGTTCTTCCTCTCTTTCTGCCAGTGACGATTTCTCCTAACTCGGCGTACACAGGGTCTTGTGGAAGCGCACCTCTGCCAATCGGTATGAGGAGGTCGCCTGCCTCTGAGAGAGCTGCCTCCTTTAAGTCTACGATAATCTTCGATCTCTGGACTGATATGTCATCCAACTCACGTGTTGCTGGTGTATGCGAGCCTATTGCGTTGATATGTGTTCCCTTGTCCAAGCAGTTTCCGTCCAAGACCGGCGTTTTGGATGAGGTCGCCAAGATTACTACATCGCTTCCCTCTACGGTCGCCTCACTATTTCTGCAGGGCTTCATCTCAATGCTCAACTTCTCTCCCATCTCTTGACAGAAGTGTTGTGTTTGATCCGGATCTAAGCCGTAAGCCTTCACGCTCTCTATGTTTAGAACCTCACATACGGCCTCGATCTGCGTTCTTGCCTGAACACCGGTGCCTAGGATTCCGACAACCTTGGAGTCTTTTCTAGCTAGGTATTTTGTGGCAACTCCGCTTGCAGCCCCTGTCCTCATCGCGGTGATGGATGATCCATCCATGATGGACAGGAGTTCACCGGTCTTGACATCGTATAGGGTGATGCTGGCTAGAATTGTCGGTAAGCGGTACTTCTCTGGGTTATTGGGATAGACTGCGACTATCTTGTTCGAGAATATGTTCATCTCACCACTAACGTATGCTGGCATTATTAGAAAGATGCCTTGCTCTCTCTCCACATGGATCACGGGTCTCTGAGGCATTATTACGTTACCTATGCTGAGTTGCCTGAATCCTTCCTCCACGATATCTAGAGTGTCTCTCATTGTGAGGAGGGATTCTACATCCTTCCTTGAGAGTATCAGTACCATCTCACTTTCTCCTATGGCTAAGTGGAAGCATTCTACTATCTTTTGGCTCTCGAACTAATAAGGGTCGAGTCGACCTGGATTGGGTTTGAACCCCAGTCCCTCACGGTTTGAAGCAGTTCGACCGCCTTTCCTTGCTTGAGGGATTTGAATCTGTCTAGGAGCCTGTGTGGGAAAATCCTTCTAGGTAGGAAGCGGATCTCCTCGATCTCGAATCCTGATCTCCTCAAGATCTCCACGTAATCCCTGTAGTTCAGGCGGTACTCGCTTCTCTCTCCGCTCCTTATAGGCATCCTCATTAATTCTAAGAGTGTATGCTCGACTTCACACTTTGGATCAGAGGCCCAGTCTTCGACCAGAATGAATCTCCCCCTCTTCACCAGCACCCTCCTGAGTTCTTGAAAGACTTGGGCTATTCTCTCCGGTGGCAAGCTGTGCATCGTAAGAATGGAGATTGCGGCGTCGATGCATCCGTCTCTTAATGGGATTCTATCGCCACTGGCATGTGTTAGGAGTACTCTCCGCTGGACTCCCGCTTCACTTGTTCTTCTCTTTGCCGCCTCAAGAAACCTCTCGGAGGTGTCGATACATATTGCGTAGGCGTTCCATACCCTTGCAACGTATGAGGTGAAGACACCCTGTCCAACTCCGATACTGAGAACAATGCTTCCTTCGCGTACTCTCATCATCTGCACAGAGATGACATCGTGGTCAGATGTCATATTCAATCCCATCTGAACCTCCCAGGTGTCATCCATTTTGCCCATCCTCAGAAACTGATCTTGGTGGGGTCATGTTGGGAGTCCAATGTGCGTCAAGGAGCATCGGAGATACGGCTATTCAGGTGTGTGTTTGGCTGTCTCTTTGAAGACGCTTGGGTTCCTTCCGGTCACTTTGATGTGACGATCCTGAAGGCTCCAATTGAATCTTCGGGTCTACTAGATGAGCCGACTAAAATTCGGATTCTTATCTTAGCGTCTTCCCCACTTGTTTCCGGTTTGCCTCTGTAGGAGGATGCGTTTCTCATAGTTTCGTCGGTTCCTTATTCTAGGGAAAGGATTCTTCTTGGGTTGCGGCTCGATCTTTGGGGTCTGTGAACGTACTTTTCCTGCTTTTGTGAGTGATCCGTGGGTTGGCGTTCTTTATTCCTCCGGGGTATTCTTAGGGTTGAGGCTCGATACTTAAGGCTTCTGTATCTGGCGTGATATTCCAAGGGGGAGTCTCTGTTGGTCGTGTATCTGTTAGAGTTCTGCTAAGATCTCTCCGGCGGCGGTTAGCCCTAGGCCTCTCTTGAATCCGTATCCGCAAGCGTCTAAGCCCTTCTCTATCGCCCCGACGACTGCCAGGATGTCTGAGGATCCCATTGTTCCCATGTGTGCAACGCGGAAGTATCTGTCTCTTAGTTCTCTTAGAAGTCCGCCTGCGAGTACAACGCCTTCTTCTCGAACCTTTGCGAGGAACTCGTCTCCCTTGACTTGTGTAGGGTAGTATGGTGCTGTGAGGGTTTGGGCAGAGACTTCGTGTGAGACAGGGATGCATTCCAGTCCGAGCGTTTCTATGGAGGCTTTCACTGCCCTGCTTATTATTGAGTGGCGTAGGAATCTTCTCTCCATGCCTTCGGCTAGGACTTGTTTTAAGGCTTCATGGAGTGCGTAGATCATGTTGACTGGGGGTGTCGCAAAGTATCCTTTCCTGCGTTCCTCGTAGCTCTGCATTATAGGTAGCCACCTTGAGAAGTCGCAGTAGTAGTTGGGTACTGGGGTCTTCCTTTTCTGCTGCACTTCTAGTGCATCTTGACCTACCATCACGATTGCAAGGCCTGGGGGCGCCGCGAGCGCTTTCTGGCTTCCAGTGAAGCAGACGTCGATGTTCCAGTTGTCTTGTCTAAACTCGCATCCGGCCACAGAGCAGACGCCGTCTACGATCGTGAGGGTGTCAAAATCGCTCGCGACTTCTCCGATTCCCTTGATATCGTTGGCTACTCCTGATGATGTGTCAACATGCTGGGCTGTCAGAAGTTTGTAGTCTTCCCTCTCCAGAGCCTCTCTTATTTGGTTCTTCGACGGTGCGTGTCCGATCGGAACAGTAATCTGGTCTATCTTTACTCCGTAGCGCGAAAAGATCTCGACGAACCTCTCTCCAAAGTATCCTGTGTTCACTACGAGGAGTCGATCTCCCTTCTCAAGAAAGTTAACCACCGCCATTTCCATGGCGAGTGTTCCGCTTCCGGCGACGACGAAGGCCTGGCCGGAGTTGCACAGGAATACTTTCCTGAGATCTTTCAGTGTCTCGCTGAAGATTTCTATGAATTCTGGGTCTAAGTGGGCAAGGGTTGGTTTGCTCAGCGCCCTTAAAACAGCGGGATCGACTGATACCGGCCCTGGGATCGCTAATATCGTTCTCTCGTTCATGTTAGGCTACTAGCCTTCTGGGTCTATTTTTGTGTTGCGCGGCTGTCTTAGTTTTTCAGGGTGCCCGTTGGCAGAAGTGTGGGTGGTCTAGCTTAAGGGGCTAGGGCTTGTATGTTGGCTATTATGGCATCGCTGAACTCGGAGCATTTAAGAAGCTTAGCTCCACTCATCTGCCTTTCCAGATCATAGGTTACGGTCTTCTGCTGGATGGTCTTCTCAAGTGCTTGGGCTATGGAGCTCGCGGCTTCTGTCCATCCTAGGTATTCAAGCATCATTACTGCGGAGAGTATCATGGAGCTGGGGTTGGCCTTATCCTGCCCAGCATATTTTGGTGCGCTTCCATGTGTTGGCTCGAAGATTGCCGTTCCAGTCTCATAGTTGATGTTGGCTCCAGGTGCTAGGCCTATCCCTCCTACCTGTGCGGCGCATGCGTCTGAGAGGTAGTCTCCGTTGAGATTTGTGGTCGCTATGACGTCGTATTCCTCTGGTCGAAGGAGGACTTGTTGGAACATAGAGTCAGCGATCCTGTCCTTGATCACGATTTTGCCTCTCTGCTCTTCTGAAGGGAGTCTCTCTACATCCGCTTCTGTTATCGTCTGATCGCCGAACTCGTCTCGTGCCACTTCGTAGCCCCATTCTCTGAAGGCGCCTTCAGTATATCTCATTATGTTGCCCTTATGAACTAGAGTGACTGATCTCCTTCTATTCGTGATCGCATAGTTGATGGCAGCTCTTACAAGCCTCTTTGTTCCTGTGATGCTGATGGGCTTCACTCCTATGCCTGAGTCTCTTCTTATTTTAACGTTCATCTTGTCGCGGAGGAATCTGTAGACTCTCTCTGCGGCTTCGGTTCCCTGCTTCCACTCTATACCAGCATAGACATCCTCGGTGTTCTCTCTGAAGATTACAACGTTCAGCCTGTTCGGATTCCTCACTGGGCCTGGTACGCCCCTGATCCATCGCACTGGTCTTACACATGCGAAGAGGTCAAGCCTCTGTCGAAGCGCTACATTGAGGCTTGACATCTCGCCTCCCACTACAGTTGTAAGTGGGCCCTTGATGGCTACTATGTTCTCCCTTATTGTGTCGAGTGTTTCTTCAGGTAGTCTTTCACCCTTCTCTCTGAGCGCAGCCTCACCCACCAGCAGAGGAAGCCAGATAATCCTGCGCTTTCCTTGGTAGACCCTCTTTACCGCGGCGTCTACTACTTTCTTCGTAGCGCTGCAGATGTCTGGGCCTATTCCATCCCCTTCTATGATCGGTATCGTTGGGTTGTCAGGGACGGTCAGCCTTCCATTTTCAGCTGTTATCTTCCCTCCTTCTCGGGGGTTCGATGTCGCAGAATTCGATAAAGCCTTGCTCAAATCGCATTCTTCCATTAGCTTTCTATCTTGCTGCTCCTAGTCTAGTGATTTGACACTATCCGAT
>CAZBVH010000032.1:0-15740 GCA_964495315.1 uncultured Candidatus Bathyarchaeia archaeon | reverse complement strand
GGAGGTTTGTTTTATGAATTGGGCTTTTCTTCTGTAGAACCCGGTAGGCCTTATCTTCTCCTCCAGTTCCCTGATCTCTGCGTTGGCGTAATCCTCCGGACTTCGGAAAGCCTTGAAGAGGCTCTTGGTCACCTCGTTAACCTTCTCGTCTGCACATTGAGCAGACAATATGGTCGCCACCAATAGATCTAGAGGACTTCCATAGTTTAGGTAAGTGCCTTTTACATCAGGAAGGGACTGCCCGAGAAGACGGAGTATCTCTATTACATTCTCCTCAAGCTTCACCCTTGACAAACCAGCGGATTCCTCCTGCCTCCAGACATACCTCACACGTCACACTCCACTTTCTTCTCAAGAGGTGTTGAGAGTCTTATGGAAAGCTTCGCGGGAGCATACGACTTGAGCCTTCTGCTTTTGAGCAACCTTAAGGAGCCGTCTGCGTCACCGGTCTCTTCAGTCTCCACACTTGAAGAACAGCCAATTCTCCGTCCCTTTCTTGAATTTGATCAGGCAGTATCTCCCATGGAGTCTGCGCCCATTGATATGAATTATTATCTCATCTTGGTCCCACTTTTCGGACTCATATATCCCGCTGTCCCATATCTCGACGGTTCCCGCACCATATTCCCCTTCAGGAATCACGCCCTCAAAACTGGAGTACTCGACCGGATGGTCCTCAACCTGGACCGCCAGCCTCCTAATCCCCTTTTCCAGAGGAGGCTCTTTCGGGATCGCCCAACTCTTGAGGACGCCGCCCTTCTGAAGCCTGAGGTCATAGTGCAGATGCCTTGCATGATGTTTCTGGATCACATACTTCATGCTGTCACGACGATAGACATTTCCACTGGGTTCCCTGGTCTTTGAGAAGTCCCTTTTCTTCCGGTAGTCTTCTAGGCTCACGATTATGCGGATGGACCTTTCGGAGAAATAAGAATTGCATGGCAGGTGAAGAAGAGAGATTTCGCGAGTACTGCGCATGCCCTGCCGTCACTGCTTTTTTCGAAGATTACTATCGATCACTTAGCCTTTAGACGATATCGTCTAGAGATGCGGCATGGAGGACCTTAGAGAGGAATGACCCCCTAAACTTGCGCCTTACCTTCGCTATCGGCTCACCCAACACCTCGATCCTCTCCAGATTGCATGTCCCAAGCCCCTTCTCCTCGGCCAAGACCAGATGTTTCACGCTGCGAGGATCCACGTCCATGACGGCAGCACCTACCGCATCGACCGCCACCGGATCCCTGCCCGCTATGACAAGGTTCATCTCCACAGGTTCACCAGCAGTCTCGCTTCCCTCTCCCCCGATAATCCCATCAATGACGGCCACCCTCGGCGTGATTATGGAGGCTAGATCAGCTATCTTCTCGCTGAGCGGACCGTGGATCGATCCTTTAGGTGTGACGGCACCCATCATATTCTTTAGGCTCAACGTAACACCTGCAAGCTTGTGAAGCTTAAGCTTAGGTACACTGATTATGCAACTCTCCAAGACGGTCTTAGCAACCCGTACCGTTTGCAGGGCGTATGGATTGGACGGCTTCACGGTGACGAACTCGTCCTTGTTCAAGTCAACTATTCTGGCATCCCAACGCTCCGCAACTTTGTCGACCCCAGCCACCCGGAAAGCATGAAAAGTATCCGCAAAGCCGGCTCCCTCCCCTATAACTATGTTTCTGAAACCCTGTTCGCGGAAGAATTTGACTACTCCCTCAATGACCCTGCCATCTGTGGTCACGCCCGTAGAAGGATGGTCTGCGTTGATGTAGTTGGGCTTAACCAAGACCTGCCCGTCAGCGGAGCAAGCCCCCTCAGCGCCCACCATCTCTAGCGCTTTGACCGTGATCTCAACGGGCTCTTGACCCTTGACAATGGATACAACTGAGTTGACCAATGGGAACCCCTCTATTGCAGCACGGGATAGGTTTCTCCCCCGTGAGTCAGGATCTTGATCTTTGAGTCCGATCCATATTTGCGCGTCAGCGTGGCTATGGCGTCTTCAACCCTATCGAACTTCTGGAATCTCATCTTCTCAGACTGCTCTTCGGATATGCCGTCCGAGATGATGCATACGGGATGTTTCTCCCTCACGTGTGCAACGTTCAAAGCCAGACCTAGGGCGACGAAGTCCTCGATCTTTCCAGCCTGGTACATCCCTTTCAACTCCTCTGTGCTGTACTGTAGGTACTCGACCCACTTAGGGTGCATCACCGAGACACCTTCAGGGCATGGCGTGACCTCGATGATCCCGCCCCCGACCCTTGTTGCAAGGTCAGCCGAGAAGAGACCCTTCAAGCCCTGCCAGTACTCGATGTCCGCCGGATGGCTACTGGATATGGTTATATCCGATAGACCATGCGTCGGCACGCTGTACACATGCTTCGCGTGCTCGATCCCGCGACGGTGAGCCTTGATGAAGTGACCCGCATACACTTTCACTATCTCTTTCCTACGCGTTATCACGGAGTTTACCAGCAGGTGAATGTTCACCCTCTGGGCAAAGGCATCTATGACCTTTCTAGTTGGGTTCTCTTCCATCCCAAGCCCATTAGGGGTTGTCATCGCTGAATGCACATGCATTCTACCGACCGTCTCCTCCCCAGCTAACCCAGGAAGGAGGATCTTCGCGCCGGCCCCCCAGCCAGCATTAAAGTGAGGAATTACATTTCCAGTCACGATCCGGATGTCAGCCTCAATGAAGTGTCTATTGATCCAGATAGGAACATCCTTGGCAATATCCCCAAGGTATTTGAGTTGAGATTCATCGTCGAAGGCATGATTGATGAACTCGTACTCCTCGACGACCTCCGACCCATACTTCTCCTTCATCTCCGCCTCTGTCATTCTCCTGTGGGTGCCAAGCGCGACGATGACCTTGATCTTATCCTTCACAGCACCTGCCCTCTTCAGGCTGTTCATGATGGGAGGAAGAAGCAGGTCTGTGGGAGTCGTACGAGTTATGTCATCCACTGCGATCACCACTGTCTTCCCTTTAGGTGCCAACTCCTCGATAGTGGGTCCTCCTAAGGGTGTCTTGAGAGCTGTCTCAACTTCCAAACTAGGGTTCTTTGCAGGTACCACCTCGGAGGGGCTGATAATCTCTAGCAACCGATCTGAGGCAAGGTCAAAATCCATCTCGCCCTTGCCATAAGGAACCTTCACAAGCAATCTAATTTCCTCACATTCTAATCTCAGGTAAGCTCCTTAATAGCTGATTCACAGAGGCCTAGGCACATCTTATCGGGTATTCTCCGTACTCGTAGCCTGTTCTCACCATCGCAAGGCAGTTCACCAGTCTGCAGTGTGTATACCAGCTGTTGCTGCTACAGAGTATGAAGCCTCCGCCAGGAGCAGCCTTTCTTATACACTCCTTTGTCTCCCTCACAACCTCCTCCGTGCTCTTGAGTGCGAGGCTGTCGACAGCGACATTGCCCATCAGGAAGATCTTGTCACCCCACTTCTCCTTGACCTTCCCGATGTCTACCCCGGCACTTGGATCCAGGGAATGGATGCCGTCGACACGCGAGATGTTCACTAGGCTAGGTATAAGCGTCCTTATGTCTCCGTCCGAGTGCTTGACGTATTTGAGGCCTGCCTTATGTGCAGCTTCAACCTGCCTGTGGATCTCTTTGGCGAAGAACTCCTCGAAGAGCCTTGGCCTTATCAGAGGCCCGTCCCTATGGGCTATGTCTCCCGTGCTTATGACTAAGTCAAATCCTAGCTCGCTGTATCTCTTGATGCACTCGCAGTTGTAGTCGGTGTAGGCTTTCACCGTTTTCTTGATGAACTGTGGGTTTTCCTGTTGCAGGCGGTAGTAGGTTGCGACGGGGAAAGCCTCGAAGAGCGTGGCTAGTGGCTCCCTCAATACGCCAGCTGAAGCCATGTCACGTTCATCTGTGAGCTTCACTGTTATCTTCGCGTCGATATCGCGCCCCTCAGCCCAGGGATCCGGAAACGCTTCAGCCCATCTCTCCCAATCCTCGAGAGACGTAATGGTCCCATACTGTTGAACCCAGACCTTGCACTTCGAGTCGTAGACGGTCCCTCTTCCCCACTCATCGACAAAGGTCCCGGCGGTATAGAGCAGCCCAGTCTCTTCTCTCATCTTCCTTGCTTCTTCCTCAGACAGGATCTTAGCAGACCATCCTGATGGCGGCGTCAGCGCCATATTGTCTGGAACTACGGAGAAGCCGAGCTTATCCCAGCATTCGACCCTGACCCTTGCGTTATGTTTCAGTAGCTCTATCCTTTCAGCGGACGGCTTATCAGCAGGCGACCAGAACCTCTCAGGAAACATCAAGGTCTCAATATGTACGGGATCTATTGAGAGCTCGGATATCGGAACCCTTCTCGGCTCGCTGTGCCCGATCGTGTTCAAGAGGTCGTCTCTTCTATTGGCCATCCGCCTTCTCCTCGGTCCACTGTACGGCCAATCTTGCCGCGTCAACCGCATTGGCACCGAACGCATCCGCACCGATCTGTCTTGCGTACTCTGGGTTTACCGCTCTTCCGCCGATCATGACCTTCACCTTGTCCCTCAATCCCTCGTCTCTCAGGGCGTCTATGACTCTGCCCATCTCATCAACGACAATTGTGAGAAGCCCTGACATAGCCAGCACATTGGGTTTCTCCTTCTTTACGGCCTCGACAAATCTCTCGCATAGGACATCAACACCCAGATCTACCACTTCCAGACCCTGCGACTCCAGCATAACGATCACTATGTCCTTGCCGATGTAGTGGAGGTCGCCAGCCACCGTTCCAATGACTACCTTTCCCTTTGTAAGTGATGCCGACTTCTTCAGCTCCGGCTTGATCACGTTCATTACCTCGGCTGCCGTACTACCGGCCAGGGTGAGCTCCATCAGGAAGTACTCTCTCTTTTCGTATAGGTCTCCGACCTCATCAAGCGCTTCCTTTACGGCGTCAACGATCTCGAGAGGCTCAGTTTCAATGTCCAGAGCCCTCTTCGCAAGCCGCTTCACATCTTCCAGCCTGACGCAGTTGACTATGGCCGCCTTCAGCTCTTCTAGAACCCTAGTTTTCTCCATTAGTGACCCCCTGTTCTTAGCGGATACTCATATTATAAACATCTTTTCTGCCGATGTCTGCCATGTAGCCGGGATCTCGGATACACGCTTCCGGCGACCCTATAGGGACTCTACTCTATGCGGGACTTCCCTTCAAGGGATTGAAAGTATCTTGCCACGGCGGCATCATACTCGGCGATGTGGGTCAGAGCCTTGCTCGCCAGATGGAGGCGCTCCTTCTCTGAGAGATCCTTCCCCTCACTTAGCGAGTCGGCAACCCAACCATAGTCGGACGGGTCTATCACGACAATGACGTTCATGTAGTTCTTGGCAGCAGCCCGAATTAGCGTGACGCCACCGATGTCAATATTCTCTAATGCCTCCGAGAGGTCATGCTCTCTGGAGACGACCTCTGAGAATGGGTAGAGATTTACAGCAACTAGGTCTATGCGAGTCAAGCCATATCTGATCATGTCCTCGGAATCCTCCTTACCACGAGAGAGGATCCCGCCTAAGATCCTCGGATGCAGAGTCTTGACACGCCCACCCAAGATCTCAGGGAAACCAGCCAGCTCCGACACAGGTTTAGCCGCAATACCGGACTCTACGAGAAAAGAGGCTGTCCCCCCTGTCGAGTAGATCTGAAAAACACTTTCGATACGCCTGCAGAAATCAAGGAGCCCAGTCCTGTCGCTACAACTCACGATCGCTGTCTTCAAGCCTGCGATCACCGCAGCAACAAAGCTAGAGGGCACCTACTCAAAATCCTATTGGTTCTTCACGAAGCGAGCATCCAGAGTCGCCAGGTCGACCGCGAGGATGTGGGAAGAGTGGCAAGTTATAATAGTGCAAAAGGAACTAAGATGCTACCCACCAAAGATCAAGGAAAGTGAATCATTATGGCAATCGAACGAAGGGAAGGACTATGGGTTGAACGAGACTACCTAAGATGCTCAGGATGCAGGAAATGCGAGATGGCTTGCAGCTTATACCACGAGGGCAGAATCTGGCCAGAGGCTTCCAGGATAAGGGTCTTCATGCTGGTGCCAGGAGCAGAGATACCGCACCTCTGTGCCCAATGCCACGACTACCCATGTGTCGAGAGCTGTCCATTCGACGCACTCTCGGTCAACGAGAAAACCTCAGCAGTTAAGGTAAACGCGAGGAAGTGCACAGCATGCGGTTTATGCATAAAGGCTTGCCCGGGAAAGATCCCTCACCTACACCCGAAGAAGAACGTAATCTTGATCTGTGACCTCTGCGGCGGAGACCCCCAGTGCGCCAAGATATGCCAAGAAGCCGATTACCGTGCCTTATTGACCACTAGAGAGATGAAACCAGTCTCTCACAAGCTGTATGCCAAGACACCTGAAGAGCTGACAGAGATGCTCGCCGAGAACCTATACGGCGAGAAAGCAAAGGAGTTGATCTAGAATGGTAGGCGGATACGCAGGCAAGTTCCTAGACGTAGACCTATCAGCAGGAAAGATAGAGGAGACAAAACTCCCGGAGGAAACCCTCTACAAGTACGTGGGAGGAAGAGGGCTTGGCGCCCGGATACTCTGGGATAGACTCGGCTCAAGATGGGAGTCAGTAGATCCCCTTGGACCTGAGAACCTACTCCTCGTGCTACCAGGACCTTTAACCGGATATTTCCATGGTGCAAGGATCTGCGTAACAGGCAAGTCCCCTCAGAGTAACGGGATCGTCGGCTCAACGGTAAGCGGGGAGTTCCCAATAGAACTGAAGTGTGCAGGCTGGGACGGTATTATCCTCTCTGGAAAAGCCAATTCCCTAGTCTACCTGCTGATAGACGACGAGAACGTAGAGATAAGGGACGCAAAGCATCTTCAAGGCCTGGAAGGCAAGGAGACTCTCAGGAAGCTTACGAGAGAGGTGAAGACCGAACTCGACAAACGCCACGCTCGACTAGGCATTCAGAAAGAGCCTGGGATGCTCTACATCGGTCCCGCAGGAGAAAACAGGATCAGAACCGCCGCGGTCCTTGAGAAGTGGAGCCACGCCGCAGGATACGGCGGCTACGGAGCTGTTATGGGGTCAAAGAACCTCAAAGCAATAGCGGCTAAAGGAACCGGACCGATGCCAAAGGTCGCCAAGCAGGATCAGATGCCCAGGCTGATGAAGGAGACGGAGAAGCTCTCCTACTCGATGAGACGGATACGCCGTTGGGGAACAGGATACGCAGGATACGAGGTCGGCGCAAACACCAGCTCAGAGCCGGTGAGAAACTGGCAGGAAGAGTGGCACGACGAGAAGACGATGGGAGGACCGAACTTCGACCTGAGACTCTGGGTGAAACGCTACTGGGCAGACTACGGATGCGCGCTCGCATGCATGAAGCTGGCGGTAGCCAAGACCGGACCATACAAGGGGGCGATCTCAGATAATCCTGACTACGAGATGGAGGCCTACCTCGGACCGAACGTCGGCGTCTTCAATCCAGCAGGGGTATTATACCTCTCATCCCTAATCGAGGAGCTTGGATACTCGGGGATCAACGGCGGCAACACCATAGCGTTCGCCATGGAACTCTTCCAGCGGGGTATCCTGACGAAAGAGGATCTAGGCGGATTGGAGCCGAAGTGGGGAGACGTCAAGTCCATAGAAGAGCTAGCAAGGGGAATAGCGGATAGAAGGGGCAGGTTCTTCGACATACTCGCGGAAGGCACCTACAGAGCAGCACAGAAGATATCCGAGATCAAGGGAGTGGACGTGAGCCCCTACGCGGTCACCGTTAAGGGAGTTGAAGTGGGCGCCCACGGGACAAGAAGCAACTTAGACTACACAAAGGACATCTGCTACGCATGCTCAGTCCAAGGAGGAGACCACACTTCCACGATCTTCGACGGTTACAATGACCTTGAGACGGTCTTCGCAGACTCTGCGGTCTATTGCAACGTGATCGGATGGGGAGGCGGACTGGGAGATCTCCAATGGAGATTCTTCAGAGCCGTCACCGGATGGAACACGACAGAGAAGATGTGGAAGACGACCCTTGGACCCCGAATCGCACACATCCAGCGTGCAGCCGAACTCATCGGAGGACCGGACGTAAAGTGGCATCCAGCCAAGGATGATGACAACCCTAAGAGATTCTATGATCCGCTACCCTCAGGACCCTACAAGGGTAAGACAACAGACCGCGCCTTCGTGAACCAGAGAAGACCTGAGTACTATAAGATGATCGGATGGGACGAGAACGGTATACCCAAGTCCAGCGTCCTCAAGAAGCTTGGATTGGAAGATGTAGACAAGGCATTGGAGAAGGTGAGAGGTAAGTAGACCGACCTCACCTCTCCTTTTGTCCCCTTTTTTCTCAAGTAATCTGCAAGGCTTAACACCAATCGTTGCCTCACACGTTCTTAGGAATAGAGAGAATGTTTCACCGGCATCCGGGTCTCAAACATGCACTCAAGATCCTTTGGGATCGTTTCGAGCAGCTAGTCCCTGACGGTTTCCACCTAAATGTCTATTCGGTTGGCGAGAGCATTCAGAAAGCTATCTTGTTCTTGCTGTCTGTCGGTTGTCTTTGAGTTGTCCGGCAGACTAGAACTCAAGATCTGCCAAAGACGGAGGGGCGGTGATACCGGCTATGGTTCCTAAGGTTGAGCGGGCCTTGCTCGGACGCATGACACTGATCTCTCTTTGGCAATCCCGTACGAGCCTCCTCACAGCCTTCTCGTAGCCCGCTAGACCCCCAGCCTCATACGTGATCTTGAGGATCTTTTCTGCCTCATCTCTTCGGATCTTTGATTTGCGGAGGATGGGTTCAAGCTTCTTCTTGACCTCAGGATTCTCCAGGGCGTAGAGTATGGGTAGAGGCAGGTGTTCATATGCTACTCGATGGGGGAGTTCCTCTTTGTAGTCTAGCATATCGGAGAGGTCGTCTCTAAGTATGATGATCATCCCCAGGGCCCTCCCGTATCTGGCTAAGGCCTCTATCTCTGCAGTTGATCCTCCGCCCAAGATTGCACCGATCCGCATATACGCCTCAATGTCCGCAGCCTTCATTCGAGTTGATCGTAGATAGCTTCTGGGAGTAATATCCGTCCGTCTTCTGAGTCTGAGCTCCCCGGCTTCCGCGTCGCTCAGCTCCAGCAGGAGGTTCTCAGTCAAGGTTAGAGCAGCGTTGACTTCTTCCTTTGAGAGACCATGACAGACGAGGTTTGATGCCAGCGAGATTAGTCCTTTCACTAGCAGTATGTCTCCGACGAGAAGGGTAATCTCGACACCTCTTCTTCCTAGGACAGTCTCCCCATAGTCTTTCCTTTGTGATCGGTCGATCACGTCGTCATGAATGTCGATCCCGGCAGCCAAGAGAATCATGGAAGAGCCGACGTCCTTGGTTGATTCGGGGTCTCCGCCCACCGCTTCACATGCCAAGGACATCAATGCTGGTCTGGTGTAATCTTTCCAGTAAGACATCAGCTGTGAGATAGCTGATCTGGATGTCTTATCAGAAATGCTGATCTTTGCACGAGACCTTGCTCGTGCCAACGAGGATGAGCCTCGTAGACGGAAAATGTTCCTAACGCTTTCCATGAGATCCCTCACTCGATGTATCAAAGTTCATAGGGAAAAAACTGTACGTTTGTGCCCGCATAGCTAGGTACATTAGGGCGGCTGAACAGATGATTCTTTCCGAAGTCGAAACGACTTACCAAGTCTGTACAGGTGATCTTGTGAGGAAACCTCTTAGAGTTGAAACGCTCATCATTTTCACCTCCATAAGCTGTGTTCAGTAAGTGAGTTGAATGTATTCATGTTGAACATGACTACAACATATAAATATAAGGGTTGCTAATTTATATGGTTTCTACCCAAATGATGGGTTACGGCGAGGATATTCAGATTTCTCGCAAGAAGTTCATCGTAATTGCAGGTCTAATTGCTAACTCTATTTCTTGGTACTATCTCATGACTATCCACCTGGAGTCCATCGTGACCCAGCGGAACCCCTCCTTCGGGTACTTAGGAAAGGAGGCCATCCTTGCGAGCTTTCTTTCCTCGATCGCTCTTTCGTCCGTGGTTGGGGTACTCACACTGTCAAAGATCAGGATGAAAACCGTTCTGTTTTATTGGATAATTGTTGACATTGCCACATTGCTCTTGCCAAGCTTTATTGGACTAAGAACTGACATCGGACTTCTAGCATTTGCCATATTGCTGGGTTTTTCTGTGGGATTTGGTTTCCCGAAATGCCTCACATATTTCAGTAATTCCACTGCAATAGAGGAGAGAGGACGAGTCGGAGGCGTCATGATCTTTCTGACGTATCTCCTGACACCCTTGTTCCTAGTGGCAACTCAGAGTCTTGAGTCTTCAATACGTCTAGCAACGTATGCAGGGTGGAGAGCACTGGGACTTGCTACAATACCCTTCATCGAGGTGACCGACTCCCGGAAGCCATCGCGAAACGGAGTAACAAATGGCCCACAATTTGTACAGCGGAAAGAATTCCTTCTATACTTCATTCCTTGGGTAACTTTCAGCCTCATCAATGGTATAGACACGCATGTGTACGGAAAATTCTATCAACAAGCCACAATTGAAAAGGGGCTAATGCTGACGCGTCTAAGCGGTAGCTTTTCCTCAATATTAGCTGGCATGGCGATAGACTTCTTTGGTCGTCGAACAAGCATCACTTTTGCCATGGTAATTCTTGGTCTTGGATTGGCTGCTTTGAGCCTCGCTCAGACTTCCTTAGTGTCGTGGCTATTCTTCTCAACTACCACAGGGATTGCGTGGGGTGTGTTGTCCATTGCATATGTCCTAGTCCTCTGGGGCGAACTTGGATCAAGAGAAAAGAGAGAGCAATTCTACGCAATTGGAATGATGCCTTTCTTCCTCTCTCAAGCCGTCGGGTACCTTCTCAACCCCATACTTTCGCAACTCTCCTCAACACACCTCTTTTCAATAGCCACTCTTCTGAACTTTCTCGCAGTAATACCTCTGCTCTTCGCTCAAGAAGTTCTGCCGTCGAGGACCCTGGAGCAGCGAAGAATGAGGGACTACATAAAAAGAGCCAAGCAGTTGGCAGGCGACAGCAAGAGGCACTAGAACTTCTCGAGCTTGTCGGCAGCAGAGTTCAAAGTTTTCACGATCGGATGGTCAGGGTGCTCCAGAACAAAGAATGACTTATCAGTCCGCATAACAATCTCACAGCTGCAAGGAATAACCTCGATTATGGGGAGCTTGAAACTTGAACTGAATTTCTCTACTATTCCTGAGTCGAGGCCTATCGATGGACCGCCGGTAGGTACCTTGTTGAGCATGATTCCTGTTCTTCGTTCGAGAGTCTCATAGACTCCTCTTATGAGCTCAGAGGTGCCGCTCATATCGGCTCTGTCAGGCGTTGTAACAAGCACAGCAACATCTGAGCTTAGGATCGCGTTGATCGAGGAGTATTGGAAGCCTGGGCTCGAATCGAATATGACATAGTCCACTTCATGCTTATCGGATAGGGTCTGAAGGGATCTGTTGATAAAGCGAAGAGATTTCATCTGCCATTTCCTGTCCTTCGCGGTGACTTCGCTTATTCCCTCAGTTGAAGAATCAGCGAATCCGACATAGAGCTTCCCAGGAAGGGAGAATTCCTTGGTAGCATCGGCGATGACTGAGTCGACCTCGCATTGCCCGTCAACGAGCTGGTTCACTGTAAACTTGGGTCTAGGGATATCGAAGAAGGCATTGAGGCTTGGAGCCCGAAAGTCGAAGTCAAGCAGACACACCTTGCTTCCTCTCTTGGCATAGAGCAAGGCCAGACTTATGGACATGAATGTCTTTCCTGTTCCGCCTTTGTAGGAGTGGAATGTGAATGATTTCAACTTCTTTCACCTCTCAACGTAGAAGTAGACATCTCTACCTTTCCGCTTCTTTTTTACATATCCCATTGTACAGAGCTGGTTCAGATAACCACTCTCAACCGCTCTCGCCCTTCCAGTCTTCTTCGCAACCTGGTCAGCAATCGCTTCACCTTCCTTGCAAAGTACCATCGCTGTCTTCCTGAGATGGTCAGGCAGTGAGAGGAGCGTAACAACATCAAGCGGGGAATTCTCGAGGTCGCCGGCCTCAATGCGACTTGGTTTTCCTGACGCTAGAGTGGCAAGGATGTTATCTTGTTTCTTCAGGAACTCACCTAGTCTTCGGTCAATCCTTCTCAGGCTCTCATCCATTCTCTCAAGGAGAATGGTCATGTCTTCTTTTTGTCTTGGCGTCATGACCCTAGCGAGACTTCCGTTAAAGCAGAGTACAGTAGTGAAATCGGAATGCAGATTTCTGGATTTAAATGTATTCAAGTTGAACTTATAAACTAGACTAGTAGGCAAGGCATTCTACTGGCTTCTTGCCGATGTGCGAAAGTATACGGAAAGGTGAAGCAGTCTCCTGCCCCTCAGCCGCGGCTCTCAATTGAAGCTACTTTGAGGTACTCCGTCTAGGATAATGCGATTTTCCTTGAAATGCAGGCTCTTTTCGCAGGAGATGTAGAATTGTCATATAAATGTGGAAACATTTTAGAGGATTAAGGCAGATTAGAGGGGATTAAGGTGGATCCAGCAAGGAGGACAATACTTGGAAGACAGAAAGCCAGAGATTTCCGGTCATATAGAGATCCTTGGGAAGGGTCATCTTGATTTCCAGGGCAACGCGGATGAGGTTATCGACTGCATTCTGAGATTCTTGTCAAATGTCTATCCCACCTACAAGGTAGTATCTGATCTAACAATCAGTTTGGAGCTTGAAGAACTAATGAGGAGTCTGAAAGGAGTCATCGGAATATCCGATGATGGACTGGTGATCATGAAAACAGACCTGCCAACCGATGTATCAATTATGCTTTGCCTGATCGGAGCCTTCGTCTCAAAAAGGATAGGAAAAATGGACAAGGAGACGCTGGACACGGATGACATCGCTAAACTTGCGGGAAAGGCCGCCAAAACCGTAAGGAACGAGATGCCGAATCTGATCAAGAAGGGATGGGTTGACCGCGTTGAAAGAGGAGAGTACAGAGCGACGACGGCGGGAATCATACAGTTCCAAAGTCAAGTGCTCTCAAGATCTAAGGAGAATGCAGCATGACAGAAGAGCGCTTCTCAATAAGGGTACGGATTGGAGACTGCGAGATCGAGCTCGGCGGAAAGAAAGATGAAGTAATGGCAACACTGAATGAGCTGCCGAGAATCATGGAGAATCTCTCAAAGAGCTTCGAGGTTGCGCAAAAGGAGCAACCTGGAACACCTTCAGCAAAAGCAGAAGTCGAGAAAGTTGGGATAGTTGAGCCGAGCGAAGCACCCCCTACGATTCCCAGACCGTCAGGACCGTCGGACGCAATTATCAATCTGTTATCAACAGAGTGGGGTAGAACCCCTCGGATATGGCAAGAGATTAATGAAGCCTTGGTGACGAATGCGATCTACTACTCGAAGGGCTCAATCACCGGTACACTCACGAATCTAACGAAGAAGAATAGGCTGCGTCGGATGAGAACGGAGAAAGGTTACGGCTATGTCCTAACCTGAAATACAGGCATCTAGACACGATAGGTCAGTAGCCTCACATTAGTGTGAGGGCTTCTTCTGCACGTAGGTATACTGCCGAGCCCCTCCCTGTCGGGTGAGCAATCCTTCTCTCACTAGATCCACAAGGGTGTGTGCAACGGCTGTACGGTCGTAATGATAGCCTCTGCGGGCCATCTCTTCGTGAACTTCGCCCAAATTCCTAGAGATGGAGAACCAGCCCTCTTCCCATAGCCCTGTTATCACCGTCTTGCAGGTTTGCTTCTCAAGGACAGTTGCACGAGGCACTGAGGCACTAGTTATTTTTGAGAGGGTCTCGCTCTGTTTCTGGAGCGCGGTGACCACCTGCTCCACCGCCTGCTGCAGCTGGGACTCTTCGCATTCTATCTCCGCTTCAACATCTCCGATCCTGAGTTTCAGCCTGATCGGAGGTCGACTAGACAATTGATACGCCCCTATTGTATTGAGCAATGCTATTGAACAACACAACACTTAAATAGCTTCTCTTTGTTGTCATATTGTTGAATTGTTCAATAAAAGCCTTGTGCGCAGGTAAACCGACATGCAGAACATAGGGCGCTTCACAGAATTCGATATCAGCAACCGAAGCTTCGAAGAGTTCGCCGACCTCGCACGCACATCCATCGAGAGCATAGACAGATCCTCAAGCATAGAATACCTAGAGCCGCCCTGGAACCCCACAGCCAACCACTTCACCGAGCCGAAGAGCATCTTCAGTGAACATGAGATCAGGCAACTGACACCAATCGAGCTGCAACCCCTAAGAGACGGCTCACCCGTCGCCGCGATCGATGCCTCAATACTCGACCTAGGAGAGACCCAACACGGAGCCCTCTACGCGATCCGGGGAACAGCCGTCTCCAGAGAGAGCAAGAGATACCGCTACAGCCGGCTAGGCCCTCTACTCTTCCATATCAAGACCGGAGAGAACAGAGTCGCCAACGAGCACTCGGCAACCCATCTCAAACTTCCATTGATAGACACTGGAGCAGCGACCACGAACGCGTGTAAAGAGTTGTTAACCGTCTTCGAGACAATCCTGAAGACAAGAGTTGCAAAGAAGTACAACGACGCGATTCTCCTCTGGGACGGTTCACTGACAGTCCCAGCAGGTGAAGGCGAGACCCGGGCAGCTAACATGCTGTTGGAACTGGCCAGAGCGAGAGGAAACAGTATTGTTGGGATCTCGAAGAAGACCCAACTATTCTTACTCAAAGAAATGACAGACCTCATGCGAGGGCACAAAACCCCCTGCCTCATAGACATCGACCACGCAATCCAAAGAACACAGAGACTCCTGCTATTGGGCAAGGTCTACGTCGCCAAACTCACATGCGACGGCCTCCCATTCAGACTGGACGTAGACAGAGAACTCCCAGAGACGGATAGGATAACCACCGTCGAGAAGATGATCGGCAACGATCTCACGCAAGACGGATACCCAGAGACACTCCGACTCGCCCACATACTCTCGAAGTTCAACGCAGCCGAAGTGATCGGGATGCACCGATTCCTCGACGAGAACTACGGGTTCAGAGTCATAGAATATCCAAGCATCCGGCGCATACTCTTCGGACCCTTCGCAGGAAACCGCTCGCTGGAGCCAGAGATCAACCTATGTTAAGCCTATACAAGATAGAGAACGGCGAGGTGCAGATCATCAACTGCCCTCCTCAAGGCATAAGCAAAGGAGAGTACCTACTGATCGAGGACACCTCAGCCGAAAGAGGCCTGATCGCACAAGTCGTCGAGATAGACTACGCAAACGTACCCGGAATCCTCGAGGATATCCTCAGAAGATCCTCGATCTCTAAGATAGACGGAGAAGACTTCGACCCCCTCGAGGTCAAGTCATACGTTGAACTTGTGAAGGACGCAAAGCTCCTAAGATGCCGAATAAGAGGAGCCCTAGCCGAAGGCAAATTCACGGACGACATCTCATGGATACCCACAAGATCGAAGTCGCGTGTAGTCGGAATCCCTGATGAGACACTCCTCAAACTGCTCAGCTCAAGTAAGCCACTGCCTATCCAGATCGGGAAGACGAGGAGGAAGGCGAGAGTGGAGATAGACGCAAGAGCGATAGACGCGGCGCTCAACATAATCTCAGGGAAGAAGGGAACCGGAAAGTCACACCTCGCGAAGACCCTCC